>NZ_JBIFFJ010000071.1:0-1798 GCF_043556915.1 Sulfitobacter sp. 1A15299 | reverse complement strand
ACATATCGAAGGGCTGAAAAGCCTTGCGGGGATTGGCTTAGAGACCCAGCTTCCGTTGTTCGGTCTGATTGTAGAATGCTCTGACGCCGTCTTCGCGCACGATCTTTTCAAAGGCACGCCACGCAAGGACATCACCAAAGAAGGGCGGATTGTCTGAAATCTTCAACGTGCCGAATTGGTTCTCAACTGACAGGATCCAGCCGGGATCGATGCTGGTCTTGTAAATCTCGACGTCAAAGTGATGCCCGTCGATGGTGACGGTCTGGGTGTATTCGGAAAAGATGATCTCTGGCTCGTCCTCAGTCATACCGTCGATTTTGGCCTATTCCGCCGCCTGCGCAATCTTCTTCTTGGCTTTCGATCCTGAGGGCCTGCCAGGACGCCGCCCATTCGGTTTATAACCCATCTTCTCGGAATTTGTCCGCACCTTCGGCTTTGGCGGCGCGGCGTCCTGCATCTCCTTGATGTGTTCCAGAACTGCGCTCAGGTTTTTGTTGCTGGTGATTGCCGCATGGGTGACGCGCTGATCCATGTCGAAGACTGTGTAGGGCAGGGAGCGGCCTTTGGAGCGCACCTCGAACCGGCCATCAACAAAGGCGTAGGTGTCCACGTATTTGCCAACCAGCCCGCGCGTGATGTCACTCTCTTCGAGCATGATCCGCTTGCGGTCGTAGGAGAACGTTAACTGCCTGCCGACATAGCGGTTCTCGCGCCAGCACAGCACATCTGCCAGCCGATCCGGCTCGACATTGAGCGCGCGATGCAGGTTGTCCGACCGGGCCGGGGCCTTGGCGAACCTGGCGTTGTGGCGGTCTTTGAAGCCTTGCAAATAGGCGTTTCCAGCTTCCATGTCTGAAATGCCCGCGATGCGCAGTTCCTTGACCAGCCGATCCTGCAACGTGCGGTTGGCGCGTTCGACACGGCCTTTGGCCTGGCTCGAATTGGCGCAGAGAATCTCGATGTTTAGCTCACTCAGCGCCCGACCAAACTGGGTGATCCGCGCACCACCCTTGGCGTCTTCTTTGGAGACACGGAACACCGTGTGCTTGTCGGAATAGAACGCGACCGGGCGACCGTGTTTGTGCAGGTAGCTTTCCAAAGCTTCAAAGTAGCTGAACGTGCTCTCTGACTTCACAAACCGCAGTTCCATGAGCGTGCTGGTCGCGTCATCGATGAACACAAGCAGGGTGCAAGGTGGTGCGCGGTCTTCAAACCAGCGATGGTCCGAGCCGTCGATCTGGATCAGCTCACCGAAGCATTCCCGGCGCAGGCGAGGTTGATGAAACTGGCGGCGCTGCTTGCGAGACAGCCAGATGCCATCTTCAACCATCCACTTGCGCACCGTCTCACGCGAGACCTTTAACCCATGATGTTCGGCCAACATCTCAGCCGCAAGCGTCGGCCCGAAGTCCGGATAATGTTCCTTGATGACGGTAAGCGCATAATCGCGTTTGGCTGAGTGGATTTGGTTGTTCGGCGCGCGCCCACGCGACTTATGCCGGATCGCTGAGGCGCCGTCCTGGCGGTATCGCTTTAAAAGCCGAAACACTTGCCGCCGTGTCAGATCCAACATGTTCGCCGCATTAGCTACCGTCAGCCGACCATCGTCGACCTGCGCCAAAACCTCAACGCGGTTCAACTCGCGCTCACTCATCGTCACCCATCCCATGTCCACTAATCCTCGCTACCGTATGCAAGGAGAGTGACACTTCTTGTCTTAGGCTGAGGGCGGCTCTCATGCGATAAGGGAGCCGCTGTCCGGCACCTATGTATGCCGGTCAGCGGCGGGGGACGGATC
>NZ_JBIFFJ010000070.1:0-1810 GCF_043556915.1 Sulfitobacter sp. 1A15299 | reverse complement strand
TGACAGGCTTGAGCATACATACGAAAATATACTATCGCAACACTAAGTAAAACAGCGCATAATGAAGTTTATGTTAAAAAATAGAAGTATCAGCCAGCTTTCCTTGGGTTTCAGAAAATCCTGACCTGGGTTCCCACTTCTGCCAGAGCAAAAAGTTCAGCAATGTGCTCGTTGTAAAGTCCAATACAGCCGTTTGATGACTGGCGCCCGATCTTGCGTGTGTCTCCGGTCCCGTGCACCCGGTAATACTGCCACGACAGATAAAGCGCGTGGGTTCCAAGCGGGTTGTCAGGACCCGGCGGCCAATAGTCAGGCCATTCGGGGTTACGCTCTTTCATTGATGGAGTGGGCCGCCAACTCGGCCCCTCCACCTTCCTTATAACCTTTGTATATCCCCTGCGGGTCAACTCTTCCGAGGCAGGGACACTCGACGGGTAGAGTTTGTAGACACTTTCGTCTTCCGACCAATACTGGACTGCACGCGAGTCGATGTCGCACAAAATTGCACCGTGCTGAAGGTTATCGAAGTGGTCTTGCCAGGGATCCGCACTAAAGGACGAAATATTTCTGCGTACCGCCGAGGGCTCCTGAGCACGGAGAAGGGAAGGTGCTGCCAGAAGTCCGATCATAGTTGTCGAGACGAACTGGCGTCGTGTTTTCAGTGTTTTTGTCATATGCCTTGCCTCACTCTTTTGTTGGCTGACGGATACGACCTCTAGCAGCTAGAGGTTCAACTGAAAAACGATGACGTTCTCGTGAGGCAGCGAGTTTACAGGTATCGACGGGTTTCAGCGCAATAATCGCGATACTTGGAGCCGTATTGCTCATGCAGCCATGGCTCTTCCGCGAGCGGGGCAAGGGCCAGCGCGGCAACTCCAACGATGACGATAGGCCAAACCCAAGATGAGGCGAAGAGAAGACCAAAACCTATCAGGATGGCCATGTCGGCAAGGTACTGCGGATGCCGAGAGAAACGGTAGAGACCCGAAGTGATAAGCTCGTCTCTCGCACCGCTGGTGGCTTTCAGTCCAATGCTGAATGCCCCCCACCAGACGATCAGATTTCCGGTTGCGATCAAGAACGGCCCGACCGCCCAACGGAGTGCGTTGGCCATAGAAGCGGATTTCCAATCCAAGATGCCCAAACCGATCACCGCCCCAAACACGGCCAATGTGAGTCCCCATGCAATGTTTGGTATGACTGAATGCTCTCTGTTTGGAGGCCAGATGCGCTTGGACGGGCGGACGATCGACCAAAGGAGCGCACCAATCAAAACCAGACCGGACAGCAGGCCAACGACCACTAGTATGCCTTGGGCAATCGTCATGGGCGGTGTCCGAACACCTGCGCCTCCTGATGCGCATTGTCGCTCGCTTCGAATTCAAGCGTGGAATGCTCGATTGAGAAACGTTCATGCAGCACCGATTTGACGTTTTCTTTAATCTTGTCGGCCTCACCCATCCGTTCGCGTTCGACGACAATATGGCAGTCCAATGCCGCAGCGTGCTCCTGCATTTGCCAAAGGTGAACATGATGTACGTCGACCACGCCTTCGACGCCTTGGATCGCTCTGACCACGTCGTTTCCATCCACATCCGGCGGGCTCCCGAGCATCAGGGTTCGGATTGGGCCGCCTATTTCAGTGAAAGACAGATACAGAATGTAGAGCGCGATGCCGATCGTGATGGCAGGATCAACCCAACGCATGTCGTAAAGGATGATCAGTGACCCACCGACGATAACCGCGACCGAAGCAAGCGCGTCCGACAGGTTATGCAGGAAAAGCGCGCGGATGTTCACGCTGCCCTTC
>NZ_JBIFFJ010000009.1:0-93734 GCF_043556915.1 Sulfitobacter sp. 1A15299 | reverse complement strand
CAAAACCGGCGCAGCTCATAGCTGCGGCGGTTTTGTGTTGAAGGGGGGGGGGCCGATCCCGCAGAACATTATGACGCCCGGTTACCGGAGCCTCCGTCTGGCATCCGCTTGACGCTGCCCGAAGCCCTGTCACAGTAGCGGCGGCAGTCGACGTTGGGAGGCGGGGCATGGATATCGAGACGCTCTTTGGCTTGGAGGGAAAGACCGCGTTGATCACCGGCGGGGCCACGGGCATCGGGCGGATGGCGGCCGAGGCTTTGGTGCGGGCCGGGGCGCGGGTCATGCTGGCCAGCCGGAACGGAGAGGCCTGCGCAGCGGTGGCGGCTGAGCTGAATGCGCTTGGCGCGCGGGGCAGCGCCGAGGGTTTCGCGGGCGATGTGGGGACGGAGGTTGGCGTGGATGCGCTCGTGGCCGCGGTTCAGGCGCGCAGCGATCGGCTGCATATCTTGATGAACAATGCGGGTGTGACATGGGGGGCGCCCCTAGGGCAGTTCCCTTACCGGACTTGGGATAAGGTCATGGGCGTGAATGTCGCCGGGCTTTTCGATCTTACACAAAAGCTGCTGCCGCATCTCAGCGCCGGGGCCACGGCGGATGATCCCGCGCGGGTCGTCAATGTCGGGTCGGTCATGGGCGAGCGCGAGATGGGCGACGGCGCCTATAGCTATGCCGCCTCCAAGGCGGCGGTCATTCACCTGAGCAAAATCCTCGCCAAGGAATTGGCCGGGGAGGGGATCACCGTGAACGCATTGGCGCCGGGGCCCTTCGTCTCGCGCATGACGGCATTTGCCACGGGCGATGAAAAGACGCGGGCCGCGGTGGGGCAGGATGTCCCGCTTGGCCGTGTTGGACGGGATGAAGATATCGCAGGTTGCATGCTGTTTCTCTGCGGACGCGGCGGCGCCTATGTCACCGGGGCCGTGATCCCGGTCAGCGGCGGCATCAATGTGATGTCGGGACCGAATATTTTTGAGAAGGCATTGTGATGCCAAACGATACACCCCGAACGGAGACCCCCTATGCGTGACGACAGCCATCTACCCCAAGCCCTGCGCGGTCTGCGCCTGCCGCTGGTCGCGTCGCCGATGTTCATTCTATCGGGGCCGGAGCTTGTCATCGCGCAGTGCAAGGCGGGGATCGTCGGGTCTTTCCCGGCGCTGAATGCGCGGGAGGCGGAGGGCGAGCCGCCCTTGCTGGATGCTTGGCTGACCCAGATCACCGAAGCCTTGGACAAACACAATCAAGAGAACCCCGACCGGCCCGCGGCCCCTTTCGCAGTGAACCAGATCGTGCATCGCTCAAACGCGCGGTTGGAGCGCGATCTGGAGATATGCGTCAAACATAAGGTGCCGATCTGGATCACCTCGCTTGGCGCGCGGGTTGAGGTGAACGAGGCCGCGCATTCCTGTGGCGGGGTGACGCTGCATGATGTCATCAATAACCGGTTTGCGCGCAAGGCGATCGAGAAGGGCGCGGATGGGCTGATTGCCGTGGCGGCGGGGGCCGGGGGCCATGCGGGGCCGCAATCGCCCTTCGCGCTGATCCGCGAAATCCGTGAGTGGTTCGACGGGCCGCTTCTGCTTTCCGGGGCCTTGGCCACGGGCGAGGGGCTGTTGGCGGCCCGCGCCATGGGGGCCGATCTGGGCTATATGGGCTCGGCCTTCATCGCCACGCGAGAGGCGAATGCGGTGCCGGGCTACAAGGATATGATCGTCTCGGGCGCGGCGGATGACATCGTGACCTCGTCGCTCTTCACCGGGGTGTCGGGCAACTATCTGCGCCCGTCGATCGAGGCGGCGGGGCTGGACCCGGACAATCTGCCATCGGCGGATGCTTCTTCGATGAACTTTGGTTCGGGCTCGTCCAAGCCTAAGGCGTGGAAAGAAATTTGGGGCGCGGGGCAGGGGATTGGTGCCGTCAAAGAGATTGGTGGCGCGGGGGACTTGGTGGACCGTATCGAGGCGGAGTATCGCGCGGCGGGCGCAAGGTTGGCAGCGGAGTTCGCACAGTGAGCATGGATACCCAAACCCTAGACGAAGACGCCGTTTGCCGCTGGTTGGAGGCGAACCTGCCGGGCTTTGCCGGGCCGTTGGAGGTCACGAAGTTTCAGGCGGGGCAATCTAACCCGACATTCCTGCTTTCGACCCCGGCACATGACTATGTGCTGCGCCGCAAACCGCCGGGGACACTGTTGAAATCCGCCCATGCGGTGGATCGGGAGTATCGGGTGCAGCAGGCTTTGGCGGGCAGTCAGGTGCCGGTCGCGCGGATGCATCTGCTTTGCGAGGATGAGAGCGTCATCGGCTCGATGTTCTATGTCATGGACCATGTGCCGGGGCGCAACTTCAATGACCCCACGCTGCCAGAGCTGACCCCGGCAGAGCGTGGCGCGGTCATGGATGAGATGAATGGCGTGCTGGCCGCGCTGCATGAGGTCGAAATTGACGCGGTGGGCCTCTCCGATTACGGCCCGCCGGGCAACTATTTCGAGCGGCAGGTGGCGCGCTGGTCGAAACAATACCGCGCGTCGGAGACCGAGCCGCAGCCGGATATGGATAGGCTGATGCAGCGCCTCAGCGCAGAGCTGCCCGAGGACGACGGGCAGCGGACGTTGGTGCATGGCGATTACCGGATCGACAATATGATCTTCGACACCCATGGCACCGCCTGCCGTGCGGTTTTGGATTGGGAACTGTCGACCATCGGCCATCCCTTTGCCGATCTCGCCGCCGTCATTATGCAGTGGCAGATGCCCGTGGGGGCCGAGGGGCGCGGCTTGGCCGGGGTGGACCGCAGGGCGCTTGGCCTGCCCAGCGATGCCGAATTCATCGCCGCCTATTGCCGCAGGCGCGGGCTGAAGGGCATCGACAACTTCGGCTATTACCTTGCCTTTTGCTTCTTCCGCATGGCGGCGATCATCCAAGGTGTGTTGAAACGCGCCTTGGAGGGCAATGCCTCGAACCCCGAATATGGATTGAGATTAGGGCAATATGTCCCGGTTTTTGCGCGCCATGGGCTGGAAGCGCTGGACCGCGACCGCTGAGCGGGCGGCGCGGCGTTTGGCGCTTGAGCTTTGCGGTGAAAACCTGTTGCTAGGGCCGGAACACCCCGGCCCGAAAGGATGACCCATGACCAATGCTGCGCGGCAATTGCTTGATCTGTTGGATATCGAACAGCTTGAGGTCGATCTGTTCCGGGGCACGGGTGCCGGGGGGGAGACCTCGATGCGTATCTTCGGCGGTCACGTCATCGCGCAGGCGCTGATGGCGGCTTACCGGACGGTGCCGGACCGGGCGTGTCATTCGCTTCATGCCTATTTCATCCGGCCCGGGGATCCGAAAATTCCAGTGATCTATCAGGTCGACCGCGCCCGCGATGGGGGCAGTTTCACGACCCGCCGGGTGGTGGCGATCCAGCATGGCAAGCAGATCCTGAACCTCTCCGCCTCTTTTCAGGTCGAAGAGGAGGGGTTTGATTGGCAGCATGAGATGCCGCAGGTCTCGGCTCCGGAAAACTGGCCGGACCGGCCCGAACTGCGCGAGGCTTTTGCCGAAAAATTGCCCGAGAAATACCGTGGGGACTTCCTGCGCGAGCGCCCCATTGAGATCCGCGAGGTCGAGCCGCGCGATTTCCTGACGCCGGAAAAGGTCAGCGACCGCAACTATCTGTGGTTTCGCATGGGGGCCGCCGAAGGGCAGAATCCGGTGATGCAGCACGCTCTGCTTGCCTATGCCTCGGACATGAACCTGCTCGGCTCCTCCCTGCGGCCCCATGGGCTGACGTGGTTTCAGGGCAAGGTGATGACGGCGAGCCTTGACCACGCCATGTGGTTTCACGCGCCGATCCGCTTTGACGAATGGCACCTCTATGCGCTCGACGCGCCGTTCACCGGCGGGGCGCGGGGGTTCAACCGTGGGATGATCTACAATCAAAACGGGCAATTGGTGGCCAGCGTGGCGCAGGAGGGGCTGCTGCGCCCGATTCGGTCCAAGGGTGAGAGCTAAGGGCCGCTAGCTGTCTTTCGCCGCCCCAAAGCGCCGGTTCAGCTTGCGCATCCCGCCGATCCAACGGTCATAATCCTGCGCCTTGCCTCGCATATAGTCGCGCACCTGCGGATGCGGCAGCACCAGAAAGACCTCATCGCGGATCGCTTGCACGCAGGCCTCGGCCACCGGCTCAGGCTCCAACATGCCGTCAATCGCGGCGACATGATCTTTTAGCCCGCGCATCATCTCGGTCCGGACCGCCTGCGGGCAAAGCACGGAGACCTTGATGCCGTCGTCGCCATAGCTCATCGCCAACCATTCGGCGAGGCCGACGGCGGCGTGTTTCGTTACCCCATAGGGCGCAGCGCCCACCTGATTGAGCAGCCCCGCCGCCGAGGCGGTGTTGAGCAGATAGCCACCCCCGCGCGCCCGCATCAGCGGCACCAGATGCCGTGCTGCGCGCACATGGCTCATCACGTTGATCTCCCAAATGCGTTGCCACTCGGCATCCGGCACCTCGACGCCGCCTTCGACCGAGATACCGGCGTTGGAGCAAAAAAGATCAATCGGCCCGATGTCACGCTCGACTCTGTCGATCAGCGCGGCGATCTCCGCCTCCCGCGCGACATCGACGGGGAAGGCCGTGCCGCCGACCTCAGCCGCTGTCGCCTCGGCCCCCGCGCTGTCGATGTCTACGCAGACGATATGCGCAGGCGCTTCCTCGGCAAAGCGTAGCGCCAAGGCCCGCCCGATGCCGCTGGCGGCCCCGGTGATGACGATGACGCGGCCCGCGAGCTCCATATCAGCTGTCGCTGCCAGAGCCGCGCGCGTTCGACGCCTGAAACGCCTTCACCTCGGCCCGGGCGATCACCTGATGGTGCACCTCATCCGGCCCATCGGCAAAGCGCAGCGCGCGCTGCCACGTGTACATGCCCGAAAGCGGGCTCCACTGGCTCATCCCCGTCGCCCCATGCACCTGCATGGAGGCATCAATGATCTCGCAAGCCTTTTCCGGCACCAGCGCCTTGATCATGCTGACCCAGATGCGCGCCTCTTTATTGCCCAAGACATCCATCGCCTTGGCCGCTTTCAGCACCATCAGGCGCATGGCTTCGATGTCGATCCGCGCGCGGCTGATCGTTTCCATGTTCTTGCCGAGGTCGATGATTTTCTTGCCAAAAGCCTCGCGCCCCAGCCCGCGTTCGATCATCAGGTCCAGCGCTTTTTCCGCCGCCCCGATAGAGCGCATGCAGTGGTGAATCCGCCCCGGTCCCAAGCGCACCTGACTGATCTCGAACCCACGGCCTTCGCCCCAGAGCACGTTTTCGCGCGGCACGCGCACATCGGTGAAGCGGATATGCATATGCCCATGCGGCGCGTCGTCATGGCCAAAGACATGCATCGGGCCGAGGATCTCCACCCCCGGCGTGTCCATCGGCACGAGGATCTGGCTCTGCTGGCGGAACGTCTCGGCCTCGGGCGAGGTTTTCACCATGACAATCATGATCTTGCAGCGCGGATCGCCCGCGCCCGAGATGTAGAATTTCTCGCCGTTGATCACCCAATCGTCGCCATCCAGCACAGCGCTTGTCGAGATATTGCGCGCATCCGAAGAGGCGACATCAGGCTCCGTCATGGCAAAGGCCGAGCGGATTTCGCCCGCCAGCAGCGGTTTCAGCCAGCGCTCTTTCTGCTCGGGCGTGCCGATGCGTTCCAGCACCTCCATATTGCCGGTATCCGGGGCAGAGCAGTTCAGGCTTTCGGGCGCCAGTGGGCTCTTGCCCAATTCGGCAGCGATATAGGCGTAATCGAGGTTCGCCAGCCCTTCACCGGTTTCGGCATTGGGCAGGAAGAAGTTCCACAGCCCAGCCTCTCGGGCCTTCTGTTTGGCGCCATCCAGCAGTTCCAACTGGCCGGGTGCATAAGACCAGCGGTCGGCGCGGCCTTCGCCAAGGCGAAAGAACTCTTCGGTGATCGGATCGACATTCTCACGGATGTGCTTGATGACCGCCGCCAGCAGCGGCTTGGCCTTCTCCGACATTTCGAGATTGTTCATGTCCAAGGTCTGATCGATCATCCTATGCTCCCGGTGATGATGGTTCGCAGTGCCGCCCGGTTCCTCCACAGGCGGCCCTTTCGGGGGAGCCTATGCAATCCCCGCGGCCTTGCCAATCGCGGGCAGGGGGCGGCAGGCTTGACGCCACGTCATTCGGTCGTTGAAACCCGCGCGCAGGCGCTTAAGTTCTGCCTATGACAGATGCATTGATCAAAGACGTTCTCACCCGCACCCGCCGCATCGCGGTGGTCGGTGTTTCCCCCAATCCCGCGCGGCCCAGCCACTATGTGGCTGAATACCTTGCGCAAAAAGGGTATGACGTGGTGCCGGTCAACCCCCTGCACGCGGGCAAGGAAGTCTTTGGCAAGACCATCGTCGCCACTCTGGCAGAGATCGACCCGCCGGTGCAAATGGTCGATATTTTCCGCCGGTCCGAGGACGTGCCCCCCGTCGTTGATGAGGCGTTAGAGGCCTTCCCCGAGCTTGAGACCATCTGGATGCAAATGGGCATCACCAATGCCGAAGCGGCGGCCAAGGCCGAAGCGCGCGGCGTGGATGTGATCCAAGACCGCTGCCCCAAGGTGGAAATTCCGCGCCTGCTCGGCTGATTATTTCCGCGCGGCCTTTTCGGCGATGCCGGAGGTCGATTGCCGCCGGGCCAACTCATCCAGCACATCGCTCAGCGGCACATCCCGTGCCGCCAGCATAACGAGCAGGTGATAGAGCACATCCGCAGCTTCCGAGGTCAGTGCCTTGCGGTCATCCTTCACCGCCTCGATAATCGCCTCGATGGCCTCTTCGCCAAATTTCTCGGCGCATTTCTCTGGCCCTTTGGCCAGCAGTTGCGCGGTCCAACTGCTTGATGGATCAGCGCTTTTGCGGCTCAGAATGGTGGCGTAAAGGTCATCAAGCGTCATGAAAGCCTCATTGGAATGCCAGCGGCGGCCATATGCTGTTTGGCCTCTTGCACGGTATATTCGCCAAAGTGAAAGATTGAGGCGGCCAACACCGCCGAGGCACCCCCTTCGATCACCCCATCGACAAGATGATCCAAATTACCGACCCCACCGGAGGCGATCACCGGCACCGATACGGCATCGGAAATGGCGCGGGTCAGCGGCAGGTTGAACCCCTGTTTGGTGCCATCACGGTCCATCGAGGTCAGCAGAATTTCCCCCGCGCCATTGGCGGCGACGGCGCGGGCGAATTCAACGGCGTCGATGCCCGTGGGCTTGCGCCCCCCATGGGTGAAAATCTCCCATTTGCCGGGGCTTACGGTCTTGGCGTCAATCGCGCAGACGATGCACTGGCTGCCGAAATGATCCGCCGCTTCGGCGATCACATCGGGGTTTGCCACAGCGGCGGAGTTGAAACTGACCTTGTCGGCCCCCGCCAGCAGCAAGGCGCGCACATCCGCCACGGTCCGCACGCCGCCGCCGACGGTCAGCGGGATATAGCAATGCTCAGCGGTGCGGGTGACCAGATCGAACATCGTGCCGCGGTTCTCATGGGTGGCGTGGATGTCGAGAAAACAAAGCTCATCCGCCCCCGCCGCATCATAGGCAATCGCGGCATCCACCGGGTCGCCCGCATCCCGAAGGCCGACGAAGTTCACACCCTTCACCACGCGGCCATCGGCCACGTCGAGACAGGGGATGATGCGGGTCTTCAGCATGGCTCAGCCCTTCAACATCTTCATGGCGTCGGTCAGATCAATCGCGCCATCATAAAGCGCACGCCCCGAGATCGCGCCCTCGATGACGCCCGTATCCCGCAGCGCGGCGAGGTCTTCGAGTGACGAGACGCCGCCCGAGGCAATCACCGGGATCGAAACGGCCCGCGCCAGATCGGCTGTCGACGACACATTCGGCCCGCCCATCGCACCATCGCGCATGATGTCGGTGTAGATGATCGCGGCCACACCCGCGTCCTCAAATGATTTCGCGAGGTCGGTGGCCGTCACATCGGTCTCGGTCGCCCAACCCTTGGTCGCGACCTTGCCGTTCCGCGCGTCGATTCCTACCGCTACCTGCCCGGGAAAGGCGCGCGCCGCCTCGCGGACCAGTTCGGGGTTCTCAACCGCCACGGTGCCCAGAATGACCCGCGCAAGCCCCTTATCCAGCCAGCTCTCGATCGTTGCCATATCGCGAATGCCACCGCCCAATTGCGCAGGCACCTTGCAGGCTTTCAAAATCGCCTCCACCGGCGCGGCGTTCACCGGGGCCCCGGCAAAAGCGCCATTAAGGTCAACGAGATGGAGCCAATCACAGCCCGCTTCGACAAAGCTAAGCGCCTGTGCGGCAGGATCGTCATTGAAGACGGTGGCGCGCTCCATGTCGCCATGTACAAGGCGCACGGCCTGACCGTCTTTGAGATCGATAGCGGGGTAAAGGATCATGGCCGGGCCCTTGTTAGAGAAGTCGCTTTCCTTTTGCACGTCGCCAGGGATTTTGCAACGCGACCCTAGGTCAGTCTTGCCCGATTGAAAGTTGTGGCTAACACTAATGCCAGATCGGGAGGAGAGATCATGAAACAGCTTATTGCAGCGGCCCTTCTGGGCCTTGGCCTGACCGGCGCCGCCCATGCCGCGGATCCGGCAGTCGGTACGTGGAAAACCCAAGTGGATGACGGCGCCTATGCCCATGTGAAAATGGCCCCCTGCGGCGGGGCAATCTGCGGCACCATCGCGCGCACCTTCAACGGCAGCGGCGAATATAAATCCCCGAATATCGGCAAAACGCTCGTCATCGACATGAAACCTGAAGGCGGCGGCAAATACGCTGGTAAGGTCTGGCGCCCGTCCAACGGCAAAATCTACATTGGGAAGATGAACGTCTCGGGGAACTCGCTGAAACTCTCGGGCTGCGTCGCGGGCGGGCTGATCTGCTCGAAACAGACTTGGGCGCGCATCAAGTAAGGTCCGCGCATCTTTGCCAAGGTTAGAAGGCGCGAGGCATGTCCATCGCGCCTTCTTTACGTTTTGCATAAGGACAGCGCAGCGCAGAGGTATTTGTAAAAGGATGAAGATGGAGAGAGTCTTTCTTCATCTTCATCCTTTCTTAAATACCTTCCGACGTTTCAACAGGTGCGGCGCGGGTTAAGGCGCCCAGGTCAGGAAATTCGAGATCAGCCGCAGGCCGGTGGATTGGCTTTTCTCTGGGTGAAACTGCATGCCCAGCATCGTATCGCGGCCGATGATCGCCGTGACCTCGCCGCCGTAGTCGACATGGGCCAGACGTTCGGCGGGGGTGGCGACGGCCATGTGATAGCTGTGCACGAAATAGGTGTGATCGCCGGTTTGCAACCCGTCGAAGACCGCGTGGTTGTGGTCAATCACGAGGTCGTTCCAGCCCATATGGGGGACTTTAAGATTCGGGTCTTTCGGGGTGATTTGGGTCACCTCGCCGCCGATCCAGCCCAGCCCGGGGGTATCTTGGTATTCGCGGCCCATGCTGGCCATTAGCTGCATGCCGACGCAGATGCCGAGGAAGGGGCGGCCCTTTTCCTCGACCGCCTCGACCATCGCGTCATAGAGGCCGCCAGCCCCTTTCAGGGCGGCCATACAGGCCGGGAAGGCGCCATCGCCGGGCAAGACCAGACGGTCGGCGCGGGCCACGACCTCGGCATCCGAGGTCACCGTGACCTCGCCTGCGTCATGCTCGCGGGCCATACGCTCGAAGGCTTTATGGGCGGAGTGCAGGTTGCCGGATTCGTAGTCGATGATTGCTGTCAGCATTGGTTTACAAGGCACCCTTGGTGGAGGGGATGGCGTCTGCTTTGCGTGGGTCGGTCTCGACCGCTTCGCGGAGGGCGCGGGCGACGGATTTGAAGGCCGCTTCGGCGATGTGGTGGCTGTTGAACCCGTGCAGCGCGTCGACATGCAGGGTGATGCCGCCGTGGGTGCTGAGCGCTTGGAAGAACTCGCGGACCAGTTCGGTGTCGAACTTGCCGATGCTGCTGGTGGGGAAATCAACGTTCCAGATCAGAAAGGGCCGCGCGGAGAGGTCGAGCGCGCAGCGGATCTGTGCGTCGTCCATCGCCAGCAGGCAAGAGCCGTAGCGGCGGATGCCGCGTTTGTCGCCGAGCGCTTGGGTCAGTGCCTGGCCCAGCGTGATGCCCACGTCTTCGACAGTGTGGTGATCGTCGATGTGCAGATCGCCCTTGGCGCGCACCTTGATGTCGATCAGCGAATGGCGCGACAGTTGGTCGAGCATATGGTCAAAGAAGCCGACGCCGGTTTCATTGTCATAGCTGCCGGTGCCGTCGAGGTTGATCTCGACCGTGATGTCGGTTTCGGCAGTGGTGCGGGTCAGGGTGCTGCGGCGCATGGGGCATCTCCGAAGGCAATTGCTGCGCCCTTATAACAGGGCCTGCCGCCGCGCCAAGCCCAAGCGGTGAAACGCCTTTAGGCAGGGATAGCGCGATCGGGGATTGCGGGGGCAGGGCCCATATGTCAGCTTGAACCAAATCCCAGAAAGAGGCGCGACATGACCACCTGCGTATTCATCCAGATCCGCTGCCGACCGGGCACGACCTATCGTGTGGCCGAAGAGATCGCCCTGCGCGAAATCCATTCCGAACTTTATTCCACCTCCGGTGAATATGACCTGTTGATGAAGCTGTATATTCCCAAGGGGGAGGATGTGGGCGTCTATATCAATGACAATCTGTTGGACATCGAAGGCATCGAGCGGTCTTTGACCACGATGACCTTCAAGGTCTTTTGAGGTGGCGCGCCGGTTCGTTCTGACAGCAGCCGTCTGTTCCGTTTTGTCGATCTCTTCGCTCGTGGTCTCTTCTGGCGCGGCTGAGGCGGGCACGCGGGTCTATGAGGGGCGCGAAGCCGCGGCGCTGCGCTGCGCCAATACGCTGGCGCTGACGGCTGTGGCATTATCCGCGGCGGAACTGATTGGCGAGGGGGAGAAGAATGTGATGCTGGGCGTGACCGTGCGCATTCTCGACCGGCATGTGGAGGGGACTTGGACGCAGAAACGCGCCGCGATGGAGGTGATGCGCGACCGGCGCAGCGTGCCCGACACGCTTGAGGATTACCGCCGCATCGCTGAGCGCTGTTTGGTGCAATTCCCCATCAACTGAATGCGAAAACCCGCCCATGAGGCGGGTTTTCCTAAGGCGATTGCTCTGCCTTCAATGGGCGGCAGAGACAGAGGGTTTCTCGGTCGGGGGGGTGTCGAGCTTGACCTTCTGCCGCATCGCCACGCGGCGGATGGCGCGGTCGAATGTCTTTCTAACACGCTGAGTGCGGCTGGCATTGGGCTGGATCGGGCCTCCGACGGAGAGCATCACCGTCATCGGGCTGTTGTCGTCGTGGCGCAGGTCCATGCCGTCGAGCTCCCCTTGGATGAGCACCTCGATCTCGGGCCAAGCGGGCAGGCTGTCACCTGTCACGATGCATAGAAGCGTGCCGGATCCGTTATGGGTCATCAGCAGCTGTGGGCAATCGACCACGCGCGCAATGGCCTCGGCCGCAGCGGCGATGGCGCGGGCGAATTCGGCGGTGTTGCAGGTCGCGTAAAGCTCATCGATATGTTCGATCTTGGCCGCGAAGACCTGACAGATATCAAGGTGTTGGCGTGAAAGCTGCGACAGGTAATTGCCCAAAGAGAAGGGCAGCACCAATTGATCGACCCCATTGATATGCACCGGATCGGCCAGCGCGAAGTCGTGGACACCGGGCTCGCCCACGTCCTTCAAATGCTGCGGATCAAGGCGCGGGGCGCGTTGGGTGTTCTCCAGCATCCGCTCGGCGATATGCACGCGGGTTGCGATGTCTTTCACGTCGAAAGGCTTGGTCACATAGTCGTTGGCCCCGGCGGCGAAAGCGCTTTCGATCGCGGTCGCGTCGGCGCGCGAGGTCACCATCAGGATCGGCGTGTCTTGATAGGATTCCAGCGTACGAATGCGGCGGCATAGGGTGATGCCGTCCATCTCGGGCATCTCGATGTCCAAGAGCAGGCAGTCGAAATGTTCTTTGTCGGTTTCAAGCAGTTCCAGAGCGGCAGCGCCCGATGCGGCCAGTGTCAAATGCGGATAATCAGCTTCGCGGAAAACAACGGGCAACAATTCGCGGATAAATGGGTCATCGTCGACAGCAAGAATTTTCATTTTTGGCACCTCTTTCGTGGGGCAGACGGGCAGTCCGGGTGTCTTTATAATCTGTTCACATCTAGTCCTATAAACCCGGCGAAATTGTGACATTGCTGCATCAATAGCTTGTGCCGCCGTATGAATTATTAACCATATTTTGCAGCCCCGCGAAACCATTGAATTGACAGGCAGAGGGCGCCGCCGCCCCTTATTTTCCCGCATTGCGGGAGGCTATTGCGTGGAAACTGTGCAGGCTTTTGGGCGCGATTGAGCGTTTTTCCCTGCGAAATCTGGGCGGGAATTTGCGGATTCTTTGATCTGGCAGGGTGGCACCGCGCCTCGCCGCGAGAATGGCTAGCCGGGGGGGCTTTCTCAGCGGTGGTGCGTATCGGCCCGTTGTTGCGCGCTCCACGACGGCACGACCTCGGGAAGGGGACCGGCTAGTCGCGCTTACCCCCCGTGATGTTTCGGCGGAATTCTTGTCGCTCCCGCCGGGAATGGTGGCGATGTATTCGGGATGTTTGCCCGGCCTCGGATTGCTTGAGGCCGGGCGGCGCGGCGATTTCTCGACGCTCTTACCCTAGATGCGCGGCCACCTCGGCCCGCACCTTTTCGGCTGCGGCCTCTTTCACCGGGCCGTAGCCGCGGATTTCCATTGGCGCGGACAGCACCGCCAACGCTGCGTCATGGGGCAGGGCGGTGGCCTTTGCCATGACTTCCTCGTACCATCCGATAAGAGCAACCTCGAGCTTGCGGTCGGCGCCGTAGCTGAACGGGTCGGCCCACGTGCCGCGCAGCGGTTTCATCGCCGCCAGAAGGTCGAAGGCGCGGCCCATCCACGGGCCGAACTTGCGTTTGTTCGGGCGTCCGCGACCATCCTTGCCGGTGGGCCAAGCGGGCGGGGCGAGGTGGTAATGCACCTTGTAGTCGCCCTCGAAGGTATCGGCGATGCGCTCTTCGAAACCGCTTTGCCGATGCAGGCGCGCGACCTCGTATTCGTCTTTGTAAGCCATCAGCTTGAACAGCGATTTCGCCGCCGCGCGCATGAGGTCGTCAGAGCCTTCCGGCAGTTCGCCTGCCAGCGCATCGAGCTTGCCCTTGTAGCGCTGGGCATAGGCGTCGTTCTGGTAGCCGGTGAGGAATTCCATGCGGCGGGCGATCAGGTTCTCGACACTGTCGTCGGGCGCAGGGGCAGGGGCAAAATGTGCCTCGATCGCCTGCGGGTTGCCCGCCATGACCCGGCCAAATCCGAAGGCGGCGCGGTTCTTGTCGGGCACAACGCCGTTGAGTTCGATCGCCTGTTCGAGCGCGCTGAGCGAGACCGGCACCAGCCCCTTCTGCCACGCGAAACCCAGCATCATCACATTGGCAAAAACCGCGTCGCCCATCAGTTTCTCGGCCATGGCGTTGGCGTCAAAGGCCGAAAGGTTCTCGGCCCCCACCGCCTGCGCGATCACCGCCTCGCGGTCGTCGATCCGCAGGTCGGCGTCGCGGTTCAGCACCAGATCGCCGGTGGGCATCTCGGCGCGGTTCAGCACGATCCGCGTGCCGCGCCGGTAGTGGGCGGAAGCTTTCGGCGCGGAACTCACCACCATGTCGCAGCCGATCACCGCGTCGGCGCCGCCCTGATCGATGCGGACCTGATGCACCTCCTCGGGGCGTTTTGCGAGACGCACGTAGCCCAGCACGGTGCCGAACTTCTGCGCAAAACCAGTGAAATCGAGCACGCTGGAGCCCAGCCCCTCGAGATGCGCCGCCATGGTGATGAGCGCGCCCACGGTCACCACGCCGGTGCCGCCGACGCCGGTCACCATCAGGTTGAAGGGCTGGTCAAGCTTAGGCAGGTCGGGCATCGGCAATTGCGCCGAGAGCCCCGCCACGTCCAGCCCCGCGCCGGAGCGTTTGCGGCGGCTGCCGCCCTCCACCGTCACGAAGGAGGGGCAGAAACCGTTGAGGCAGGAGTAATCTTTGTTGCAGGTCGACTGGTTGATTTGGCGCTTGGTGCCGAACTCGGTCTTCTTCGGCTCGACGCTGAGGCAGTTCGACTCGAGGCTGCAATCGCCGCAGCCCTCGCAGACCAGATCGTTGATCATCACGAATTTCTTCGGATCGTCCATCAGCCCGCGCTTGCGCTTGCGGCGCTTCTCGGTGGCGCAGGTCTGTTCGTAGATCAGCACGGTGACGCCCGGGATGTCGCGCAACTCGCGCTGCACGCGGTCCAGAGCGCTGCGGTGGTCGAAGGTGGTGCCGGCGGGGAAATCGCCCTTCTCCAGCAGTTCGGGCCGGTCCGAGACCAGCGCGATCCGCTCCACACCCTCGGCACGACAGGCCTGCGCGATGGCGGCGACGGAGACGGGGCCGTCCACCGGCTGGCCGCCGGTCATCGCCACCGCGTCGTTGTAGAGGATTTTGTAAGTGATATTGGTCTTCGCCGCGACCGCCTGCCGGATCGCCAGCGAGCCGGAGTGATACCACGTACCCTCGCCGAGGTTCTGGAAGACGTGTTTGCCGCCGTTGAACAGCGAGGTGGCGATCCACGGCACGCCCTCGCCGCCCATCTGGGCAAAACCGGCGGTCTCGCGGTCCATCCAAGACGCCATGACATGGCAGCCGATGCCGGAGTTGGCTTTTGAGCCTTCGGGCAGCTTGGTGGAGGAGTTATGCGGGCAGCCCGAGCAGAAATAGGGGGTGCGGGTGGCGCCCTCGACGTTCAGCAGCACGGGCGGCTGGTCGGTCAGCGCGCGGGCCTTTTCGAGCAGCTTTTCCTGCGGAAAGAAGGCATGCAGACGCGCGGCGATGATCGGCACCAGTTTCAGCGGCGAGAGCTCCCCGGTCCAGGGCACGAGCTCCTCGAGGTTCTCGTCGTGCTTGCCGACCATCCGCGCGGGTTTCGAGCCGGGCCAGTCGTAGAAGGCTTCCTTGAACTGGCTCTCGATGATCCCGCGTTTCTCTTCGATCACAAGCACTTCGCGCTTGCCCTTCACGAAGTCGAGCGCGTCGTCCAGCGCCAGCGGCCAGACCATGCCGATCTTGTAGATGTCGATGCCGAGACGGCGGCAGGCGGCCTCGTCAAGGCCCAGAAGCCGCAGCGCCTCCATCGTGTCGAAATGGCCCTTACCGGTGGTGACGATGCCGAAGGAGGCGTCCTGCGTCTCGTAGATATGCCGGTCGATCGGATTGGCGCGCATGAAGGCCTGCACCGCGTCGAGCTTGTGATGCAGCCGCGTCTCGATCTCGGGGGAGGGCAGGTCACCCAGCCGCACATGCAGCCCGCCCGGGGGGGCGGTGTAGTCGGGCTGCTTGAAGACCCGGTCAGGCGTGAGTTCGACCGAAGCGCCGCTCTCCACGGTTTCGGAGATCGCTTTGAAGCCGACCCATGTGCCCGAGAAACGCGACAGCGCGATACCGTATTCGCCAAACGCCTGATATTCCGCCACCGAAGCCGGGTTCAGCGTCGGCATGAACCACGACATGAAGCCCACGTCGGACTGGTGCGGCATCGACGACGAAACACAGCCGTGGTCGTCGCCCGCCACCACCAGCACGCCGCCTTTGGGCGCGGAGCCATAGGCGTTGCCGTGTTTCAGCGCGTCGCCCGACCGGTCCACCCCCGGGCCTTTGCCGTACCACATGGAAAAGACCCCCTCGACCTCGGCCTGCGGGTCGAGATGGGCCTGCTGCGCGCCCAAAACCGCTGTGGCGCCAAGGTCTTCGTTCACCGCGGGCAGGAACTTCACCCCCGCCTTGGCCACCCTGTCCTTGATGCGCCAGTATTCCAGATCGAGCCCGCCCAAGGGCGAGCCGCGGTAGCCCGAGACGAAACCGGCGGTGTTCAACCCCGCCGCGCGATCACGCCGGGCCTGATCCAGCATAATGCGCACCAAAGCCTGCGTCCCGGTCAGAAAGACGCGGCCTTCGGTCTGATCATAGCGGTCATCAAGTTTATAAGTGGTAAATTCGCGCGGTTGTTCTGTCATGGGGGTCTCCTCATTGGGGAGTATACCGCAAGACGCGCGAATTTTTGCACCAGTTTTGCTGGTAGCCACAGGTAAAGGTGGGTAAATTATCCGAAATGCACCCGCAGAGTGAAAGATTTACCCGATGAGTGAACTGGATGCGACGGACCGGCAGCTTGTATTCCTGCTTCAGCAGGATTCGCGCCTGCCCAACGCACAACTGGCCGAAAAGCTGAACATTTCCGCTTCCGCCTGCTGGCGACGTGTCAAGGCGCTAGAGCAGGCCGGGGTGATCAAACGCTATGCCGCCGTGGTCGACCCCAAGGCGATGGGGCTGGGGTTCGAGGCGATGGTCCATGTGCATCTGACCCGGCATGACGCCTCGGCCCTCGCCAGTTTCATCCGCGCGATCCAAAGCCGGACGGAGGTGACGGAATGTTTCGCCACCACGGGCCAAGCGGATTATCACCTGCGCGTGCTGTGCCGCGATATCGACGCCTATAACGCCTTTTTGGAGAGCTTTCTGTTCCTGCATCCGGCGGTGAATTCGGCCACGACGAATGTGATCCTGCGGCAAATCAAATCCGACGCGCCGATCACCGGGTGAGGCGATCAGGGCGGCGTTTTCTGCGTTGGACATTTGCCGCATGCGTGCTTCATAAAGCAGCAGAGATCACACCCGAAGGAGAGACCCATGATGAGAACCCGTGCCGCCGTTGCCGTGGAAGCCGGCAAACCGCTTGAAATCATGGAGGTGAACCTCGAAGGGCCGAAACGCGGCGAGGTCTTGGTCGAGATCAAGGCGACCGGCCTGTGCCATACCGATGAGTTCACTCGCTCGGGCGACGATCCCGAAGGCATCTTTCCCGCCATCCTCGGCCATGAAGGCGCGGGTGTCGTGCTGGAAGTGGGCGAGGGCGTCACCACGCTGGAGCCGGGCGATCACGTTATCCCGCTTTATACGCCAGAGTGCCGCGAATGCGAATATTGCCTCAGCGGCAAGACCAACCTGTGTCAGGCGATCCGCGTGACCCAAGGCCAAGGCAAGCTGCCCGATGGCACGACGCGGTTCTCGATGCTGGATGGCACGCCGATCCACCACTACATGGGCTGTTCGACATTTGCCAACCACACCGTGGTGCCCGAGATCGCGCTGGCGAAAGTGCGAAAAGACGCGCCTTTTGACAAGATTTGCTATATCGGCTGTGGCGTCACCACGGGCATCGGGGCGGTGATCAATACCGCCAAGGTCGAATTGGGTGCGCGCTGCGTGGTCTTTGGGCTGGGCGGCATCGGTCTGAACGTCATTCAGGGCCTGCGCATGGCCGGGGCGGATCAGATCGTCGGCGTTGACCTTAACGACGACAAGGAAGAGGCCGCGCGTTACTTCGGCATGACCGATTTCGTGAACCCCTCGAAAGTTGACGGCGATCTGGTCGCGCATCTGGTCGAGTTGACCAAGGGCGGCGCGGATTACTCTTTTGACGCCACCGGCAACACCAAAGTCATGCGCGACGCGTTGGAATGCGCCCATAAGGGCTGGGGCGAGAGCATCATCATCGGCGTGGCACCCGCGGGGGCCGAGATCTCCACCCGGCCGTTCCAACTGGTCACCGGCCGGGTCTGGCGCGGCACCGCCTTTGGCGGGGCCAAGGGGCGGACGGATGTGCCCAAGATCGTCGATTGGTACATGAACGGCAAGATCGAGATCGACCCGATGATCACCCACAAACTGACCTTGGATCAGATCAACGAAGGTTTCGATCTGATGCACAAGGGTGAATCGATCCGGGCGGTCGTCGAATTTTAAGCGCTTGGCTGGAGGGCCGCGCGCTCTCCAGCCTAGACCTCTGCCGCGAGGGAGAGGAACAGGTCGACATCCATATAGGTCTCGACATGATCGGCCAGCGCGTCCAGCGCCTCTTCGACGCCGGTTTCAAAATCCAGCGAAGAGGTAACGCCGAAACCGCCAAGATAGGCGCGGCGGAAGGCATCCGAGCTGAAAATCCCATGCATATAGCAGCCCTGCACCCGGCCCGAGCGAGAGGCCGCGCCCTCGGGCGTGCCGTCGAAGCGGAGCCACGCGCGGGCGCAATCAGGGCCGGTGGTCTCTCCGATATGGATCTCGTAGCCGGTGAGGGTGGTGCCGCTCGCCGGGTGCTGGCCGCTCTTCTCGGACAGATGTTTGAGCGGGGCCATCGTGGTTTCCACATCCAGATGACCCAGCCCCGCCACCCGCGCCGCCGGGCCTTCGATCCCCTGCGGATCGGTGATGGTCTTGCCCAGCATCTGATAGCCGCCACAAAGGCCAAGCACATGGCCGCCGCGCCGGATATGGGCGGCAAGGTCGACGTCCCACCCCTCGGCCCGGAAGGCTTCGAGGTCGGAGATCGTGGACTTACTGCCGACCATGAGCACCAGATCGGCCTCGGCGGGCAGGGGGCTGCCGGGCATGACCATCCGCAGGTCGACGCCCGGCTCTGCGGCCAGCGGGTCGAGGTCATCGAAATTGGCGATCCGGGGCAGGCGCGGCACGGCGATAACGCAGCCCGACCCGCCTGAACGGGCGCGGGCGGGCAGGTCCATCACGTCTTCGGCGGGCAGGCGGTGGGCCGCGTCGAACCACGGGATCACCCCAAGGCTCGGCCAGCCGGTGCGGGCGGCGATGTCATCGCGCCCCGCGTCAAAGAGGCTGCGGTCACCGCGGAATTTGTTCACCGCAAAGCCGCGGATCAGCGCGTTATCTTCGGGGGAGAGCACGGCCTGCGTGCCGACGATCTGCGCGATCACCCCGCCGCGGTCGATATCGCCCATCAGCACCACCGACACGCCGGCGGCGCGGGCAAAGCCCATATTGGCAATGTCGCCCGCCCGCAGGTTCGTCTCAGCCGGGGAGCCCGCGCCCTCGATCACGATCAGATCGCAGCTGTCGGCCAAACGGCGAAAGGATTGCAGGATCGCGGGCATCAGGCTGGCTTTGTTGCGGCCAAACTCCCGCGCCTCTTGCTGTCCCGCGATTTTGCCTTGCACCACCACCTGCGCGCCGGTGGCGCTCTGGGGTTTTAGCAGCACCGGGTTCATGTCCGTATGCGGGGCCACGCCCGCCGCACGGGCCTGCAACGCCTGCGCGCGGCCAATCTCGCCCCCGTCTTCGGTGACGGCGGCGTTGTTGGACATGTTCTGCGGTTTGAATGGGCGCACCCGCAGGCCACGCCGGGCGCAGGCGCGGATCAATCCGGCGACGATCATCGACTTGCCGACATTGCTGCCGGTGCCTTGGATCATGATGGCTTTGGTCATGTCTGCTCGCCCTTGGTTTCACGCAAATTGGCGCAAATCCGGGGCAGGGGAAAGCCCATCGCCGAGGGGCAGGCACAAAAAAACGCAGCCCGAAGGCTGCGTCAATTGCGCCACTTGGCGGATATGTCTTAGGCGGCTTCGGCCTGAAGCGCGGCATTGCGGCGCTCGGATTCTTCACGCGACAGGGCGACGGAGGTCCGCACGCCTTTGCCGACGAATTCCATCAAACCTTCGACGACCCGCTCGTTGGGGTCGATACCGGCACAGCTCAGAACCTCGCGGCCATCGCGCGAGCGGGCCCAGCGGGCGATCTGTTCAGGACCGTTGCCATATTTTTTATCATCGGCAATTGCGTCATCCAAAGCAGCTAGCACCACAGCAGCAAAGAGCTTGCGCGCGCGGTTGCCTTGCTCGTTGTTGAAAGCGGTGCCATCAACGAAATCTTTCATCTCGTCGTCCTTTCGATTATTCTTGCTCTTGTCATTCGGGCGTGGAGGCCCTTATGACGGATAACTTTTGATTCGGATACCTCTATTTAGCATAGCTCCCATGCAGCTTGCGCATATCTAGTCTTTGCGGCAGCAGAAAATAACGCCTGCTTGCAGGGGACCATCCCTCCCGATATAGACCCGGACATCATATCATCAACCTTATGTCGTGGTTTTGTCACATGCCCAAGATTAACGGAAACGAGATCCGCCCCGGAAACGTCCTTGAACATAACGGTGGCCTCTGGGCGGCTGTGAAGGTCGATCACGTGAAGCCCGGCAAGGGCGGCGCCTTTGCCCAAGTCGAGATGCGCAACCTGCGCAACGGCTCCAAATTGAACGAACGCTTCCGCTCTGCCGACAAGGTCGAGCGTGTGCGGTTGGAGCAAAAAGACCAGCAATTTCTGTATGAAGACGACGGTATGCTGGTGGTGATGGACACCGAAACCTACGAGCAGGTGCAACTGTCTGCCGATCTTTTGGGTGAGCGTCGCCCCTTCTTGCAGGACGGCATGATGATCGTGGTCGAATATCACGAGGAGGAGGCGCTGAACGCCTCGCTGCCGCAGAAGGTGACCTGCAAAGTGGCCGAGACCGAGCCGGTGGTGAAGGGCCAAACGGCGGCCAATTCCTTCAAGCCTGCCGTGCTCGACAATGGTGTGAAGATCACCGTGCCGCCCTTCGTGGGCCAAGACGAGGACATCGTGGTGAACACCGAAACCATGGAATATGTCGAACGCGCCTGACGCGACGTCATCTTTGGTAAAGTAGATCAGCCCCGGTTTTGCCGGGGCTTTTTATTGTTTTAGCGCGCTCAGGCCGCAGGGCCGGGCCAAGTGACCTTTGCGCCTTCGGCCTCCATCGAGCCTTTGGCACGGTCGAACCGCAGATGCGCCAAAGCCTGACCGCCCGCTTGGGTGTAGAGCGTGCCCGCGGGTTTCCCCTCTGCCGTGATTGCCGTGCCGGGGGTGGCGCTGCCGCTGACCTCGACACGGGTCAGCCCTTTGCGCAACTCGGTCTTGTGTTTCATCCGGGCGGTCACCTCTTGACCGACATAGCACCCTTTGCGGAAATCCAGCCCGTTGATCCGATCAAACCCCGCCTCAAGGATAAAGGTGTCGGGGGTGAGTTCGATCCCCGTCTCGGGGATCAGATGGGCCACGCGCAGGGCGTTCCAATCGGTGGTGTCTTCGGTCTGCGGGGTGTCGCGATAGGCGCGCCAGCCCATCTCGGGGTGCCGCGGATCGGCCATGGCATCGTCGGGCGCAGGCCCGGTGCCGCGGTGCAGGTGCAACTCGGTCGGTTCAATCGTCACCTTGGCCCGCAGTTTGTACATCGACAGCCGATGGGTCAGCATGTCGCCAAGGCTTTCATCCACGTCCAGCAGAACGTCCTCGCCCTCGGCGATCAGAAAGAAATCGGCCATATATTTGCCCTGCGGCGTCAACAGGGCGGCATAGACCGGGCCTTGGTCCAGTTTGCCGATGTCATTGGTCACGATACCTTGCAGAAAGTCGCGGGTGTCAGGGCCGGAGAGGCGCAGAATGTGGCGCGGGGTCATGCGGGTGTCCTTTGATTGCTGGCCATGACATATAACCTGTCAAAGCCATCCAAAAGGGGCAACTATGCGCGCGCCGATCTCTGTCGTCATTCCCAGCCTCAACGCGGCCACCGCGCTGCCCGCTTGCCTCGCCGCGCTCGTCGAAGGGTTGCAGGCCGGGCTGATCCGCGAGGTGATCCTGAGCGATGGCGGCTCGACGGATGGCACGCGTGCGCTGGCCGAAGGCTGGGGGGGCGAGGTCGTCTCGGGCGCGCCTTCGCGTGGCGGGCAGTTGCGGCGTGGCTGCGACGCGGCGCAGGGGGCGTGGCTTCTGGTGCTGCACGCCGATACGGTGCTGGCCCCGGGCTGGAGCGATGCGGTGCATGATCACATGGCGCGCGGGGCAGCGGGCGCGGGGTGGTTTCGCCTGCGCTTCGATCAGCGCGGTCTGGCGCCACGCCTGGTGGCAAGCTGGGCGAACCTGCGCAGCGCTCTGGGCTTGCCCTATGGCGATCAGGGGCTGCTTTTGCCCCGCGCGCTTTATGATGCGGTCGGCGGCTATCCCGATCAGCCATTGATGGAGGATGTGGCACTGGCCCGGGCCCTTCGTGGCCGCTTGACCCGGCTGGATGGGATCGCCGTGACCAGTGCCGAGAAATACCGCCGTCAAGGCTGGCTGCGCCGGGGTGGGCGCAACCTCTGGACGCTGGCGCGCTATGCGATGGGGGCCAGCCCCGAGGCGCTGGCCAAAAGCTACCGGCGTTCGTGAAAGGGGCGTGGGTTTCCCCACCCCCCGCGCATTCAGTTAAAGAACGCCGCGCCGATCCGTTGGAGCAGATTTGGCTGGCGCGCCCTTTCACGGCGTTTCTTCGCGGAGAGGGCGCTGAGTCCGCGGGCGTCCGATACGGTCTTCCCGTCGCGATATTGCAGGCGGTATAGGTCGGCGTAGATGCCGCCGCGTTCCATCAACTCGTCATGGGTGCCCTCGTCGGTGACGCGGCCCCGGTCCATCACCACGATCTTATCCGCGCTGCGGATGGTCGACAGCCGGTGCGCGATGACAATGGTGGTGCGCCCCTTGGCGAGGCGATCGAGCGCGTCCTGCACCACCTGCTCGGATTGCGCATCAAGGGCGCTGGTGGCCTCATCCAGCAGCAGGATCGGCGTGTCGCGCAGCAGGGCGCGGGCGATCACCACGCGTTGGCGCTGCCCGCCCGACAGGGCCGAGCCGCGCGGGCCGACGCGGGTGTCCAACCCCTGTTTCAACTGCGGCAGAAAGTCCGCCACATGGGCGGCCTTCAGCACCCGGTCGAGTTCTTCGTCGGTGACATTCTCACGGCCCAGCACGATGTTCTCGCGCAGGGTTTCATCGAACAAGAGCGCCTCTTGCGTCACGACAGAAAACAGGCCGCGCAGGTCCGGGATGGTCATCGAAGCGGTGTCGACGCCGCCGATGCGTACCGTACCGCTTTGCGGATCCACCAGCCGGGTCAGCAGGTTGAAGATGGTCGACTTTCCCGCCCCCGAAGCGCCGACCAGCGCGGTCGTCTGGCCTGCTTTCGCGGTCAGGTCCAAGCCGTTCAACACCTTCGTGTCGCCGTAGGAGAGCGAGACATCTGTCAGCGTCACATCGGGCGGACCATCGGGCGCGGCCTGCGCTTTGTCCGGGCTGCGCAGATGCAGGGGCGCGTCGAGCAATTCCTTGATCCGTTCCAGCGCGGCGGCGGCCATCTGCCATAGGCCGCTGATTGCGCCGAGGCGGCGGAGGGGGGAGAACATGAACCCCAGCGAGGTGAAGAAGGTCATGAACTCGCCAATGGTCTTGTTGCCGGCGATGATCTCGGACCCGCCGTAGACGATCACGG
This sequence comes from Sulfitobacter sp. 1A15299, assembly GCF_043556915.1. Lineage (NCBI taxonomy): Bacteria > Pseudomonadati > Pseudomonadota > Alphaproteobacteria > Rhodobacterales > Roseobacteraceae > Sulfitobacter > Sulfitobacter sp. 1A15299. The sequence goes on along the minus strand of NZ_JBIFFJ010000009.1, from coordinate 70,435 downwards.
CCATGAAGCCGATGCCCGACATGATGTCGATCATTGCCGGGATCGCGGAATTGCCAAAGGCGGCGCGGACTTCGGTGCGGATGAAGGTGCGTGTCAACTCGCGGTATTGCCGGGCTTGGTAGTCCTCCAGCGCGTTGAGCTTGATTTGTACGATGCCGTGGAAAACCTCGTCCAACCGGGTCGAGAGGCTGGCCCCGATGTCGCGCGCCTCGCGCGAGCGGGCGCGGACGAAACGCTGGGCGATGGCGGCGGGCAGCACCATCAGCGGCACGCCGACCATTGCCAGAAGCGCCCAGATCGGGTCAATCGCGATGGCCACGCCCATGAGGATCACCAGCCCGACCAGATCGCGCCCCGCGCCGGTGATCACCGCGCGCCAGACATCGCTGACCGCATTCACATCCGATTGCACGCGCTGGACAAGAAAGCCGGGCGGGTGGCTTTGGTGAAAGGCGCCGTCTTGCTGCATCATCCGGTCCAGCAGGTCGATGCGCAGATCCGCCGCCGTGCGCTGTGCCACGCGGGTCAGGAGCACCTTTTGCACCACCGTGGCGAGCGCCCGCAGCGCAAAGATTGCCACCAGCACCAGCCCGACCCAGACCAGCGCCCCGCGGTCGCCGCCGACAAAGACGCGGTCGAACATCGGCTCCATCAGTTTTGCCAGCACGCCCAAGGTCGAACCTTCGATGATCATGAAGATCACCGCGATGGCCATCAGGCCGGTGTGTTTCTTTAGATAGTCCCGCCAAAGCCAGCGCATCAACTGCGCGGAGGTGTAACTGTCATCATTCATACCGGTGCCTGATCCTTTTGGGCAGTCGGATCCCGTGTACGAAAGCCGCGCAGGCAGGGCAAGCCGTCGCGCAGGTCGGGCAAGGTGCGCAGGGGGCGGTCTCAGCGCGTGGAAGGGGGGCTTAGGGGCGCGCCTTACCTAAGGTCCGATCGCGTGTTGACCCCGGCCTGCCGGGCAGTAAGCTGCGCCCGACCGTCCCCCGGTCACGCATTTTCAAAACGGCAGCCAATATCATGACAAAGCAGAATAAACTCGCCCCCGGTCGTTCGTACCTTGCCATTCCCGGCCCCTCGGTCATGCCCGACGCGGTGCTGAGCGCGATGCACCGCGCGGCCCCCAATATCTATGAAGGCGAATTGGTCGAGATGATGCCTGCGCTGGCCGCTGACCTAAAGCGCGTGGCGCGTACAGATCGTCATGTGGCGATGTATATCAGCAACGGCCACGGCGCGTGGGAAGCCGCGCTGAGCAATGTCATAGCCCCCGGCGACCGGGTATTGGTGCTGGCCACGGGGCGTTTCGGCCATGGCTGGGCCGAAATGGCGACGGGGCTGGGGGCCGAGGTGGATATCCTCGACTTTGGCCGCAACGCGCCCGTCGATCTCGCACAGGTGGCCGAACGCCTGAAGGCCGACAGCGGCCACCAAATCAAGGCGGTGATGGCGGTGCATGTGGACACCTCAAGCTCAGTCCGCAACGATGTGCCGGGCCTGCGCCGCCTGTTGGATGAGGCGGGCCACCCCGCGCTTTTGATGGCCGATTGCATCGCGTCACTGGGCTGTGAGCGCTTCGAGATGGATGCTTGGGGCGTCGATGTCATGGTCACCGCTTCGCAAAAGGGGCTGATGGTGCCGCCGGGCATGGCCTTCGTCTTTTTCAACGACCGGGCCGAGGCAGCCCGTGCGCGTCTGCCCCGCGTGAGCCGCTATTGGGATTGGTCGCCGCGCGCCCATGCGCAGGAGTTCTATCAATACCACGGCGGCACGGCGCCGACGCATCACCTCTACGGCCTGCGCGCCGCCCTCGACATCATTCACGAAGAGGGGATCGAGCAGGTCTGGCAACGCCATGAGACGCTGGCCCGGGCGGTCTGGGCGGCCTGTGAGGCGTGGTCGGCCAAGGGCAGCCTGCGGTTCAACATCGAAGACCGCGCCCTGCGCAGCCATGCCGTCACCGCGCTGCGGCTGCAAGCCCCCCACGCGACCGAGTTGCGCGATTGGGTGCAGGGCAATCTGGGCCTGACACTGGGCGTGGGGCTGGGCATGGCCCTGCCGGGGGAGCCCGCGTGGCACGGCTTTTTCCGCCTTGGCCATATGGGTCATGTGAACGGCCAAATGATCATGGGGCTGCTCGGCGGGATCGAAGCCGGGCTTTCGGCGCTGAAGATCGACCACGGCCCGGGCGCCCTGCAAGCAGCGGCAGAGGTGATCGGCGGGGCTTAGGCCCCGCGCGCGTCAGCTAGGGCCGCGGGCAAGGCGGCGGCGAAGTGATCCAGCTCTTCCGCCGTGCTGCAACTGATACGGATGCAGCGGTTTTGCGGCGCCGCAAATGGCATCCTCACGAAGATCCCCCGCGCCACCAGCGCGTCGAGGACCGCCTTGGCGAAAGCGCCATCACGGCCACAATCGACGGCGACGAAATTGGCGGCAGAGGGGAGGGTGCTCAGCCCGTTCTCTTCGGCGATATGGGCGATCCGGCGGCGCGCCCCGGCGATTTTGGTCTGAACCTCTTTCAGGTAGCTCTGATCCTGCACCGCCGCCAAAGCCCCCGCCTGCGCCGCGCGGTTCAGGCCAAAGTGGTTGCGGACCTTGTGAAAGGCGGTGATCAACTCGGGCGCGGCGATGGCATAGCCGATCCGCGCCCCGGCGAGGCCGTAGGCTTTGGAAAAGGTCCGCATCCGGATCACCCGGGGGTCATCGGCGGAAAGCACGGGCGCGGTGCCCTCGGGGGCGCATTCGATATAGGCCTCGTCCAGCAACAGCAGGCTGCCTTGCGGCAGGTCGTCGAGCGCGCGTGCCAGTGCCGCGCCCTCGTGCCAAGTGCCCATCGGGTTGTCGGGATTGGCGAGGTAGACCAGCTTGGCGTCGACCTCCGCCGCCTTGGCGAACAGCGCCGCCGGGTCTTCGTGATCGTCGCGGTAGGGCACCTTGTGCAGCACGCCGCCAAAGCCCGTGACATGGTAATTGAAGGTTGGATAGGCGCCTTCCGAGGTCACCACCGCATCGCCTTCGCCCACCAGCAGACGCACGAGGTAGCCCAGCAGCCCGTCGATACCCTCGCCTACGATGATGTTGGCAGGGGAGATGCCGTGCAACTCGGCCAGTGCCGCGCGCAACTTCACGCATTCTGAATCGCCGTATTTCCACATTTCGGTCTCGGCCATGGCCGCGATGGCGCGGGGCGAGGGGCCAAAGACGTTTTCATTGGCGCCAAGCCGCGCTTTGAAGGGGCGTCCAAGGACGCGCTCCTGCGCTTCGGGGCCCACGAAGGGGACATTGGCGGGCAGGCGTTGGGCGAGGGGGGTGAGGCGTGCATATGTCATGCTCCAAGGTGTAGGGGCGGGCCCGTGAGAGGGCAAGTGCCGCAGCACCTGCCGCCACGTTTTGCTGGTGCCGCGCGATGATCTGCGCTGAACTGCGCCAAACTTTCAGGAGAACAGCCATGCCCCGCGTCAGCACTCGGATCGAAGACCATATCGCCCATGTGACCCTCACCCGCGCAGACAAGATGAACGCGGTGGATGACGAAATGATCGAGGCGATCATCGCGGCAGGGCAGGAGGTGGCGGCTTCGGACGCCCGCGTGGTGCTGCTCTCGGGCGAGGGCAAAGGCTTTTGCGCGGGCATTGATATTGGCGGGCTCTCGGGGATGCTGGGGCAGGATGTCGAGGCGTTGATCATGCCCCGCAGCCATGGCGCGGGCACGACGAACAAATGGCAAGAGGTGTCGATGGTTTGGCACCGTTTGGAAATCCCGGTCATCGCTGCGCTGCATGGGGTGGTCTATGGTGCCGGGATGCAGCTGGCGCTTGGGGCGGATATTCGGATTGCCGCGCCGGATACGAAGCTTGCAGTGATGGAGATGAAATGGGGCATCGTGCCGGATATGGGCGGTATGGTGCTGCTGCCGCGGCTGGTGCGCTCGGACGTGTTGCGCCGGCTGACCTATACTGCCGCGCCGGCGGATGCCGCGCAGGCGGAGCGTTGGGGGCTGGTGACCGAGATCGCCGAAGACCCGCAGGCGGCAGCGCTGGAATTGGCGCAGGTGATCGCGGGCAAGGGGCCGAATGCGATCCGCACGGCCAAGCGGTTGATCGGATATGCGGAGACGGGGGCGTCGGATGCGGATGTGCTCTTGGCTGAATCGCGCGAGCAGGCGGCGCTGTTGGGCAAGCCCGAGCAGATGGAGGTGATCGCAGCGGAGTTCGGCAAACGGCCCGCGGTGTTCAAGTAGGACGGCTTGGGAACCGGTCACGTTGAACGAAACAGCCCGGAATCAAGGCCGCAGGCCGCCGGGCAGCGCCAGACCGCCCGAACGGGCTGGCGCTTTTGCAATCGAAGTGCTGTCCTGTGAGCTTGGCGTAAGCGCGGCAAAGATTAATTGCCCAACTGGCGCGTCAGATGAGCCATCCCGCGGTCTGGCCCTCCCCGGCTTGCGCTTCGCTCGCGACCAGCGCAACAGCCCGGAGTCAAGGCCGCAGGCCGCCGGGCAGCGCCAGACCGCCCCCGGGGCTGGCGCTTTTGCAAGCGAAGTCCCGTCCTGAGGACCCGGCGCAAGCGCGGCAGAAATTAACTGCCTAACTGTGGCGTAAGGAGCGCCATCCCGCGGTCTGGCGCTGCCCGGCTCCGCCCCCCGCCTCAGGCCAGTTCGGCCAAGCGGTCCAGCGCCGCCTGCAACTGGTCCGCCTCTTCCTGGCGTGCATCCAGATTGGCCTGCGCCTCGGCCACCACCTCTTCCGGCGCGGAGGCCGCGAACTTAGGGTTGTTGAGACGCCCTTTCAGCCCACCAATCTCCTTGCCGAGCTTGTCGAGCGACTTTTGCAGACGCGCCTTCTCGGCGTCGATGTCAATGAGCCCCGCGAGCGGCAGGCCGAAGCTCGCCCCCGGCGCGGCGATCGAGACGGTGCCTTTCGGGAAGCTCTCGCTCCGCTCGAGGCTCTCGACCCGGGCCAGACGTTTTATCATCACCTCGTTGCGGTCCCAGGCCCCCTGGGCAGCGGCATCCATCTCGGTCACCAGCATCGGCACCTTCAGCCCCGCGGGCACATGCATCTGCTGGCGGGCCGAACGGATGCTCTCGATCAGGCCGATCACCCAGTTCAGCTCGCGGTCCGCGTCCGCATCCAGCAGATCGGCGGTGGTGTAGTCGGGCCAGTCGGTCAGGCCGAGCAGTTCGTCGCGTTTGGCGGTGGTCTGCCACAACTCCTCGGTGATGAAGGGCATGATGGGGTGCAACAGGATCAGGCATTGCTCCAGCACCCAAGCCATGGTGGCGCGGGTCTCTTCGGCCTCGGGCGCGTCGTCCTGCAACAGCGGCTTGGACAGCTCCACGTACCAGTCGCAAACTTTGCCCCAGACGAAGGCATAAAGCGCATTGGCCGCGTCGTTGAACCGGAAGTTGCCGAGGGCTGCGTCGACCTCCTCGCGCACCCGCGCGGTCTCGCCCACGATCCACTTGTTCAGCGTGGCGGTGGGCTGCGGCTGCGCGGCTGGCATCGCGTCGAAGACGCCGTTCATCTCGGCAAAGCGATGTGCGTTCCAGAGCTTGGTGCCGAAGTTGCGGTAGCCCGCGATGCGCTGCGTCGAGAGCTTCAGGTCGCGCCCCATCGCCGCCATCGAGGTTAGGGTGAAACGCACCGCGTCAGCGCCGTATTCGTCGATCAGCTCCAGCGGGTCGAGCACATTGCCCAGCGACTTCGACATCTTCTTGCCCTTCTCGTCGCGCACCAGCGCGTGGACATAGACGGTGTCGAAGGGTTTCTGATCGACCACAGCATATTGCATCATCATCATCCGGGCGACCCAGAAGAAGATGATGTCAAAGCCGGTCACCAGCACGGAGGTGGGGAAGTACTTTTCCAGCTCCGCCGTCTGCTCGGGCCAACCCAGCGTGCCGATGGGCCAGAGGCCCGAGGAGAACCACGTGTCGAGCACGTCCGGATCGCGGCGCAGGGTCTTGCCGGGCGCCATGGCCTGCGCCTCGGCCTCACTGGGCGCGCAATATTCGTTGCCCTCGTCATCGAACCACACCGGGATCTGGTGCCCCCACCAAAGCTGGCGCGAGATGCACCACGGCTCGATGTTCTCCAGCCAGTGGAAATACACCTTGCGGTCCTGTTCGGGCAGGATCGTCACCTCGCCCGAGCGCACGGCGTCGATGGCGGGCTGCACGATCTTGTCGGTGGCGACGAACCACTGGTCGGTCAGCATCGGCTCGATCACCACCTTGGAGCGGTCGCCGAAGGGCTGCATGATCTTCTTGGCCTCTACGAGCGGCACGAGGTTCTCCTCCTCGGTGCGCATCTCGCCGCCCTCGCCGGGCTCGACGGGGGCTTTCTTGGCGGCGCGGCCAAGGCGGGGATCGGTGGCCTCGGTCATCACGGCAAGGCCTTCGGCTGTCACGTCCTCGACCACGCGCTTGCGCGCTTCGAAACGGTCGAGGCCGCGGTAGGCGTCGGGCACGAGGTTGATCTCGGTGGCGTCCTCGGGGGCGGCTTCGGAGCCCTCGGCGATGGCCTGCGCGCGGGCGGCGGCCTGATCGTAGGGCAGACCATCGGCGCGCATGCGCCCTTGCGTGTCCATCAGCGCGTAGAGCGGGATGTTGTTGCGCTTGGCCACACCATAGTCGTTGAAGTCATGCGCACCGGTGATTTTCACAGCACCGGAGCCGAAGTTCTTGTCCGGGTATTCATCGGTGATGATCGGGATAAGGCGGCGCTGCGCCTTCGGGCCAACCGGGATTTCGCAGAGTTTCCCGACGATTGAGGCGTAACGTTCATCCGATGGATGAACCGCCACCGCCCCGTCGCCCAGCATGGTTTCGGGGCGGGTTGTGGCGATGGAGATATAGTCGCGGGTCTCTTCGAAGAGCACGGTGCCGTCCTCGTCCCGCTCGACATAAGTGTAGGTCTCGCCCCCCGCCAGTGGGTATTTGAAATGCCACATGTGGCCGTCGACCTCGGTGCTCTCGACCTCGAGGTCGGAGATCGCGGTCTCGAAATGCGGGTCCCAGTTGACCAGCCGCTTGCCGCGGTAGATCAGCCCCTTGTTGTACATGTCCACGAAGACCTTGATCACGGCGTCGTGGAAATTGCCCTCTTCACCCTCGGGTGCGCCGGGGGCGCCGGACATGGTGAAGGCGTTGCGCGACCAGTCGCAGGAGGCACCCAGACGGCGCAGCTGATCGATGATCGTGCCGCCGGATTTCTGCTTCTGCTCCCAAACCTTGGCGGTGAAAGCTTCGCGGCCCAGCTCGCGACGGCCGGGCTGGCCACTGGCGGCCAATTCGCGCTCCACCACCATCTGCGTGGCGATGCCCGCGTGGTCCTGACCCGGCTGCCAGAGCGTGTCGAACCCCTGCATCCGGTGCCAGCGCACGAGGATGTCCTGCAGCGTGTTGTTGAAGGCATGGCCCATGTGCAGCGAGCCGGTGACATTGGGCGGCGGGATCATCACGGAAAAATGCGCGTCCCGCTGCGCATTCGCGCCCGCTTTGAACGCGCCCTTGGTCTCCCAATCGGCGTAGATGCGGCTTTCCGCCTCGGCGGCGTTGAAGGTCTTTTCGAGTGCCATGGTCATGATCCCTTTTGTTGCGCCCCGTTTAGCGCTCTGGCGCGGTAAGGGAAAGACCCCTGACCGGGGCTTGCGGCACGGGGGCAGGGCTTAGCCGCTGCGGTCGATCTTGGTGCTCAGGTGGATCAGGCTCTCGCTGCCCTTGACGCCGCGCGTCTCGCCGATGCGGTCGAGGGTCTCGTCCAACTCCTGCGTGGTCTGGGCCGCGATCTGCACGAGCAGGTCAAAGCGGCCGGAGGTGGTATGCACCACCTGCACCGCCGGCAGGCTGCGCAGCCGCGCCAAAACTGCGGGGCCGGCGCGCAGCTCGATATTGACCAGAGCGGTAGCATGCAGCGGCGCGCGGGCGGCTTCCCCCAAACGCAGCGTATAGCCAAGGATGGCACCGCAGCGTTCCAGCCGTTCCAGCCGGGCCTGCACGGTGGTGCGGGCAAGGCCGAGGCCGCGCGCCAGATCGGCCACCGGCTGGCGGGCGTTGGATTGCAGCGCCGCGATCAAAGCGCGGTCGGTATCGTCAAGTTGTGCTGTCACGTCGTCACTATGCCCAAAGTTTGCGTCACTTTAGGCGGTATGACACGATGAATCGACCGAAATTCGCGCTTTATTGGAGAAAAGCAGTGAAGAGGCTCCCATGCAGCATATCGCCCCCCTTTCCAATAGCCCTGCCGCCTATCTGGCCAAACACAGCCCCGATAAGCCGGTGTTGTTTCTGGCCCCATCGGTGCTGCAAGCGACCGCGCGGCGGTTTCAAGCGGATTTCGACGGGCTGGTGACCTATGCGGTCAAGGCCAACGACCGGGCGGAGGTACTGTCGAACCTTGTCGCGGCGGGGATCACCACCTTCGATGTCGCCTCTCCGGTAGAGATGGCTGCAGTGCGGGCGGTCTGCCCGGAGGCCGTGCTGCATTACAACAACCCCGTGCGCTCGGCTTCCGAGGTGGAGGCCGGGATCGCGGCGGGGGTCTATAGCTGGTCGGTCGACGATATGTCGGAATTGGCCAAGTTGCGCGATGTGCCGCGCGACAATGAGGTGGCGGTGCGCTTTGCCTTGCCGGTGAAGGGCGCGGCCTATGACTTCGGCTCGAAATTCGGCGCGGCCCCTGAAGAGGCAGCGGCGCTGTTGCGCGCGGTGGTCGAGATGGGGTTCACACCGTCGATGTGTTTCCACCCCGGCACGCAGTGCAACGATCCGCAGGCTTGGGTGCAATATGTCCATGCAGCGGCGGATATTCTGCGCATGGCCGATGTCTCGATTGACCGGTTGAACATCGGCGGGGGCTTTGCGGTGGACCGTGGATTTGATGCGCCAGACCACCGGGCCGTCTTCGCCGCCGTCAATGCGGCGCTGGATGAGAGTTTTGGCGCGGATGCCCCTGTGCTGCTTTGTGAGCCGGGCCGGGCGATGGTGGCCGATGCCGCCGTGCTGGCCACCCGCATCAAGGGGATGCGCAATGACGGGCGCACCGTCTTTCTCAACGACGGCATCTATGGCGGGCTGCCCGATCTGCGCGATATGGGTCTTTCGGGATTGGTCGATGTGATCGGCCCCGATGGCACGCGGCGTCAGGGGGCAGCCAAGCCGCGCGTGGTCTTCGGACCGACCTGCGATTCGCTGGACCGTCTGCCCGATGGCCTGCCACTGCCTGAGGATGCACAGACCGGGGATTACCTCCTGTTCGGGGGCATGGGAGCCTATTCTATCGCCATGTCGACCGCCTTTAACGGCTATGGGTTGGCAGGGGTGACGCTGGTCTCAAACCTTGAAGGCGCGCTTACCCGCAAGGCGGCCTGAGCCTCTGGACACTGGCGGCGCGCCCGTTACTGTTGCGCTGAAAGAGGCAGGGCAGCAGGGGCGGCGTCAGATGGAAAAGTTTGGGAAAAGCCAGCCTGTCAAACGGGTGGAAGACCACCGCTTTCTGACCGGTGCAGGCCGCTATGTCGATGATATCGCCCCCAGCGAGGCGTTGCATGGCGTCTTTTTCCGCGCGCCGGTGGCTCATGGGGTGATTACCGAGTTGGACGTAGATGATGCCCGCGCGGCGGATGGCGTGCATCTGGTGCTGACCTGCGCCGATCTGGAAGCGGCGGGACTGAATATCGCCCTGCCGCATACGGTCGTCGACAACCGCGATGGCAGCAAAGGGGCGGCGCCGCTCCGCCCGATGCTGGCCAAGGACCGCGTGCGTTATGTGGGCGAGCCGGTGGCGCTGGTGGTGGCCGAGAGCTTGCAACAGGCCCGCGACGCGGCGGAGATGATCTTGTTCGATGCCGACGATCTGCCCGCCAAGATGGACATTGCCCCGGGCGGTGAGACCCTGCACGCTGAGGCCCCCGACAACCGCGCCTTTGACTGGCATATGGGTGACGAGGCCAAGGTCGCCGCGGCTTTTGCCAGGGCCGCCCATCGCGTCAAGCTCGAGGTTGGGGATAACCGGATCATCGTCAATTCGATGGAGCCACGGGGCTGCTATGCCGAATGGACCAAGGGCCGTTTGCATGTGGCACTGGGCGGGCAGGGCGTTTGGGCGCATAAGGGGTTTCTGACCAAAGCCTTTGGCCTGCCAGAGGACGCGGTACGCGTGACCAATCCCGATGTCGGCGGCGGTTTCGGCATGAAGGCGATGACCTACCCGGAGTATTTCTGCGTTGCCCAAGCCGCGCGGGCGCTGGGCCGTCCGGTGCGCTGGATGTCGGAGCGGACCGAAGCCATGCTTACCGACAACGGCGGGCGTGATCTGGTGTCGTGGGCCGAGTTCGCCTTTGACGAAAACCATAAGATCACCGCCTACCGCGTCGACACGCGCTGCAACCTTGGGGCCTATAACAGCCAGTTCGGCCAGCCGATCCAGTCGCAGCTCTTCTCAAAGGTCTTGATGGGCGTCTATGACGTGCAAGACACCTATTTGCATGTCGAAGGGTTCTACACCAACACCGTGCAGGTCGACGCCTATCGCGGGGCCGGGCGGCCCGAGGCGATCTATGTGCTGGAGCGGCTAATGGACCGTGCCGCGCGAGAGTTGGGCGTCGATCCATGGGAGTTGCGGCGGATCAACTTCATCAAGCCAGAGCAATTTCCCTATACCACCGCGACGGGCGAGCTTTACGACGTGGGCGATTTCGCGCGGCTGCTGGCCCGTGTGGGGCAGGAGGCCGACCGCGATGGTTTCGCCGCGCGCCGGGCGGAAGATGCCAAGCGCGGCCTGCTGCGCGGGCAGGGGCTGTGTTACTATATCGAAAGCATTCTGGGCGATCCCTCCGAAGGGGCCAAGGTGGTTTTCGAGGGCGATGGCCGGGTGACGATCTATGTCGGCACCCAAAGCAATGGGCAGGGGCATGAGACGGTCTATGCGCAGTTCCTCTCGGACCAGACCGGAATCCCCGCCGAGCGGATCGACGTGGTGCAGGGCGACAGCGATCTGATCAAGAAAGGCGGCGGCACCGGCGGCTCGCGCTCGGTCACCACGCAGAACACGGCGACCTTGGCGACTGTGGCGAAGATCACCGAAGTCTTCACCGGCTTTCTGGCCGAAGAGTTGGGCGTCGCCGCCGCGGATATCACCTTTGACGACGAACGTTTTCGCGCGGAAGGGTCGAACATCAGCCCGACCATGCTGGAGGTGGCCGAAATGGCCCGCGCCAAGGGGCGGGATGATCTGCTGAGCCATCACGAACGCGCCAGCCTGCCGGGGCGCAGCTATCCCAACGGGGCGCATGTGGCCGAGGTGGTGATCGACCCCGAGACCGGGGTGGTGACGCTCGACCGATACACGGTGGTCGATGATTTCGGTAATCTGATCAACCCGATGCTGGCCGAAGGGCAGGTCCATGGCGGGGTGGCGCAGGGCATCGGCCAAGCGGTGCAGGAGCGGGTGGTCTATGATGAGGACGGCCAGCTTCTGACCGCCACCTTTATGGACTACGCCATGCCCCGCGCCGCCGACCTGCCGATGATCTCTTTCACATCCGAACCAGTCCCCTCAACCGCCAATGCCATGGGCATGAAGGGCTGCGGGGAGGCGGGCACCGTCGGCGCCTTGGCGGCGGTGTCGAATGCGGTGCAGGATGCCCTGTGGGAACGCGGCGTGCGGCAGGCGGATATGCCGTTCACCCCGCACCGGGTCTGGGAGATGCTGCAAGGTGCCGCAATCGCAGCCGAGTAAAACCCTGTTCCAACGGCTTTTCGGGCGGTTCTGGCGGCGGCCTGAAAGCGATTTCGGCCCGCGCCGGGGGGCGGTGACCCATGTCATCATCCTCGATGGGACCATGTCTTCGCTCGATCTGGGGCGCGAGACCAACGCGGGCATTGCCTATGGCCTTTGCCGCGAGATGGGCAGCGCCCTGTCGATCTATTACGAGCCGGGACTGCAATGGCGCGATTGGCGCAGCGCTCGGGATGTGATCTTGGGCCGTGGGATCAACCGGCAAATCCGCCGCGCCTATGGCTATCTCGCCTCGCGCTACCGGCCCGGAGATCGGATTTTCCTGATGGGCTATTCGCGCGGCGGCTATGCGGTGCGCTCCCTCGCCGGGGTGATCGACCGGGTGGGGCTTCTGCGTGCCGAGGTGGCGACAGAGCGTAACATCCGCGATGTCTACCGCCATTACGAGGCGCATCACCTGAGCAAGGCGGGCGAACTCTTTGCCCGCGCCAATTGCCACCCCGAGGTCGAAATCGAGGCGATTGGCGTTTGGGATACGGTCAAATCGCTGGGCCTCAACGCGCCGCTGTTCTGGCGGTTCTCGCAGCCGCTGCATATGTTCCACAACCACGACCTGAGCCGCAACGTGAAGAACGGCTTTCAGGCGCTGGCCCTGAACGAGACCCGCGTCGCCTATGCCCCGGTGCTATGGACCACGCCCGAGGGCTATGACGGGCGGCTTGAGCAGGTCTGGTTCCCCGGCACCCATGGCGACGTGGGCGGCCAGTTGGGCGGGCATGAGGCCGCGCGCCCCTTGGCCAATATCCCGCTGGTCTGGCTGCTGTCGCGGATGGAGGAAAGCGGCCTGCCACTGCCCGCAGGCTGGGCCACGCGGTTCGATCAAGACCCCGCTGCCCCCTCCATCGGGCGTTGGCGCGGCTATGGCAAGATGCTGGTGACCCGCCGCCGCCGGCTGGTGGGCGCGGATCCGTCCGAGCGGCTGCATGAAAGCGTGGACCAGCGCCGCGAACAAGCCGCGCCGCAACCGGGGCTGCTGGCCCGGATGCAGGGCGTGATCTCCAGTCTTTAACCGGGGTCGCGGTCCGAAGGGTGGTTGATGCCATCGCTATAGGGCAGCGGCTCCATCTCCCAAGGCAAGACCCCTTCGATCGCACCAAGGTTCACACCGCATTCCTCAGGGTTCGAGCGGCGGCGGTGGTGGGTATAGATGCCACAGGTCTTACAGAAATAGTGCTGCGCGGTATGGGTGCCCCAAGTGTAGAGCGTGAGGTTCCCGGTCCCTTTCAACACGGTCACCGTCTCGGCCAGTGCCGTTGCGGTGGCGGCAGCGCGGCGGCGGCAAAAGGAACAGGTGCAGCGCGCGGCCGAGGCCAGACCACGCGGGAACAGCGCCTCGATCACCACGGCCCCACAGTGGCAAGAGGCGCGGCGGGTTTCGGAGGTTTCGGTCATCTGCGTCTCACTTTCGGAATGCGGCTTTCGCTCAGGTCATAATCGGCGGCGGCATGGGGCGGAAGGCCGTGGGTCTGCCGCCAAAAGGCGAAACCGCCCCGCCGCAGCCAGAGCGGCAGGGTCAGCAACAGCCCCGCGATGAACCCGCCCGCATGGGCCCAATAGGCCACCCCGCCGCTGCCCGGCGTGGCGCCGATCCCGCCGATGAACTGCATGGCGAACCACAGGCCCAACATGATCCACGCCGGGATCGCGAAGATGCGGAAGAACACGATGAAGATCACCAGAATATCGACCTTGGCGCGCGGAAAAAGCAGCAGGTAGCCCCCCATCACCCCCGCGATCGCGCCTGAGGCGCCGACCATGGGCACCCATGACAGCGGCTCTGTCACGACTTGGCCCAGCCCGGCGGCGACGCCACAGGCAAGGTAGAACAGCAAATAGCGCCCATGGCCCATCTCATCCTCGACATTGTCGCCGAATATCCATAAAAACAGCATGTTACCCGCCAGATGCATCCAGCCACCATGCAGGAATTGCGAGGTTATGAGGCCGAAATACCCCTCCCCATGGCTCAGCCGCGCGGGCAGCAGGGCGTAGCTGTAGTAAAATTCGGCCAAGGCGCGCTCATCCGCCATCAGCGACAGGGACGACAGGAACACCCCGATGTTGAGCGCCATCAGCCCATAGGTGACGAAGGGCGTTCGGCCCGAGGGGTTGTGATCACGGATCGGGAACATGCGGGCCAGCCTTTGCCAAGTCGTCCGCAGCGTCAAGCGGCGCGGGGGGTCGTCATGACCTTAGCTGCGCCCGCGGGGGCTTCTGTCAAGCAGAACCGAGCAAATCCCGCGCGATCCGCTCAAAAATACCGGCACCTACGGGGATCAGATCATCGGGAAAATCGTAATCGGGATTGTGCAGGGCGGCATAGCCCTCGCCGGGGCCGAGGCAGAGCATCGCGGCCTTGGCATCGCGCCCGAACAGGCCGAAATCCTCGGAGGCGCGCATCGGTAGGTTTTTCTGCCCATGCGACACACCGAGCGCGTCCATCGCCGCGGCGGCGATCGCGTAAGCTTCGGGGTGGTTGATGGAGGCGGCGAAATGGTCGGATTCTGCGAAAGCTGCCGTCAGGCCATGGGCCTCGGTCACGCGGGCGACTTCGGCGCGCAGGGTCGCTTCGATCTCGGCCAGCGCCGCGTCGCGGGTGCTGCGCAGGGTGGCGTAAAGCGCGGCTTCGCCCGGGGCGACGCCAAAGGTCGGCTCGCCCATGCGCAGATGGGTGAGGGTGATGAGACGGAAGTCATCGTTAAGCGGCCCGCCGGGGCCGAGCGCCTGCAGCACCGGGATCAACTCGGCCAGTGCAAGGGCGGGGGAGGTGCCGTCTTCGGGGCTGGCGGCATGGGCGGTCTTGCCGTGCAGGGTGACGGAGATGCCTTTTGAGGCGCAGTTGATCAGCGCGGGCGCGGTGTCGACATGGCCAAAGGGGCGGCCCGGCTCGACGTGAATGGCAAAGGCGTAATCGGCGGCAATCTCGGCATAGGTAGGGTCGTTCACCACCGCCCGCGCGCCGCTGCCGTCCTCTTCGGCGGGCTGGAACATCAGCACCACACGGCCTTTCGCAACGGGGCGGCGCGCGATCATCCGACCGAGCGCCAAGAGCATGGTCATATGGCCGTCGTGGCCACAGACGTGGGACTTGCCCGGCACCTTAGAGACCCAAGGAATGTCGTGCTCCTCGGGGATCGGCAGGGCGTCGAGTTCCGCGCGGAAGAGCACCGTAGGGCCGGGGATGCCGCTGTCGAAAACCGCCGCAACTCCATGTCCGCCAAGACCGGTGAGGATGCGGGTAGGGGCAAGTTTCTCCAACTCCGCCGCGATGGTCCGGGCGGTCTCGACCTCCTCGCCCGAAACCTCGGGATATTGGTGGAGCGCCCGGCGAAACTGCGTCAACTCTTCGATATCGCGGTTCGTCAGCATGGCGCTCCCCCTAATTGTGCGGCCCGTTCAGGCCATCATCCCCAAGAGCTGTGCATTGCCGCCCGAGGCGGTGGTGTCAACACAGACATGCCGCTCGGCGCGCACGCGCGCGGTGTCGGGCTTGCCGCGCAGCAGCGGGATGATCGCCCCCTCGCGGGCCGCCAGCGCCTTGTCGATCTGCCGCGCCGTCTCCTCATCGCCCCACCAGAGCACGCCGCCATAGGCCGGGCCGGTGGTGAGCGCTTCGGGGTCGATCCGGCCTGCGGCCTCGACCGCGACACCGCCGAGGGCGCGCACGGCCTTGGCCTGCGCCGTGGCCGCCTCGGCCCCCGGTCCCATGCAGAGAAGCGCGGGGCGGGGCAGAGTGGAGAGGCGGTTGCTCTCGCCGGTCGGCCCGGGCATCGACTGGGTTTCAAGCACGGTGGAGGGATGCGCGGGGAGGTCGGGCAGGCTTTGCTGCGCGTTGTCCCATGTGCCCGCGGCCTCCTGATGGTCGGGCGCCGCGAAGCGGGGCAGATAGTTCGGCCCACCCGCCTTCGGCCCGGTGCCCGAGAGCCCCTCGCCACCAAAGGGCTGGCTGCCGACGATGGCGCCGATCTGGTTGCGGTTCACGTAGATGTTGCCCGCCTCGATCCGCTCCGAGACATGCTGCACCCGGTCGTCGATCCGCGTGTGAAGGCCGAAGGTAAGCCCGTAGCCGGTGGCGTTGATCGCGTCGATCACGGCGTCAAGCTCATGGCTCTTGAAGGTCGCCACATGCAGCACCGGGCCGAAGATCTCACGCTTCATGTCGGCAATGCTGTCCACCCGCAGGATCGCGGGGCCGACGAAGCAGCCGCCTTCGGGCGCTTTCAACTCGGCGATCAGACGGCCTTCGGCGCGGGCGGCCTCAATGTGCTCGACAATGGTCTGGCGCGCGGCCGCGTCGATCACCGGGCCGACATCGGTCGACAGGTGCCACGGATCGCCCACGCGCAGCGCCTGCATCGCGCCCTTGAGCATGGTGATCAGGTCTTCGGCAATGTCCTCCTGCACGTAGAGGCAGCGCACCGCCGAGCAGCGCTGGCCTGCGGACTGAAAGGCGCTTTCGACGATGGCTTGCACGGCTTGTTCGGGCAGGGCGGTGCTGTCGACGATCATTGCGTTCAAGCCGCCGGTCTCGGCAATCAGGGGCGTGCCGGGGGCGCAGTGCTCGGCCATGTTGGCGCGGATGCGCAGGGCGGTCGCGGTAGAGCCGGTGAAGGCCACGCCGTTCACGCGGGCGTCACCGGTGAGCGCCGCACCCACCTCGCCGCCGCCCGGCAGCAGTTGCAGCGCCGCGCGCGGCACACCGGCCTCGTGCAGCACCTTGACGGCCAGATGGGCGATCAGCGGGGTCTGCTCGGCCGGTTTGGCGAGCACCGCGTTGCCCGCCGCCAGCGCCGCGGTGACCTGCCCGCAGAAGATCGCCAGCGGGAAGTTCCACGGCGAGATGCAGGTGAAGATGCCCGCGGGCGGCTCGTTGGTGGCCTGACCGGCGTAGTAGCGCAGGAAATCCACCGCCTCGCGCAGCTCGGCGACGCAATCGGGCAGTTGCTTGCCGGCTTCGCGGGCGAGGATGGCAAAGATCTCGCCATAGCGGTCCTCGAACATGTCGGCGGCGCGCAGAAGTGTGGCGCGTCGTGCGTCAAGAGGCGCGTCCCAAGGGGCGGCGTTGTCGAGCGCGGTGGCCACATCGGCCTTGGAGGCAGGGCACACGGTCCCGGGCGAGGTGCCGCCGGTGGGGTTGGCGACGGTTTGGGCAGCCTCGGGCGCAGCTTCGCCCGCCAGCAGCGGTGCGGCTTCCCAAGTGGTGTCCGCGAAGGGGGCGCGAGCCTCCTCGATGGCGGCGAGGGTCGGGGTGTGGGCCAGATCGAAGCCCCGCGCATTGGCGCGCTGCGGTTGGAACACCTCTGGCCCTTTCGGGATCGTCGGGGCGTTGTCGTTCAACTGGTCGAAGGGATCGGCGGCCACGACCTCGGGCGGGACATCCTCGTCGACGATCTGGTTCACGAAGCTGGAGTTCGCGCCGTTTTCCAAAAGACGCCGGACGAGATAGGCCAGCAGATCGCGGTGCGCGCCGACGGGCGCGTAGATGCGGCAGCGGGTGCCGTGCTTGCGCTTGACGATGTCATGCAGCGTCTCGCCCATGCCGTGCAGGCGCTGGAACTCGTAAGCCTCGGGGTCGTCGGCCATATGCAGCACGGCGGCGACGGTATGGGCGTTATGGGTGGCGAACTGCGGATAGATGCGGTCGGTCATGCCCAGAAGTTTGCGGGCATTGGCGATGTAGCTCACATCCGTTGCGGCCTTGCGGGTGAAGACCGGGAAGCCGTCGATCCCCTCGACCTGCGCGCGCTTGATCTCGGTGTCCCAATAGGCGCCCTTGACCAGCCGCACCATGATGCGGCGGTCGTGGCGCTGTGCCATGTCGTAAAGCGTGTCGATCACCACCCCGGCGCGCGGGCCATAGGCCTGCACGACCACGCCGAAACCGTCCCAACCGGCCAAGGCGGGCTCGCCCATCACCGTGTCGATGACCTCAAGCGAGAGCGCGAGGCGGTCGGCCTCCTCGGCGTCGATGTTGAGCCCCATGCCGGCCGATTTCGCCAGAAGCGCCAGCGCCCGCAGGCGCGGCACCAGATCGCGCATCACGGCCTCCTCCTGCGCCAACTCGTAGCGCGGGTGCAGGGCCGAAAGCTTGACCGAGATGCCCGGGTTCTTGCGGATGTCGTCATGGGTGCAGGCATCGGCGATGGCCGAGATCGCGCGGGAGTAGCTGAGGTGATAGCGTTTCGCATCCGCCTCCGTCCGCGCGGCTTCGCCCAGCATGTCGTAGCTGTAGGTGAAGCCCTTCTTTTCCATGCCGCGGGCGCGTTTCATCGCCGCCTGAATGTCCTCGCCCAGCACGAACTGCCGGCCCATCTCACGCATGGCGCGGCTGACGGCGGTGCGGATCACCGGCTCCCCCAGACGTTTGATCGCCGCGCGCAGGTGGCGCACCGGGCCGGGCTGGTCGTCGTCGAGCACGCGGCCCGTCAGCATCAGCGCCCATGTGGAAGCGTTGACGAGACTCGAGGTCGAATGCCCCATGTGGCGGCCCCAATCGGAAGGTGCGATCTTGTCCTCAATCAGCGCGTCGATGGTCTCGGCATCCGGCACGCGCAACAGCGCCTCGGCCAGGCACATGAGCGCCACGCCCTCTTCGGTGCTGAGGCCATATTCGGCGAGGAAGACCTCCATCATGCCGGGGGCCGAGGTGCCCCGGATGTCACGCACCAAACCCGCCGCATCGTCGGTGATCTTGGCGCGGTCCTCGGGCGACAGATCGGCCTGCGCTTTAAGTTCGGTCAGCAGCGCGTCAGGCTCGGCATAGGTGCGCGCGTCGATGGTTTGGCGAAGGGCGGGGGCGTGATCGAGGGCCATGGCAAGCTCCAGTTGATGTTTGGACCAGAATACCGCATGTTGAGAAGGCTAATCGACTTAATGTAGGTGTCACGTTAGTCGTTATGACTGAAGAAGAGGGTGCGGCATGTCAAATGAGCTTTTCAATCTGGACCGGTTTGACAGTGCGATTCTTTCGGTGTTGGCCGAGGATGGGCGCATCAGCATCACCGATCTCGCCCGACGCATCGGCCTGTCGAAATCCCCCACCCAAGCGCGGCTGCGCCGGTTGGAGGAAAGCGGCGTGATCCTCGGCTATCGCGCCTTGTTGGACCCGATCCGGCTGGGGCTGGATCATGTCGCCTTTGTCGAGGTGCGCCTGAATGACACACGCGAGGCGGCCTTGCGGGCCTTCAACCTCGCCGTCGCGAAGGTGCCAGAGATCGAACAGGCCCATATGATCGCGAGCCATTTCGACTATCTGATCAAGGTGCGCACGCGGAACATGTCGGAATATCGCCGCTTTCTGGGGGAGGTCATCTCAACCCTGCCGCATGTGGCCAGCACCTCGACCTATGTTGCGATGGAGGCGGTGAAGGAAACCATGCTCGCCGATACGGCCTAAACCGTCGCCCCTGAACCTTAGCCCCTGAACCTTGAGGCTAGGGCCATTCGCCCATTTACACCGCCCGCGTGATGCTTATTGTGCGCCCCGATGCGGGCGTGATGGAATGGTAGACATACCAGACTTAAAATCTGTTGGGGCGTAGCCCCGTGTGGGTTCGAGTCCCACCGCCCGCACCATCTTTTCAAAGACTTAGCTTGCTTTCGCCAGCGTCGCAGGCGCTACCACTTGCGTGGCCCCGGGGATGAAGACGGTAAAGGTCGTGCCCTGACCGAGCGTGCTTTTGACCGTGATGTCACCGCCATGGGCGAGGGCCAGCTTCTTGCAGATCGCGAGGCCCAGCCCGGTGCCGCCTTCGGCGCGGTCATCGGCGTCTTCGATCTGGGTGAAAGCCTCGAAAATGCGGTCGAGATCCTGCGCGGCGATGCCGACGCCATTGTCCTCGACCTCGAAAACGAACCCGCCCGCCTGCGGGCGGGCGCGCAGGTAGATGTCCCGCGCCTTGGAGAATTTCAGCGCGTTGCCGACGATATGGCCCAGCAATTGGAGGCTGCGGCGGCGGTCGGCGGTGACGGTTAGCGGTGGGGTGTCGATATGCAGCGTGGCGGTCTTGTCATGCGCAGAACCGTGGTGCGCTTCGACGACCTCTTCCAAAAGCGCGCGGGTCTCGAAGGCGGTCTTGTCGAGCGCGAGGTCGTTCAACTCCATATTCGTATAGTCGAGGATATCGTTGATAATGTTCAACAATTGTCCGCCCGCGAATTTGATGCGCTGGCCGTAGAGTTCCGCCTGATCGCCCATCTTGGTGAAATGTTCGGACTGCGGTTTCTCATCCGGGCCGAGCTTGGCAAGGTTGTGGCGTTTGAGTTCCGACATGAAACTGGCGTAGCCGATCACGATGGTCAGCGGGGTGCGCAATTCGTGGCTCAGCACGCTCATGAATTCCGACTTTGCCCGGCTGGCGCTTTCGGCGGCATCGCGGGCCTGACGCAGTTCCTCGACGCTTTCGTTGCGGGTGCGGTTTTCGACCACATAGCTAAAGAGCGCGGCCAGCGCGATGATGGCGGCGGTCCCGGCGATGATCAGCGCGATCAACTTGTACTCGACCGGATTGACGTAAAGCGGCTGCGCGGCCAGCGGGGTGACCTGAAAGGCGGCCATGCCGGTGAAATGGAGCAGGATGATCGCCAGCGCCAAAAGCGCCGTCATCCATAGCACGCTGCCCTTGCTCCCACGGCTCGCCGCGGCAAGCGCGAGGGTCGCAAGCACGACCGCGATGATGACGGAGGCGGTCAGATAGCCCATGTCCCAATGGATTGCGCCCTGCACGCGATAGGCGACCATGCCGGTATAATGCATGGCCGAAATCGCCAATCCAAAGATCGTCCCGCCCAGAACCGTGGCCCGCCGGGATTTGAGCAGCCCCGCGATGACGACACCCAGGATCGAGCCGACGATGGCGATGATCAGCGACAGGAAGGTGAGCGTGAAATGGAAGGTCGCCGGCGCGTCGAGCTGATAGGCAAGGATCGCGATGAAATGGGTGCACCAGATCGTCACCCCCGCCGTCATCGCAGTCAGATAGCACCAGATCAGCGCCTGTGGGCGGGGTTGTTCAAGCACATGCTTATAAAGCCGCGACACCACCCAACTGCCGAAGATACAAAGCAGCGCTGCAAGCAGCACAAGTCCGAGGTCGTGATCGTGGTGAATTGTATGGGCGACCCGGAACATCTTTATCCTATCTAATATTAACACTTGGTTAATAGCTGTCGGAATAGGGCCAAAATAAGGCTCTCGCAAGTTCACACTGTGCCTACATTTTTTAACTCGGTCGTAAGACCTTGCCACTAATCCTGCGCCAAGTCGGCAGTGGGACAGGATGAGGCAGATACAGACGTATGGCGGGATTTGGGAAGGGTGTGAGATGGCTCAACCATCTGCAGCAAAAGGCTTTTCGCCTGCGTGGCTATGGTGCGCGGATGCTGAACTTTGCACCGCTGCGTCGCGTTTTTGGGCGTGGCAAATGGCGTGAGATGGCGCGCCTGTCCGGGGAAGATACCGCCCGCCATGAGGGCAGGCTTACCTCGGGGCAACTTCCGCTCATCTCCATCGTATTCGCGGCAGAGCGGCGCATGTTTAGGCAGAACCTAGATGGCGGGCCGCCCAAGGCGGGGCTTCGCGGGGCGCTTGTGCCCTCTCTTGGCCCCGCGGGCGGGAAGGGGGCGGCGGGTGACGCCATCCTGTCCCCCGTCAAAGCCGATATGGTCGAAATCGAGGTGGTTTTTTCCCCCGATGGGCGCGTTTGCCACGCCAATGAGGCGGCCTGCGGGGTTACCTATGGGCTGGGGGATTGTCTGATCGGGCAGCATATCGGCGAACTGTTCGGGCCGCGGCTTTGCGATGGGGCAGAGATCGACACGCTTTGGGCGCAGGCGCTTGCGGGGCAGACGCCGCAGGGCGGCTTTCAGATGCACCCGGGGGAGGAGACGGCCCGGATTGTCCACGGATGGCTCACCGCGGCGCGGGATCCCGAGGGGCGGGGGCATGGCGTCCGGTTTCGGGGTGTGGAGGCGGCGGCGAATGGCGTGGGACCGGTGCGCGCGGTGCCAGACGTAAAGCGGGCGCGGGGCGGTTAGCCGAGCGCTTCTGCCGTAGAACGAAACAGCGGCGCATGACCGCGCGCCGCCGTTCCTACATTTCTGATCAGTCGCGCTTACCGGCGAAGCGTTCGGCCCAGCTTTCGCGGTCCTCATCGCTGATCTTGGCAAAAAGCACCTCGGGCACTTCAAAGCCGTGGCCGGGGGCAAGCTTGCCCAAGGCCGTGGGCACATCGTCGGGCCACGGCATGTCGTCGACCTTCATCGCCGCCAGCATCGAGGCCGAGGCCGTGGGGATGAAGGGTGCGGAAAGCACGGCATAGAGCGGGATCAGGTTCAACGCCAGCCGCACCTGCGCCGCCGCGCGGTCGGGGTCGGTTTTGAAGGTGGTCCAAGGCGCTTGGGCCTGCAGATATTCGTTGCCCGCGGCCCAGATGCCGCGCAGTTCGGCGGCGGATTTGCGAACCTCCATCGCCTCCATCAGCGTCTCGTAACGGGCGACGCGGGCGGTGATGTCTTCGATAAGCGCCTGTTCCGCCTCGCCGTATTCACCGGCCTCGGGCACCGCTTCGCCGAATTTGGAGCGGCAGAACTTGGTGATCCGGCTGACGAAATTGCCCAGCACGTCGGCCAAGTCCTTGTTCACCGAGGCTTGGAAATTTTCCCAAGTGAATTCGGCATCCGAGGTCTCGGGCGCGTGGCTTAGGAGCCACCAGCGCCAGTAATCCGCCGGTAGGATTTCCAACGCCTGATCCATGAAGACGCCGCGCCCGCGCGAGGTGGAGAACTGACCGCCGTCATAATTGAGGTAATTGAAGGACTTGATGTAATCCACCAGCTTCCACGGCTCGCCGGACCCCTTGATTGTGGCGGGGAAGCTCAGGGTGTGGAAGGGGACATTGTCCTTGCCCATGAACTGGGTATAGCGCACGTCTTCGGCGCCTTTGTCGGTGCGCCACCAGCTTTCCCAATCGGTGCCCTTGCCCGCATCGACCCATTCCTGCGCGCAGGCGATGTATTCGATGGGGGCGTCGAACCAGACGTAGAAGACCTTGCCTTCCATCCCCGGCCAGTCCTGATCGCCGCGTTTCACCGGCACGCCCCAACTCAGGTCGCGGGTGATGCCGCGATCTTGTAGCCCGTCGCCGTCATGCAGCCATTTCTTGGCGATGGAGGTGGTCAGCACGGGCCAATCGGTCTTGCTGTCGATCCAGGCGTCGAGTTCGTCCTTGAGTTGGCTTTGCTTCAAAAACAGGTGTTTGGTCTCGCGCATCTCCAGATCAGTAGCGCCCGAGATGGTCGAGCGCGGGTTGATCAGATCTTCGGGGTCAAGCTGCTTGGTGCAATTGTCGCATTGATCGCCGCGCGCATCCTCGAACCCGCAGTTGGGGCAGGTGCCCTCGACATAGCGGTCGGGCAGGAAACGCCCGTCGGTCGGCGAGTAAATCTGCCGTTGGGAGACTTCCTCGATCAGCCCCTGATCCGCCAAGGCACCGGCAAAATGCTGGGTGAGCTTGCGGTTCTGCGGAGAGGAGGAGCGGCCAAAGTGATCGAAGGACAGGCCGAAGCCTTCGGCGATACGGGCCTGTGTTTCATACATCTCGGCGCAATATTCATCGACCGGTTTGCCCGCTTTCGCGGCGGCAAGCTCGGCGGGGGTGCCGTGCTCGTCCGTGGCGCAGAGGAACAGAACATCCTGCCCCCGGCCCCGCAGGTAGCGCGCGTAGAGGTCCGCAGGCAGCTGGCTGCCCACGAGGTTACCCAGATGTTTGATCCCGTTGATATAGGGGATGGCGGAGGTGATGAGGTGGCGTGTCATATCTATATTCCCGTGCTTGGCGCAGCCTTATCGCAAGGGCTGCGCCAGTTCCAGCAAAAGACGGGACCGGTCAGTCGCGGTCCCGCGCGCGGCCTAAGAGCCGGCCGATGAGAAAGCTGGTCCGTGGTGCGTAGACGTAGGGCGTCCGCTTGGCCAAGGTGGGCCGCGCGCGCATCCGGGCAAGGCCAAAGACCACCAGCCCCCCATGCGCCGCCGCGATCATCGCGAATAGCGCCGCCGCGCCAAAATTGTCGATCAGGACCGAGGCGAGATAGGGCGCGCCGATAGCACCCAGAGCGAAAAAGAACATCAGGGCGGCGGAAAGCTCCACCCGTTCGTCGGAACTGGCAAAGTCATGGGCATGGGCGGCAGAGACCGAATAGATCGGAAAGGTCGTGGCGCCAAAGAGCCCGGCCGAGAGCATGATCCCCGCCGTGCCATAGCCCGCGCCCATCACGGTGACCGCACAGCCGCCCATCGCAGCGACCGAAAGCCAAATCAGAACCCAGCGGCGGTCGAACTTATCGGCCAGCATCCCCATGGGATATTGCGCCAGCGCACCGCCCAGCACGAAGGCGGCAAGGAACCAAGCGATCTGCGGCGCGCTGAGGCCGACTTCTTGGCCGTAGATCGGCCCGACCATCCGGAAAGACGCGCTTGAGACGGCGGCCACGATGACCCCCGCCGCCGCCAGCGGCGAGCGGTCAAAGGCAAGGCGGGGGCGCAGGCGCGGCTGGCTCGGTGTGTCGGGCGGGCGGACTTTGGTCAGCGTCAGCGGCAAGAGGGCGGCACAGCAGCCGATGGCCAGCAGGTTGTAAGAGACGTATGACGCCGGGGCGAGCACGCCCACGATCAACTGCGCGGCGAGAGAGCCGCTCATGTCCACCACCCGGTAGATGCCCATGGTGCGCCCGCGCGTCTCATTGGTGACCTTGGCCTGCATCCATGCCTCGATCACCGTATAGCAGCCCGCCACGCACATGCCCGAGGCGACCCGCATCAGCCCCCATGCATAGGGGTCCACGACCATCATATGCGCCATCAGGCCGATCGACCCGGCGGCGGTGAAAGCGGCAAAAGCGCGGCTGTGGCCGACGCTGCCCATCAGCCGGGGCGCCCACCAGCAGCCGATGAAGAACCCCAAAAAATGCGCCGAGCCGAGCATACCGATTTCCTGACGGCTGAACCCAAGCTGCGCGCCTGACAGCACGTCGATTGGCCCCACACCCCCGGTGGAGAGTTGCAAAAGGATGACCGAGAAGAACAGGGCGGCGAAGGAAATGAGCAGGCGCATGGGCGCAGATTGCGTCCATTGCTGCCCGAACGAAAGGCCGAATGCGCCGGGGCTGCGCTTTTGTCGGCGCGCTAGGATCGGCGCGGGGCAATTGCCCTTGCGAAGGCCGGGCAGGCGGCTAGGTTGCGGGCAAATCACAAGCGAGGGACCAAAAGATGAAGATGAAAAAGCTCGGCTCCAGCGATATCGAGGTCTCGCATTTCTGTTTGGGCTCCATGACATGGGGCACCCAGAACTCCGCCGAGGAGGGCCATGCGCAGATCGACCGCGCGCTGGAGGCCGGGATCAACTTCATCGACACCGCCGAGATGTACCCCGTGAACCCGATCAGCGCCGAGACGATTGGCCGGACAGAAGAGATCATCGGTCAATGGGTCGCCCGCCACAAGCGCCGGGACGAGGTGGTTCTGGCCAGCAAACATTCCGGCGAGGGGATGCAGCACGCCCGCGACGGCGCGCCGATTTCCTCCGCCACGATCCCCGGCGCCATCGAAGGTTCGCTGAAGCGCTTGCAGACGGATTACATCGACCTCTACCAATTCCACTGGCCCAACCGCGGCAGCTATATGTTCCGCAAGAATTGGCACTACGACCCGTCGAACCAGAACCGGGCCGAGACCATGGCGCATATGGAAGACGCCCTCGGTGCGCTGCAGCGTGAGGTCGAGCGGGGGACGATCCGCGCCTTTGGCCTGAGCAACGAAAGCGCTTGGGGGCTGACCCAATGGGCCGCCGTGGCCGAACGGGTGGGCGGGCCACGCCCGATCTCGGTGCAGAACGAATATTCGCTGATGTGTCGTTTGGCCGATACCGATGTGTCCGAGACCTGCGTCAATGAGCAGATCGACATGCTGGCCTTCTCTCCGCTGGCCGCGGGCTTGCTGACCGGGAAATATCAGGGCGGGAAGATCCCCGCCGGGTCGCGTCTGGCGCTGAACGAAGACCTCGGCGGTCGGGTCACCCCCCGCGCCTTTGAAGCAGTCGCGGCCTATCTTGACGTGGCCGAGAAACATGGGCTCGACCCGGTGCAGATGGCGCTGGCATGGTGTGCGACACGGCCCTTCATGGGCTCTGTGATCTTTGGCGCGACCAGCCTTGAGCAGCTTGACGTGGCGCTTGGCGGGGCGGAACTGAGCCTCAGCGATGAGGTGATGGCCGATCTCGACGCGGCGCATAAAGCCCATCCGATGCCCTATTGATGGGCCGCCTTGGGATGCATTTGGCGCGGCGGGGGGCCATGCTGCTGCTGTTGGGCGCCCTCGCGGCCTGCAGTAGCGGTGAGGCACCGCCCGCCCAGACAGGGTTCCGCGATGCGGAGGCTTTGATCGGGGCCACCAGCCGCTATGACGCGGCGCGCTTTGGCGGCGATTGGCAGGTCCGGGCCGCATTCCCCGGTGACGCCGACCTGCAGGCCGTGACCTTCGCGCCGGAAGGGCCGACCCTGATTGAACAGCGCCAGACCTGCGACAGCGCCGGATGCCGCAACACCCGTACCCTTTGGGCGCTGAGCGCAGAGGGGTCGGGCCGCTATACGATGCGCGCCGCCGTCGGCGGGGCCGAACGGCCTTTCTGGGTGCTCTGGGTCGACGAAGGGTTCCGCACCGCGGTCATCGGCAGCCCCGAGGGCGGCTATGGCTGGATCCTCGACCGTCGAGCGACAGGTGGCGCGGACCGGATCGCCGCCGCACAGGAGATATTGGATTTCAACGGCTATGACCTCGGGGCCTTAGAGATGAGACCCTAAGGCACTGGCCCTGCCGCCCGCCTTCGGCTTATAGGCTGTTATGGACAGTGCTTTCGCCCCCGATCTGTGGATCCTCGTCACCCTTGCCGCCGCCGTCTTTCAGACCGGGCGCTTCATGCTACAAAAACATCTGGCCACCGATACGCTTTCGGCGGGCGGGGCGACCTTTTCGCGCTTTCTCTATTCCGCGCCCTTCGTGGCGCTCTTGCTGCCGCTCTATCTGGCGCTGAGCGGGCAGGGGGTGCCGCCGCTAGGGGCGGGCTTCTGGCTGTACGGGGCGATGGGCGGCACGGCGCAGATCATGGCGACGGTCTGCGTGGTGCTGTTGTTCAAGCAGCGCAATTTCGCCGTCGGCATCACTTTCAAAAAGACCGAGGTGATCCAGACCGTGCTGATGGGCTGGATCGTGCTGGGCGAGGGGGTCTCGGGCGCGGGCTTTGCGGCCATCGCCCTTGGCGTGCTGGGGCTGTTGTTGCTGTCCGGCGGGGCCGATGCGCGGGGGCTGCGCCTTGGCGATCTGCGCAACCGTGCGGCGGGGCTGGGCATCGCCTCGGGTTTTCTCTTTGCGATCTCGGCGGTCTGCTATCGCGGCGCCTCGCTCGCCGTGGCCTCGGGCGATCCGCTGTTGCGGGCAGGGGTGACGCTGGCGGCGGTGGTGCTGATGCAGACGCTGATCATGGCCCTTTGGCTGCGGCTGCGCGAACCGGGGCAGATGCGCCGGGTCTGGGCCGCGCGGCGGGTGGCGGTTTGGATCGGGCTGACCTCGATGGGCGGGTCGCTCTGTTGGTTCATCGCATTCACCCTGCAAAACGCGGCCTATGTGAAAGCCTTGGGGCAGGTAGAACTGATGCTGAGCATCGCGGCCACGACCCTGTTCTTTCGCGAGCGGATTTCGCGCCGGGAATGGGCGGGAATGTCGGTGCTGACGGTCTCGATCCTGATGCTGGTTTTGGTGACCTAGCCCGTCATCGGGCGGCCATGCAGGCGCAAAAACAAGCTTTCTTCGTCGTTGTTCTTGAAAAACGGGACCGAGGCAGGCGGGCTGGTGTCGCGCGCGCGGGCGGCGACTTCGGCCAATACGACCTCGGTGATGAAGGGCATGTCGAAGGATCGCGCCCGGCTCAGCGGCACCCATTGCAGATGTGACAGCTCATCACAGGCGGCGTCGAAATCGTCGGGGTCGCTGGCGATGTCGTCGGCATCCACCAGAAAGAACCGCGCGTCGAAACGGCGCGGGCGGCCCGGCGGTGTCAGCGCGCGAAACACGAATTGCAGGGCGGAGGCGTCGGGCAAATGGCCCGTGGCTGCAAAGCTCTGCCAGTCGGGCGGCACATCCCCCTGCCATGCGCCTTTGCGGCCCAGCACCAGACCGGTCTCTTCCCAAAGCTCACGAATGGCGGCGACGGCGATGGCACGGGCGAGGGGCGGCTCAGCATCGTCGCAAAGCCTGCCGTGGCAAAGCGCGTTCACCGGGGCGGCAAGGGGCACATTGGCATCGCCCGCGTCCACCGCCCCGCCGGGAAAGACGAATTTATTCGGCATGAAGGCCGCCTTCGCCCCGCGTTGGCCCATCAGGATATGCGGGGTCTCATGGCGGTCACGCAGCACGATCACCGTGGCGGCGTTGCGGATTTTGGTCTTGTCGATGGTCATGCGGTAGCGCTCCGGCAGTCAGGGGCCGAAGGGCAGGCCGCCTCAGCTTGACCGGCCGAAACCGCCCATCCTTTTGGCCCATTGAAAGCCGATCATGGCCCCCTTCAGTCTGGGCAGAAGGTAAAGCGACAGCGCCGTACAGCCAACTGCAAAAATGGTGAACAGGGTCAGAGGTTCAGGCCGCCAGACCGCATAGGCGATGTGCAGCCCCGGCGCCAAGAGGTGACCGACCAGCAAAATGGTCAGATAAGCCGGGCCGTCATCGGCGCGATGATGGTGGAACTCTTGACGGCAGACCGCGCAGTCGTCGTTCACTTTCAGATAGCCATGCAGCAACTCTCCGCCCCCACAGGAGGGGCATTTGCCACGCCAACCGCGCAGCATAGCAGGCAGGCGGGGCCGCTCTTCGCTGGCGTCGGTCTCTGCGGTGTCGGGGGACAATTGCTGTGTCTGTGACATGGGGGCGATCCTCTGGTTGAGGGATAGATGCAGTCTGGGGCGTGAAATGAAAAGACCGGAGGTTGCCGTTGCGGCGCCATGTCGCGCAGGGCGGGTCTTTGCCGATTTTTTCGAAAAAAGTTTGGAAACCTGCGACGGAAGTTTCGGGCTTTGCCGTTTGACCCTGTGATCGCGGCGCAAAAGCGCGAGACGATCTTTAAGAAAAACGAGGAGTATCAAGATGACCATTCGTACCAATATGAAGATCGCAGCCCTCAGCGGATTGTTGGCCGTGGGTGCCGTGGCCGCCACCGCCCAGCCGAACGGGCAGGACCGGTTCCAGCAGCTTGACGCAGATGGCAACGGTGCGATCACGCAGGCAGAGTTTCAGGCCCATGCCGAGGCGCGTTTTGCCAAGGTTGATGCCGATGGCGACGGTTTCGTGACCGGCGAAGAGTTGAAGGCCGCAGGCGATGCACGCCGCGCCGACCGCGCCGCCAAAATGATTGAGCGTTTCGACACCGATGGCAACGGCGGCCTCGACGCCTCCGAATTGGAGGCCATGGGCGACAGACACGGTGGCAAGCGCGGCGGCAAAGAGGGCGGCAAGCACGGTGATAAGCACGGTGATAAGGGCGCCCGCATGATCGAGCGCATGGACGCCAACGACGACGGCAAACTCTCGATGGAAGAGATGACGCAGCGCCATGATCCGGCCAAGATGTTCGAGCGTCTGGACGAAGACGGCAACGGCAGCATCAGCGCCGAAGAGTTCGAAGCGGCGAAAAAAATGCATGGCAAGCGGCACCACAAGGGTGACAAAATGGACCATGACAAGCCGCAGCGCGACTAAATGAAGCCTCGGGCGCGCTTGATCATGGCGCGCCCGGACCTTAGCCATGGACGGGATGCAGGATTTGCCCAACGCGCAGCAGGATGCGGATGCCGAATTGTTGCAACGCTATGCCAATGGCGATGCGGCGGCGGCGCGGGTGCTGACCGCGCGGCTGGTGCCACGCCTCCACGGCCATGCGCTGCGGGTGCTCGGTGACCGGGCCGAGGCCGAGGATGTGGCCCAGGAGGCGATGCTGCGGCTTTGGCGTCAGGCGCCGAAGTGGCGCGTGGGCGAAGCCAAGGTGACCACTTGGCTCTACCGTGTCGTGGCCAACCTCTGCACCGACCGTCTGCGCCGCCGGGGGGCGGGGGTGGCCGGGCTCGATGATGTGGCGGAACCCGCCGATCCGACCCCCGGTGCCGCGCAGAAGATACAACAGGCCGCGCGTGTGGATGCGCTGCAACAGGCGCTGGCCACTTTGCCCGACCGCCAGCGGCAAGCGGTGGTGTTGCGCCATATCGACGGTATGGCCAATCCCGAGATCGCCGAGGTGCTGGGCATCGGGGTCGAAGCGGTGGAAAGCCTGACCGCGCGGGGCAAACGGGCATTGGCCGCGCAATTGTCGGCACAACGGGACGCATTGGGGTTTGAAAATGAGTGACTTCGACGATCTGGAAGATTTCTTTGCCGCGGCCCGGGCCAATCCGCCACAGGTCTCGGCCGATTTGCAGGCGCGGGTTCTGGCCGATGCCGAAGCGCATATGCCCAAAGCGCCGCGCCAGCCGTGGCATCGAGCGCTCTGGCAACTCTTGGGCGGTGCGGCGGGGCTGAGCGGTCTTGCGACCGCTGCGGCTGTCGGGGTTTGGGTCGGTGTGGCACCGCCCGAGGGTATGCCGGATTTGGCTGGGCAGTTCGTAACCGGCACATGGGAGACCGAAACCTCGGACCTCACGGTGGCTGACACAGGCAGCGAATTCGGTGGATTTGGCTGGGACATGGAGGAAAGTTGAGATGACACAGGATCCGACACCACGGCGCAGGCGCCTCATGCGGGTGGCCCTTGGCCTGTCACTGGCGCTGAACGTGATGATCCTCGGCGCGCTTGGCGGGGCGATGTGGCGTCACGGTGGGCCGGGGCCGCATGGCGGGGGCGATTTGCCGGGGCTGCGCAGCTATGCTTCGCCCTATGTGCAGGCGCTGCCACCCGAGGCACGGCGCGGGCTGCACGGGAAAATGCGCACCAGTGGCAAGGCGCGGCACCTCGACCGGGAAGCGCGGCGCGCGCTTTACGACGAAATGCTCGCCGCGCTTCGGGCCGAGCCGTTTCAGGCGGATGTGGCCGCCGCGGTGCTGGCCGCGCAAGGCAAGGCTGCCGCGGGTGTTCAGCAGGTCGCTCATGAGGCGTGGTTGGCCGAGGTCAGCGCGATGGATGCCGCTGCCCGCCAAGACTATGCCGACAAGCTGCAACAGCGGTTGGAGGCGGGGCCGCCCGGCAAGAAAGGCAAACGCGAACGCTGAGCGGCTCGGTGCCCGGTCTTGCCCTTTGCCAGACGGCGGGCTAGGCCGAGGGTGAATGACCCCGGCAGGGGCGGCGTCAGCCGGCCCCTTGCCCCTTAGAAAGCCCGGCCCATGACCGACAGTTCTCAGACCATGCACAGCGGCGCGGAAACCGTGCTGGCCAGAGCCAAGGCTTCACCCGCGCGGCGGGCGGTGGGTCTGTTGTCACTGGCGGGGCTGGGGCTGTTGCTGATCTATTCCGCGCTGACCCGCTCGCCCGATCCGGTCTGGCAGAGCGTGCTGGTGTTGGTGGGGCTGGGCTTTATCGCGATTGCCGAGGTGATGCGCCGCGCCACCGCCAGCGCGGTGGAACTGACCGAAGAGGCATTGCGCGATGCCGATGGCCGGGTGATCGTCCGCATGGACGAGATCGCGCGCATTGATCAGGGGGCTTTCGCGGTCAAACCTTCGAACGGTTTCCTGCTCAAGACCAACCGCCGCGTGGCGCGGGGCTGGCGTTTGGGCCTGTGGTGGAGCCTTGGCCGCCGGATTGGCGTGGGCGGCATGACCCCGGCCAATGAAACCAAGCTCATCGCCGAGATCATCCGCGCCAAACTGGCCGAGCGTGAGGCCGCTTAACCGTCCGACCAGACCGTGCGCGGCGCATAGCGCGGGCGCGTGAAGACGAAGTTGTGGATGTCGCGCCGCTCCAACCCGGTTTTGAACAGCGGCTCGAAGTCGCGCCACGTCTCGACCAGTGTGACACGTTCGTTGTCGGGCATGACGGGCAGCTTTCCGTGCCAGTTGCGCACATCGTCGCTGGTCAAAGGCTGGACCGTTCCGCGCACCTGTGACCAATCCGCGTGGTAGCGGTTGTTTTCCGCGTCATACCAGAGCGAGCTGACCCGGATCGCGGTTTGCCCGGTGCCGCGGGTGAGATAGTCGAAGAGTTGTTGCATTCCTTGGAGATAGTCCGCGTCAATCGCCTGCGTCTCACGCGAGATGGCGTCGCCGATGGTATAGGCCGCCGTCTGGTTGAGGTTGTACATCCGGAAGGTGTCAAAGGTCGAATACATTGCCAGATAGGCCCAGAACATCAGCGGCAGCATGATCACCGTCTCAACGGCGATGGAGCCATCCTCGCGCCCTTTGAACCGGGCTAGCAGATTGCGGAAAACGCGCATCAATTCGGCTCCTGTACGAAGGCCGCGCTTGAAATCATGGAAACCCGGCCCGCGCCGTCTTTCTCCAATGCATAGCCAAGGCCGGTGGTGGGAAAGAAGGGCTCGAACCGCGCGCAGGCGCGCAGCAGCATCAACTGATGCTCGACCCCAAGGGTCCAGCCCCGCACTGGTCTGGGGTCTTCGGAAGTGTCGACGCAATCGGGCGACTGGTCGAAGCTGGCGAAATTGCGCGGGTCCACGCGGATCATCTCAAGGCGCAGGGTCTCTTCGCAGTCATCCAGGAAGATCGCGGCCTCGCAGATTTTGTCCTTGATGGTCTGATGGGTCATCGGGGTATTGGTGTTCAGCCGAACATAGCGCACCGTCATGTCGAGCCCCCGGTCAAGGAACATGTGGCGGATGGCGTAAAAGCTCATTTCGACGGACATGAGCAGGCAGCCGAAGAGCAGCGGCGACAGGATGGCGAATTCCATCAACATGGCCGAGCCATCTTCATCGCCGCGAAACCGGCGCCATGCCTTGATGCAGCGCTGTATCATTGCGTCAGCCTCAACTGGTTGATCTGGCGGGCGATGGCCTCGAATGCGCTGACGATTTCCACCCCTTCGACGCGGAAGAAATGGCTGTCGGAGGAGGCGCAGTTCTTCATCACCGATGCGCCATGGTCGGTCACTTCAAAGCCGATCGACCAGATCACGATGCCCTTGGCCTTGGCCGCGTCGCAGATGTTGTCGAGCAGGCTGTCGGCCCGGGAGGCGGTATATTTGGTCGAATACCACCGGTAATGCTCGCTTGAGCGGACATTGCGGTTCAGCCACCAGTAAAAGGGGTAATCGCTCCAGTGGTTGTAATGGTCCTGATTGGCATAGACTTGGGGATTGATCCGGCGGGTGGTCACGTTCACCCCATCGGTCATCAGGATCACTGTTTTCAGCGTGTCGATATCGCCGTAGTCAGCGGGGCGCCCTTGGAAGGCCGCATCGCCGCCGATGGCCTGATTGATCGCGCGGAAGGACGGGTCGAGCAGCGCCACGCCCCATTTCATGCCCAGATGAATGGCGGTGTTCGCGCGGGGCTGAAAGTTGGAAATTCGGGCCTTGAGCGCGGCGGCGTTCTGCGAATAGGCGGCCACCTCTTCGTAGTCCCGCTTTGGGCAGCCGGGGTTGTAGATATTGTCATAACGCCCGGTGTTGTCGCGGTGATAGCCGTTCCAGCTATAGCCCGCCTCGAAATGTTGCATATGCTCATAGCTGCGGGTCTGGCTGATGGCGGTGAGGTCAAACTCGCTATCGTCGAAATCAACGCAATGGGAAAAGGAATGCAACTGGGTGATGTTCAACTCATCCATGATGTCCTTTCCGACGTTGACCTGCGCGGTATAGGGTACGACAGAGATTGAGATCAGGTCCGCGTTCTCGGGCTTCAGCACGGTGTCGATGAAGGCGTCGCTCGCGTCATGCAGGTTGGCCATCTTGCCGTTCTCCCGCATGGAGCCGGAGATATCGAGCACCATGGAAATCTCGACCTTGTTAACCTTTTCCTCCGCCGTAGATTTGGCAGGGACATGCAGCCGGTCTTGGCCGAATTTGCTCATGAACATCGTGTTGAGCGTGCGCGAGGCATCGACGGTGACGCGGCGGTAGTTCAACCCTTCGTCGACCGTCACGCTGGACACGTATTCGGCCAGCCCCGCCTTGTCGAAATAATCGCGGGCCACGGCCTCGGGGCTGAGCGTCTGGTCGAGATCGGCAGCCGCCAGCACGGCCCGGTCGGCCACGGCCTGCACCCTTGCGCGTTCGCGCTCATGGCGCATCAGATCCACGCCGATGCCCCCCATGAGGATCATCAGCAGGATCATCAAAATGGCGAAAAGCGTGACCAGCCCGTCTTCCTCCCGCGCGAAGCGGCGCAGCAGGGCGGCCAGGGGCCGTTGGGGGTTTTCCGAACTGTAAGACGTTTCGCGCATCGTCGTTAACCTTTCTTCCGTGGCGTCCTGCGGGCGCCAATGGGAATGGGCAGCATTTGCCTTGCCCTGTTGTGCTGCGGGAAAGTGTCCAGAGTTTGGCGGGTCTGGGGCAATAGGCGGCTCTTTAGGCTGGTTTTCAGCGCCGTTTTGGGGCGATTTCCACCGAGCGGGGAGGGGGTGGCGGTCCGCCCCTACCCACGGTTGATAAAGTTTTGAAAATCGCGAGGAATTGGGTCGCGCCCGGTCATGAGGCGTCCTACGGTGCGACAGCATGTCCCTAGGGCAGCCAGATGAGTCGCGCCTGCGAACAATGAGACCGCGACCGGACAAGAAGAGGAGAGACCGATGAATCCAGCTAATGAGCCGAGTTTCCGCGACAGTGTGGACCTGATGTTCAATCGCGCGGTCGCGCTGATGGATTTGCCGCCCGGTCTCGAAGAGAAAATCCGCGTCTGCAACGCCACCTACACGGTGCGTTTCGGCGTGCGTCTGCGGGGGCGGATCCATACGTTCACCGGCTACCGTTCGGTCCATTCCGAACATATGGAGCCTGTGAAGGGCGGTATCCGCTATTCGATGGCCGTGAACCAGAACGAGGTCGAAGCGCTGGCCGCGCTGATGACCTATAAATGCGCGCTGGTGGAAGCGCCCTTTGGCGGCTCCAAAGGCGGGCTGTGCATCGACCCGCGCGACTATGATGAGCACGAGCTAGAACTGATCACCCGGCGTTTTGCCTATGAGTTGATCAAGCGCGACATGATCAACCCCGCGCAGAACGTGCCCGCCCCCGACATGGGTACCGGCGAGCGTGAGATGGCCTGGATCGCGGACCAGTACAAACGCATGAACACCACCGACATCAACGGTGTGGCCTGCGTCACCGGCAAGCCGATCAACGCGGGCGGCATCCAAGGCCGGACCGAGGCGACAGGCCGCGGTGTGCAATACGCACTGCAAGCCTTCTTCCGCGATCCCGAGGGGCTGAAGAAAGCGGGCCTTGCCGGCAAGCTCGAAGGCAAACGCGTCATCATTCAGGGTCTCGGCAACGTGGGCTATCACGCCGCCAAATTCCTCAGCGAAGAGGATGGCGCAAAGATTACCGCGATCATCGAACGTGACGGTGCGCTTCACAGCGAAGGCGGGCTCAACGTCGAGGCGGTGCACAAGTGGATCGAAAAGCACGGCACGATCAAAGGCTATGCCGATGCGAAGTTCGAAGAGGATGGCGCCAAGTTTCTGGAAGCAGACTGCGATATCCTGATCCCCGCCGCGCTGGAGGGGGTGATCAACCTAACCAATGCCGAGCGTATCCAAGCGCCCCTGATCATCGAAGCCGCGAACGGTCCGGTGACCGCCGGGGCGGATGAGGTGCTGCGCAAGAAGGGCACGGTGATCGTGCCTGATATGTATGCCAACGCGGGCGGTGTGACGGTCTCTTACTTCGAGTGGGTCAAGAACCTCAGCCACATCCGCTTTGGCCGCATGCAGCGCCGCGCCGAGGAATCGCGTCACCAACTGGTGGTCGATGAGCTTGAGCGGCTGAGCGCGGATAAGGATCTGGGCTGGACGCTGAGCCCGAACTTCAAGGAAAAGTACCTGCGCGGTGCGGGGGAGTTGGAACTGGTCCGCTCCGGTCTCGATGACACGATGCGCACGGCCTATGAGGCGATGGCCCATGTCTGGCACAGCCGCGACGATGTCGATGATCTGCGCACGGCGGCCTATCTCGTCTCGATCGAAAAGGTCGCGGCGAGCTATCACGCCAAGGGGCTTTGAGGGGCACATCGCCTGTCTTGAAGTGACCGAAAAAGGGGCGTCTTGCGCCCCTTTTTGCCGTCCGGGGGCGGAGGAGGAGCGGGAAGCGTTTTCGGTCATTGATACTTGCGCCCCAAGTTGCTTGACTGCGCCCAGACCGGGGGAGGCGAAAGATGCGATTTTCAGGACTGCGGGTGTTGCGCGAAGGCTTGACCGGCAATCGGGGTTGGACGGCGCAATGGCGCGATCCAGAGCCGCAGGCGGAATATGACGCGGTGATCATCGGCGGCGGCGGCCACGGGCTAAGCACGGCCTATTACCTCGCCAAGAACCACGGCATGAAGAATATCGCGGTGCTTGAGAAAGGCTACCTCGGCGGGGGCAACGTGGGGCGCAACACGACCGTGGTGCGCGGCAACTACTTCCTGCCCGGCAATTCCGAGTTCTACAGCCATTCGCTCAAACTCTGGGAGGGGCTGTCGGAAGAGTTGAACTATAACGTGATGTTCAGCCAGCGCGGCGTGATCACCCTGTTCCACTCCGACGCGCAGCGCGATGCCTCGGCCCGGCGCGGCAATGCGATGATCAACCAAGGCGACGATGCGGAACTGCTTGACCGCGCGGGCCTGCGCAAACTGCTGCCCTATCTGGATTACGACAACGGGCGCTTTCCGATCCACGGTGGGTTGCTGCACCGCCGCGGCGGCACCGCGCGGCACGATGCGGTGGCTTGGGGCTATGCGCGCGGTGCGGACCAGCGCGGCGTCGATCTGATCCAGCAATGCGAAGTCACCAGCATCGACATCGAGAACGGCCGCGTGCGCGGCGTGCAGACCACGCGCGGGGCAATCCGGGCCAAGAAGGTGGCGATCGTGACGGCGGGGCGATCTGGCCAAGTCGCCGCCATGGCGGGGATGCGCCTGCCGATCGAGAGCCATGTGTTGCAGGCCTTCGTCTCCGAAGGGCTCAAGCCTGTGATCGACCATGTGATCAGCTTTGGCATGGGGCATTTCTATATCAGCCAGTCCGACAAGGGCGGGTTGGTCTTTGGCGGTGATCTGGATTTCTACGCCTCCTACGCGCAGCGCGGCAACCTGCCGATGATGGAACATGTGATGGAGGCAGGGATGACCCTGATGCCGATGATCGGCAAGGCCCGTGTGCTGCGCTCTTGGGGTGGGATCATGGACATGACGCCCGATGGCAGCCCGATCATCGACAAGACCGAGACCGAGGGTCTGTTCGTCGACTGCGGCTGGTGCTACGGCGGTTTCAAGGCGGTGCCCGCCTCGGGCTATGCGCTGGCGCATCTGATGGCCACCGGCCAGCCCCATGAGACGGCGGCGGGCTTCAGGCTCGACCGGTTCCGTTCGGGCGAAGGTCTGATGGATGAAGAGGCCACCGGGTCTCAGCACAACTTGCACTGAGGGAGGGCCAATATGCGGATCGAATGCCCCATCTGCGGCAGCCGGGATCGGCGGGAGTTCTATTATCGTGGCGATGCCATCGCCTTGGCCCGGCCTGCGCCCGATGCCTCGGATGAGGACTGGGACGCCTATCTGCACCTGCGCGACAACCCGGCGGGAGAGACCCGCGACCTGTGGCTGCATGAGACCGGCTGCGGCGCGTGGCTTGTCGTCACCCGCGATACGGTGACCCATGCGGTGCGGGCCGTGGAATTGGCGTGTGATGTGAAAAGGGCCACGGCATGAGGATCGCAGGGCGCGGATTGATCGACCGGGAGACGCCGGTCAGCTTTACCTTCGACGGGCGGCGCTATGACGGCTTTGCGGGCGATACGGTCGCCTCGGCCATGCTGGCGAACGGGCAGCGGCTGATGGGGCGGTCGTTCAAATACCACCGCCCGCGCGGGGTGCTCAGTGCGGGCAGCGAAGAGCCGAACGCGCTGGTGACCACCGGCGTTGGCCCCGCGTCGGAGCCCAACGTCCGCGCCACGATGCAAGAGATTTACGAGGGGCTGGCGGTGCGCAGCCAAAACGCATGGCCGAGCCTCGATCTCGATTTCATGGCGGTGAACGATCTGGCGTCGCCCTTTCTGGGGGCGGGGTTCTATTACAAGACCTTCATGTGGCCACGAAACTTTTGGAAGCGCGTCTATGAGCCGGTGATCCGCCGTGCGGCGGGGCTCGGGCGGTTGAGCGGCCAGCCCAATGCGGACGCCTATGAGAAAGCCTATGCCTTTTGCGATCTCTTGGTGATCGGCGCAGGCCCGGCGGGTGTGATGGCGGCGCTGGTGGCGGCGCGGGCGGGGGCGGATGTGATCCTCGCCGACGGAGATGCGCTGATGGGCGGGCGGCTGAATGCCGAGAGTGAGCGTGTCGACGGTGAGCCGGGCCATGTCTGGGCGGCTGGCGTGGTGGCGGAGCTCGCGGCGATGGACAACGTCCGTCTGATGCCCCGCACGACGGTCACCGGAGCCTATGACGGCGGCATGTTCGGCGCGTTGGAGCGGGTCAACCAACACCGCGCGCGGCGGGGCGAAGGCGCGCCGCTGGAGTGTTTCTGGCGCATCGCGGCCAAGCAATCCATCCTCGCGGCAGGCGCGTTGGAGCGCCCCGTGGCCTTCGCCAACAACGACCGCCCCGGCATCATGACGGCGGGTGCCGTGCGGGCCTACCTCAAC
Organism: Sulfitobacter sp. 1A15299; assembly: GCF_043556915.1. Taxonomy (NCBI): domain Bacteria; kingdom Pseudomonadati; phylum Pseudomonadota; class Alphaproteobacteria; order Rhodobacterales; family Roseobacteraceae; genus Sulfitobacter; species Sulfitobacter sp. 1A15299. Next base: position 31,806 of record NZ_JBIFFJ010000009.1, on the reverse strand, counting down.
CGCTGGGGCGTGGCTCCGGGCAAGCAAGTCGCGGTTTTTGGCAATAACGACGACGCCCACCGCACGGCCCACGATCTGGCGGCAGCAGGTGTGCATGTCGCCGCGCTGATCGACAGTCGCGAGGGCGTCAGCCGCGAGGGCGCGGATTTCCCGGTGCTGAGCGGGGCGGTAGTCTGCAACACTTCAGGCGGCAAGGAGTTGGAGGCGGTGTCGATCCGCACCGCCGGGGGCGTGCATAAGATACAGGCCGACTGTCTGGCCATGTCGGGCGGTTGGAACCCCTCGCTGCATCTCACGTGCCATATGAACGGGCGACCGACATGGTCGCCCGAGATCCACGCCTTTCTGCCCACCCCCGGCGCGGTGCCGGGAATGCATGTGGCCGGAGCCTGCAACGGCAGCTTCTCGACCCACGGCTGCCTTGCGGCGGGGGTGGCGGCGGCAGGGGAGGCGCTGGCTGCGTTGGGCCGCAAGGCGGAACCCCTCGACCTGCCGCAGGCCGATGACGCGCCCTATCGCCTTGCCCCGCTTTGGGCGGTGCCGGGCAAGGGCCGGGCGTGGCTGGATTTCCAGAACGATGTCTGCGTGAAAGACGTGCAGCAGGCGGCGGCAGAGAGTTTCCGCTCAGTCGAGCATATGAAGCGCTACACGACCCAAGGCATGGCCCCCGATCAGGGCAAGAACTCCAACGTGGCGGCACTGGCGGTGCTGGCCGATGCCACCGGGCGCGGCATTGCCGAGACGGGCACGACCACCTTCCGCCCGCCCTATACCCCGGTTGCGATTGCAGCGATGGGCGCGGGCGGGCAGGGCAAGGGCTTTGCGCCCGAACGGCTGACCACCAGCCATGCGGCCAGCCTTGCCATGAACGCCCCGATGGTAGAGGCGGGGCTGTGGTATCGCCCCAGCTATTTCCCGCGCGGGCAGGAGCGCAACTGGCGTCAATCCTGTGACCGAGAGGTCGGCTTTGTCCGCAGGACGGTGGGCATCTGCGATGTCTCGACCTTGGGTAAGATCGACATTCAGGGGCCGGATGCGGCCAAGCTGCTCGATCTGGTTTATACGAACACATTCAGCACCTTGAAGGTCGGTAAGGTGCGCTATGGTTTGATGCTGCGCGAGGATGGTTTCGTCATGGACGACGGCACCTGCGCGCGTTTGGGAGAGAGGCATTACCTGATGACCACCACCACCGGCGCCGCCGGTGAAGTGATGCGGCATCTGGAATTCGTCACGCAATGTCTGCATCCCGAATGGCAGGTGCATCTGTCTTCGGTCACCGAACACTGGGCGCAATTCGCCGTGGCGGGGCCGAAGTCTCGTGAATTGTTGAACGGGCTGCTGGCGCAGCCGATCGACAATGACAGCTTTCCCTTCATGGCCTGTGGTGACGTGCGGCTCGGCGGGGTCGCGGCGCGGCTGTTCCGCATCTCCTTCTCGGGCGAACATGCCTATGAGATCGCCGTGCCCGCACGCTTCGGCGCGGCGCTGTTCGACCTGCTGGTCGCGCGGGCCGAGGCGCTGGAGGGCGGCGCCTATGGGATGGAGGCGCTGAACGTGCTGCGGTTGGAAAAGGGCCATATCACCCATGCAGAGATCGACGGCCGCGCCACGGCAGAGGATATCGGCATGGGGCGGATGCTGTCGGACGCCAAGGACTGCATCGGCAAGACCATGTCCGAACGCCCCGGCCTGCGCGACCCGAACCGCGCGCAACTGGTCGGGTTGCGGCCCGTCGGCGCGGTGAAACAACTCACCGCAGGGGCATTTCTGTTCGAGGCCGGGGCCGAGGCCAGCCGCGAGAATGCGCAGGGCCATACGACCTCGGTCGGCTTTTCGCCGGATGTCGGCACCTTTATTGGGCTGGGCTTCGTTACCCGAGGCCGCGCCCGGCATGGGGAGGTGATGCGCATGGTCGACCATCTGCGCGAAATCGAGGCGGAGGTGGAGATCTGCGCCCCGGTCTTTGTGGACCCTGAAGGAGGGCGCGCCCGTGGTTGAATTGAAAGCGCAAACGCCGTTCGGCGGTCTGCTCCCGCTGCACATCGGCGACATGACGGTGGCGGCCCGGGATCTGGGCCAGTTGACCGTGCTGGGCGTGTTCGATCGGGCGGGCCTCACCAAGGCGCTAGAGGCGGCCCATGGGGTTACCCTTCCCGAGCCGCTTCAGAGCATTGCCAAGGGCGATGCCCAATGCCTGTGGTTTGGCCGGGAAGAGGCGCTGCTTGTCGGGCCTGCCCCGGATGAGGCGCTTGCGAAACATGCAGCCCTTGTCGATGTCTCGGACGGATGGGCAGTGGCAGAGTTGCAGGGGCCGGGGGCTGAGGATGTACTGGCGCGACTGGCCCCGGTTGACCTGCGCGCGGCGGCCTTCAAACCCGGTCAGACCCTGCGCAGCCCCTTGCGCGATATGCCCGCCGCGATCACCCGCACCGACACCGGCTTTTTGTTGATGGTCTATCGGTCGATGGCCGCCACTTTGGTGCAGGAGTTGCGCCGCGCTATGGAAGCGGTGGCATCGCGGCGCTAGGTTGTCCCGCAGGGGCCCGAATCCCCGTTTGGCAAACAACGGAGCATAGATATGAACAGAACGATTTTCGCCGCATTGGCCGCGATCAGCATGGCGGTCTCGGGCCCGGCGCTGGCGGCCTCGAAAAAAGAGACGAGCTGCACACATCAGGCCGCCGTGGTCGCCGCCGTGCAGCAGGCCCGCCTCGACCGCGTGAAAGAGCGCCAAGTCCCCGCCGCCGTGAAGGCCAAGGCGACATGGCCCGAAAGCTTTAACACCGCAATCCCGCTGGTGACCCCTTGGGTCTACGAGATGAAAATGCGCGACGTGAAAAAGAACGATCTTGCCGCGGCGTGGAAAGAAATGTGCCTCGCCCAATAGGCTGACGAACGCCGTGCCGGGCAGGGGGGCTGCCCGGCAAGAGGGGCGTTTTGCCGCCCGCTGCCGCTCTGCCTCCTCTGGACTCTGAACTGCCCCAGCCGGTATATGAAGCCATGAGCCTGCCCCCCGGATTTTTGGAAGAACTGCGTGACCGCGCCAGCCTGTCTCAGGTGGTGGGGCGCAAGGTCATTTGGGACAACCGAAAGTCCAATCAGGGCAAGGGCGACATGTGGGCGCCGTGCCCCTTCCATCAGGAAAAATCCGCCAGCTTTCACGTCGATGATCGCAAGGGGTTTTACTATTGCTTTGGCTGCCACGCGAAGGGGGATGCGATCTCTTTCGTGCGCGAGACCGAGAATGTGAGCTTCATGGAGGCGGTGGAGATCATCGCCCGTGAAGTTGGCATGCCGATCCCCAAGCAAGACCCCCGTGCGCAGGCCAAGGCCGACAAACGCACGCAATTGGCGGAGGTGATGGAACAGGCGGTGCAATGGTTCCGCCTGCAACTGCGCACCGGGGCGGCGGGGGCGGCGCGCGATTATCTGGCCAAACGCGGCTTGTCGGAACAGGCGCAGGCCCATTGGGAGATTGGTTTCGCCCCGAACAGTTGGCAGGGGCTTTGGGATGCGCTGAAAGCCAAGGGCGTGGCGGATGAGTTGATCCTCGGCGCGGGGCTGGCGAAACCTTCGTCGAAAGGCGGCAAGCCCTATGACACCTTCCGCGGGCGCATCATGTTCCCGATCCGCGATGCGCGGGGGCGGGCGATTGCCTTTGGCGGCCGCGCGATGGACCCCGAGGATAACGCGAAATACCTCAACTCGCCCGAGACCGAACTTTTTGACAAGGGCCGCAGCCTTTACAACGTCAAACACGCCCGCGCCGCCGCAGGGCGGGGGCAGCCGCTGATCGTGGCCGAAGGCTATATGGATGTGATCGCCCTGCATGGGGCGGGGTTCGAAGGGGCCGTGGCCCCCTTGGGCACCGCGATCACCGAGAACCAATTGCAGATGCTGTGGCGGATCGCGCCAGAGCCGATCATTACGCTGGATGGCGACGCGGCGGGCCAACGCGCGGCGCTGCGCCTGATTGATCTGGCCCTGCCGCTGTTGGAAGCCGGGCAGAGCCTGCGTTTCGCCGTGATGCCCGAGGGGCAGGATCCCGACGATCTGCTACGCGCGCAGGGGGCGGCGGCCTTGCAAAAGCTCTTGGACAACGCCCTGCCCATGGTGCGCCTGCTGTGGCAGCGTGAGACCGAGGGCAAGGTTTTCGACAGCCCCGAACGCAAGGCCGCGCTGGACAAAAGCCTGCGCGAAAAGATCAAGTTGATCCGCGACCCGTCGATCCGCAGCCATTATGGGCAAGAGATCAAGGATCTGCGGTGGGATCTGTTCCGCCCGCAGAAGAAACGGCCCGAATTCCGCCCCGTGGGCGGCAAAGGGCCGGGCAAGGGTAAAGGCGGGAAGGGCGCTGCTTGGGGCGCGCCGCTGGCCCCGCTGGCCAGCACCAAAGCCTCGGCCCTCGTGGCGATGAGCGATGAGCAAGTGGGCATGCATCTCCGGGAGGCGGTGATCCTTGTGGCGCTCGTCGATTGCCCGCAATTGGTCGAGATCTTTGAGACCGGGTTGGAGGCGATGCGCTGCGATGATCCAGATCACGCGCGGCTGCGCGATCTGCTGCTGCGCTTTGGCCATGCGGGGCAAGAGACGCTGCGCGAAGAGATTTCCTATTCCCTCGGCTGGGAGACCCTTGAAAACATGAAGGGGCAACGCCACGTTGCCATCACGCCCTGCATCCGCAATCCCGGTAACGTGGATATGACCCGCCTGACCGTGGCCGGGGAACTGGCCAAACTGGATGCCGCCCGCGGGCTGAACGAAGAGATTGCCGAAGCCGTCGAAGACCTGAGCGGCCCGGCGGATGAGGGGGTCACTTGGCGTTTGAGCGAAGCGGCCCGTGCCGCCGACCTTGCCCGCCGCAGCGCACAGGAAGAAAGCAACGGAGAGTTCGACGTGGGCGACAACGGCATGACGATGGACCGCGACGAGCGCAGCGCATTGGACGCGCTCTTGGGAACGATTAAATATGACAAGTCAAAGGGCCGCGGATGAGCATCGGCGTGGCCCATTTGCAGGACTTTTTGAAAATGCTGGGCAACGGGTTTAAGAATCACCCATAACCTCGCATGATTCGGAAAACCGAATCGTCTGCGGATGATTCGCGCTGACGCGCTGGAGGAGCATGAGATGGCTGCCAAAGATACGAATGACGACGCAAAGAGCAACGATTCAGAGGCTGGCCACTCGCTCGACATGAGCCAAGCCGCCGTCAAGAAGATGATCGGTGAGGCCCGTGAGAAGGGCTATATCACCTATGATCAGCTCAACACGGTGCTGCCGCCCGATCAGGTCAGCTCGGAACAGATCGAAGACGTGATGTCGATGCTCTCGGAAATGGGCATCAACATCATTGAAGACGAGGAAGCCGAAGAGGAAGAGAACAAAGGCTCGACCGAGGTTGCGACCACTGAGTCCAACCGCGACGTGGCGTTGTCTTCGGGCACCTCCGAGAAGCTTGACCGCACCGATGACCCGGTGCGCATGTACCTGCGCGAGATGGGCAGTGTCGAACTGCTCAGCCGCGAGGGCGAGATCGCCATTGCCAAGCGGATCGAAGCTGGCCGCAACACGATGATCGCCGGGCTTTGCGAAAGCCCGCTGACCTTCCAAGCGATCACCATCTGGCGCGACGAACTTCTTTCTGAAGACATTCTGCTGCGCGATGTCATTGACCTTGAAGCGACCTTTGGCACGCAGATGGGCGATGAGGAGGAAACTTCTCCGGTCGTGGCCCCGACCGCCGGAGGGGAGGCCAAGAGCGAGGACTCCAAGCCCGAATATGACGCCGATGGCAATCCGATCTCGTCGGACGACGACGATGACGAGGACGAACAGGCCAACATGAGCCTTGCGGCCATGGAGGCGGCGCTGAAACCGCAGGTTCTGGAAGCGCTCGACATCATCGCGGATGACTATGAAAAGCTCAGCGCGATGCAGGACAGCCGCATCTCAGCCACGCTGAACGAAGACGGCTCTTTCACCAAAGAGCAGGAAGAGACCTATCAAAAGCTGCGGTCGGAGATCGTGCTTTTGGTGAACGACCTGCACCTGCACAACAACCGTATCGAAGCGCTGATCGACCAGCTTTACGGCATCAACCGCCGCATCATGCAGATTGACAGCGCCATGGTGAAGCTCGCCGACCAAGCACGCATCAACCGCAAGGAATTTGTCGACAACTATCGCGGCTACGAGCTTGATCCCAACTGGATGGAGCGGATGGCCGAGAAATCCGGTCGCGGCTGGCAGATGTTCATCGAACGCTCCAGCGACAAGGTCGAGGAACTGCGCGCCGACATGGCGCAGGTCGGTCAATACGTCGGTCTGGATATCTCGGAATTCCGCCGCATCGTGCAGCAGGTCCAGAAGGGCGAAAAGGAAGCGCGTCAGGCCAAGAAGGAAATGGTCGAGGCGAACCTGCGCCTCGTGATCTCCATCGCCAAGAAATACACGAACCGCGGGCTGCAATTCCTCGATCTCATTCAGGAAGGCAACATTGGCCTGATGAAGGCCGTCGACAAGTTCGAATACCGCCGCGGCTATAAGTTCAGCACCTACGCGACATGGTGGATCCGTCAGGCGATCACCCGCTCGATTGCCGACCAAGCGCGCACCATCCGTATTCCGGTGCATATGATCGAGACGATCAACAAGCTCGTGCGCACCGGCCGCCAGATGCTGCATGAGATCGGCCGCGAGCCGACGCCCGAGGAACTGGCCGAGAAGCTGCAAATGCCGCTCGAAAAGGTCCGCAAGGTAATGAAGATCGCCAAGGAGCCGATCAGCCTTGAGACGCCCATCGGCGACGAGGAAGACAGCCAGCTGGGCGATTTCATTGAGGACAAGAATGCCGTGCTGCCGCTCGACAGCGCCATTCAGGAAAACCTCAAAGAAACCACGACGCGGGTGCTGTCCTCGCTCACGCCCCGCGAGGAACGGGTTCTGCGGATGCGTTTCGGCATCGGCATGAACACCGATCACACGCTCGAAGAGGTTGGTCAGCAGTTCAGCGTGACCCGCGAACGTATTCGCCAGATCGAAGCCAAGGCGCTGCGCAAGCTCAAACATCCGAGCCGCTCGCGCAAGCTGCGCAGCTTCCTTGATCAATAAGTCAAAACGCGGCCCCGGTGGCCGCGTTTTCTTTTGTGGGGCAGGTCTTTGACCTGCCGCCCGCGCCGCTTACATCAAGGGGGTATCCCAAGAAGGATCCCATGATGCGCAAAACTGTCCTCACGCTTCTTTGCCTTACGCTGCCGCTGCAGGCCGCTGCGCAGGCTTACCGGGCCGAAAACTGGTTGATCGTCATGCCCCTCACCGCGCAGGAGTTCGAGGTGATCGAAGACCACGGCGCGGGCGCGCGTCACATCTGGTGCGCCGCGGCGGAGTTTGCGCAGGACGTGCTGGGCCTCCCGCGAGGGGAGCGGCTCTATGTCAAAACCCCGCGCGGCCCGTCGGTGAGCGGCGTGGGCCGTACCGGCGTCGTCTTCAGCACCAACCCTGACCGGGTGAGCGGTGACATGGAGAAGTCCTATTCCGTCACCATCAACCGCGCGGGAGAGAACCTGCCCAGCCACCATGCCCGGCAGTTCTGTCTGGATCGCATAATTGAGTTGCGGGATTTCTGAACCACGCGAGCCGTTGTTTTCAGACAGCGGCGAGCCTATCCTGCACGTATTCTTGCAACGGATTGATTTCATGCGTTTTATGCTCGCCAGCCTGTTTCTGACCCTCGGCACCAGCCAAGCCTATGCCCATTGCCATCAGCGCAGCGCTACCGTTCTGACCTGTACGATTGACCAAGGGGCAAAGCAGTTGGAAGTCTGTCTCGACGGGGAAGAGGTGATTTACCGCTTCGGCCCGCCTGACGCGCCCGCTCTGACCTTGAGCGCCCCAATCTCGGAGGTCGCGCATCAGCCTTGGCCGGGTATAGGTCGCGCCATTTGGGAGAGCACGACCTTCCAAAATGGTGCCTTTTCCTATGAGGTGCACGGTTCTTTCGACAAACTCGGTCAGATCAGCGACGGCAGGGTAACGGTGCGCAAGAATGGGCGCGAGATTGCCTCGCTTTCCTGCGACAGCGGTTCGACGGAACTGGGTCTATTCGCGATAAGCGATGCGAAAGAGGCGGCAGGGCAGTGCTGGGACCCATACGCGCAGCGTTGGGGAGCCTGTTGAGATGCAGACAGTTTTTACCATTCAAACCCGGGGTCAGGCGCTCTACGAGTTCACGGATGACGTGGCCCGCTGGATTACGGGGCAGGGGGACGGGCTGTTGACGCTCTTGGTGCAGCACACCTCGGCCTCCCTGTTGATCCAAGAGAACGCCGACCCAGATGTGCAGCGCGACCTTCTGGCCTATTTCGCCCGGTTGGTGCCACCTGCCGATGCGCCGCAGATGCGCTATCTCACGCATCTGATAGAAGGGCCGGATGATATGCCTGCGCATATCAAAGCCTCGGTTCTGCCGGTGAGCCTTAGTATCCCCGTCGCGCAGGGGCGGATGATGTTGGGGACATGGCAGGGCATCTACCTGTTCGAGCATCGCGACGCCCCGCATCAGCGGCGCATCGCGGCGCATTTCCGGCCCGACTGACGCGCGAGTGGGCAGGGCTCAGCCCGTTGGCATCAGATAGATTTCACGCACCGCCGCCCGCGCAGGCGCATCAAGCGCATGCATCACCGCATTCGCCACGTCCTCGGGTTGCAGCTTGTCGGGTTTGGCCTCGTCGAAAAAGGCGGTGTCGACCATTCCGGGCGAGACCACCATGCAGCGGCCACCCCATTCGGCCATCTCATCCGCCAGATTGCCCGCGAAACCGTGGATGAACCATTTGGTAGCGCTATAAATCGAGCCTTGGATATGGCGCCGCCCGGCAGCAGAGCCGGTCACAACATATTGGCCGGTCGTTTTGCGCAGATGTGGCATTGCGGTATGGGCGGTATAGAGCGCGCCCATGATATTGAGATCGACCATCGCCTTCCAATCCTGCGGGTCGCCATTCTCGGTCCCCGCCGGGCTGGTGCCGCGCCCGGCATTGGCAAAGGCCGCGTCGACCCCGCCAAAGTGATCGGCGAGCTTGTCGATCGCCTGTTTCTGCGCATCGTAATCGGTGGCGTCGCCCACCAATACCAGCGCCTGATCGCCAATCTCATCGGCGAGGGCGTTCAGTTTCTCTTCGCTGCGGGCAAAGAGGCCGATGTTCCAGCCTGCTTTCGCCGCCGCGCGGGCGGTGGCCGCGCCGATCCCGCTGGAGGCGCCGGTCAGGAAAAGTGTCTTGGTCATGATATGCTCCGTTTATAGCCTTCGCTGACCAACGCGGGGGCATGGCGTTGGGTCCATGACACATATTTGAACGCAAGATATAGCTGTGGAAATCTTCTCTACCCAAAACCTCGCGGCTCCCCTATAAGTTTTGACAAGAGGGCCGCGCGCCCCACAAGTGAGGCAGGATGAAGAGGGGGACGGCCGATGCGCTGCCCGTTTTGCGGAAATATCGACACCCAAGTGAAAGACAGCCGCCCGGCCGAGGATCACGTCTCGATCCGGCGCAGACGGTTCTGCCCAGCTTGCGGGGGCCGCTTCACCACCTATGAACGGGTGCAACTGCGCGATCTTGTGGTGATCAAAACCTCTGGCAAACGCGAGGATTTTGACCGGGATAAGCTCGAACGCTCAATCCGCATCTCCATGCAGAAACGCCCCATTGATCCCGAACGTATCGATCAGATGATCTCGGGCATCGTGCGCCGGTTGGAAAGCATGGGCGAGACCGACATCAGCTCGAAACATATCGGTGAGATCGTGATGGAGGCGCTGGCCCGGATCGACACCGTGGCCTATGTGCGTTTCGCCTCTGTTTACAAGAACTTCCAAGCCGCGGACGATTTCGACAAATTCGTTCAGGAACTGCGGCCCGACGCCCTGCCGGAAGAGTGACCGGCGAGAGGGTGAGCGACGCGCGGTATATGGCGCTGGCGCTGTCCTTGGGGCGGCGCGGGCAGGGCAACGTCTGGCCCAACCCGGCGGTGGGCTGCGTCATCGTGCAAGACACGCGGATCGTCGGGCGCGGTTGGACCCAGCCGGGCGGGCGCCCCCATGCCGAGCCGCAGGCGCTGGCGCAGGCGGGCGCGGCGGCGCGGGGGGCGACGGTCTATGTCACGCTCGAACCCTGTGCCCACCACGGCAAAACGCCGCCCTGTGCGCAGGCGCTGATCGACGCAGGCGTGGCCCGCGTGGTGATCGCGACCCAAGATGACGACGCGCGGGTCAACGGGCGCGGCATCGCGATGTTGCGCGCTGCCGGGATCGACGTCTCGGTCGGTCTGTACGAGGATGCGGCCCGCGCGGATAACGCCGGTTTCTTCTGCCGCACCGATCTGGGCCGCCCGATGCTGACGCTGAAGCTGGCTAATTCCTTTGACGGGCGCATCGCCACCGGCACGGGCGAAAGCCAATGGATCACCGACGCCCCCGCGCGGCGGCTGACCCATGCCATGCGCAGCCGTCACGACGCGGTGATGGTCGGGGCGGGCACTGCGCGCAAGGATGACCCAAGCCTGACGGTGCGCGGTCTCGGGCTTGCCCAGCAACCGGCGCGCGTCGTCGTCTCCCGCAGGCTCGACCTGCCGTTGATGGGGCAACTGGCGCGCACGGCGGCTGAGGTGCCTTTGATCCTCTGCCACGGTGCGGATGCCGATCCGGTGTTAATCAAAGCCTGGGCCGATCTGGGGGCGACGCTGTTGCCCTGTGCCGCACGCGGGGCGCAGTTGGACCCGCAGGATGTGATGCGGCAATTGGCGGCGCATGGTCTCACACGGATTTTCTGCGAGGGCGGCAGCGCCTTGGCTGCTTCGCTCATCGAGGCGGATTTGGTTGACCGGCTGGTGGGGTTCACCGCCGGGCTGGTGATCGGGGCCGAAGGTCTGCCCGGCATTGGGGCGCTTGGCCTGTCGCGGCTGGCCGAGGCGCCGCGCTTCGTGCTGCAATCCAGCCAGCAGATCGGGCCGGACCTGCTGCACGTCTGGCGGCGCAACGCAGCCAGTTAGGTGCTATCGCCGCCAGAGGTGGCTCTGGCTGGCAAAGACCCCTTGGAGCTTCGATAGCATTCGGTTGCCCAGCCCGGCGCGGGGCAGGCGGCCCGTGGCCAGCCGTTCGACCACCACTTCGACAGGGCAGGGCAAACCGCTGACCGGGTCGCGGTAGCGCGGGTAATCGATGAGCGCGGCATGGACGAGCCCTTCGAGCGTCGGTGTCGCGCGGCGGCGGGGCGGGACAGCGCCCCGGTCCTCGGTCAGCCCCCAGCCCGCGTAGAAGGGCGCGCCCAAGGTCACCACCGGCACCCGACGTAGGAGGGCTTCGAACCCCAGGAGGGAGGTCATGGTCCAAACCGCGTCGACTTGGCCCAAGAGCGCCACCGGGTCGGCATGATGTAGGATCAGATCGGCATCGCCCGCCTCGGTCGCGCCTTTGCGCAGGCCCGCTTCGACATCGGGGTGGGGTTTGTAAAGGATCACGGCATCCGGGTTTGCGGCGCGTGCGGCGGCCAGCAGGGCCGCGTTGCTGCACACATCGCCCGTGCCGGTGAGGATGGAGGCGTCGTCTTCCACCTGTCCGGGGACGAGGATGCGCCGCCCCGGCGGCAGCTCGGGCGCGGCACCGCCGAGGTTGTATTTGCTGAGGCCCGCCCCGGTCAGCGACGCGATCATCGCGCGGGCGCGGGCCAGTTGATCGGGGCGCAACTCGGCGCGTTTCTCGATCCATTTCTCTAGTCGGCTCGGCCCTTGGGGATCGTAGTAGATGCCCAGATCGTCGCAGACCAGCGAGAGGGGCGGGACCAGTTCGGCCCCCAGCCCGCGCGAGCGCAGAAACCCGTCCTCGACCCGCAGCGCACCTTGGGGCGCGGCCTCGGCCTTGCTGGCCCAGACCATGGCGCGGCGGGGCGGTTTCGGGGCTTCTGCCGAGCCGTTGCGAAAGCGAAGGGGGGTGGCCGTTCCGAAGAATTGTTGCAGCGGGCGGCGCTTCCACAGGCGCATCCCCCATGCGTCCCAGCCGCGATGATCCTCCCGCCACGCGCGGGCCTGCGCGGCAAGGGCGGTGAGGGCCGTCTCGAAACTGCCGAGCTGGTCGCGATAGGGGTCGTACCATGTCGGATAAAGGATCATCGCCGCCGCGAAAAGCTGCGCGCGACTGAGGCGGCGCTGGCGGCGTTGCACGGGGAACTCATCCTCCGTCAGCCCCCAGCCCGCGTAGAAAGGCTGACCGAAGACGCGCGGCCTATGGCCTGCAAAGATCGCCTCGAACCCCATTTGGGAGGAGACGGTATAGACGCCAACTGCCCCTTCGAACAGCGCCCAAGGGCTGATGCGATCGGTCAGCAGGGTGATCCGCTCGTTGGCATCCTCGGGGCCGTAATGCCCGGTGCGGTAGCCCTGTGTCGTCTCTGGGTGGCTCTTGATGATGACGCGCGCGCCGGGGTGTTCCTCTTGTGCGAAGACGAGCATTTCCAGAAACCGCGCACGATCCGCGCCCGAGGCGGTGACCGAGGCATCGCCGCGGGTCTGGTCGATCACCAGCACATAGCCCGGCTCTGGTGCAGGCGTGTCGGGGTCAAAGCCCGCATATTTCGTCAGATGCGCCTCGGCCATCTGCGCCATGCCACCCCGGGCGCGGTCCAGAAGGACGGTGTCGTCCAGCGGGTGGTGGGTCAGTAGGTCTTCGAGGTCGGAGGGCTGGGCGGGATCGAAATGCGCCCCCCGGCTGTCGATCAGAAGCCCCAAAGGCGGCTCGCCCGCGCGGCCGGGGTGGAGCGAGCGCAGCCATGCGTCCTCCACCCGGATCACCGGCGCGCCGCGTTTGGCCGCCACGGCCAGCCCGCGATGCGCCGTGGGCGCGTTGCCCCAGACCGCCACCGCATCGTCCGGTCCGGGCAGGCCGAGGCGCAGGGAATGGCCCGACAGCTGCAAGATGCGCCGCAGGCGGCGCTGCGTCAGAAATCCACCGTTATATACGAAAAGCCGCCGGCTCCTTTCGGGACCGGCGGCGGGGTGTTGGTATGGGTCAGCTTCGAATGCCACCGGGGTGGATCATTCGGTCAGCGAAGTGATGCTATCCGCCGAACCCGCCGTGCCGGTGATGGCCGAGATCACCTTGCTCCACTGGGTGAAGGGGGCTTCGGTCACATAGATCGTGTCGCCGTCGCGGATCACGAAATCGCGGGCCATGAACATGCCGTTGGGTTTGGTCAGGTCGGTGACATAGACCATCCGCTGCGCGCCGGTCAGATCGCTGCGGCCCAGCACCTGTTCGGCGACTTCCTCAGGCTCATTGCGGAACACGAAGACGCCGGTGGGGTCGGCCGAGATCGGGCTCAGGCCGCCGACCTGCGCGATGCCTTCCAATAGCGAGAGGTTTTGCGATTCAAAGGGCACGCGGGCCTGTCCGCCGGTGGCGCCAAGCGCGGTGAAAGAGCGGGTGTCTTCCTCGACCAGAATCCGGTCGCCCGGGCGCAGGGCGATGTCGAGTTCAGGGTGGTCATAGAGGTCTTGGAACCAAATCTTGCCGCGTTGCCCGCCGCGGATCACGGTGACCTGTGCGATCTCGGGGATGATGGTCACACCGCCTGCGCGGGCCAGCATGGCGGCCAGCGTGCGGGTCGGGCGCTCGATCGGGTAGACGCCCTGTGCCCCGATCGAGCCGATGAGCGAGACGGTCGAGCCGTCACCGGCGGCGCGACGCACTTCGACCTGCGGGTCGGGGGTCTGTTCGCCCAGCTTGTTGGTGATGATGCGGCGGATCGCCTCGGGCGTGTTGCCCGCAGCGCGAATGCGGCCCGCGTAGGGGATGAAGATAAAGCCCGCGCCATCGACCTGCACCTCTTCCAGCAGGGTGGCCGGCGCGCCTTCGACGCCGAGAAGCGGATCGTCCACATTCTCATAAACCGTGATGCCAAGGATGTCGCCTGGCTGGATCGTGTCGGAACCGACCCGGCCCGCGTTCTTGAAGCTTTCCGAAAAGCCGAGCGCCGGAGCCACGGCGGTGGCGCGGGTCACACGATCATTCACACTGACGACAAAGGCATCGCCCTCGCGCTGAACGGAGCCTGCGTAGATTTGCCGTTTGTTCGGCCCGACCTGCGGCAAACCACAAGATGAGATGACGGCCACCGCCGCCAGCGCTGCGATGGGGCGCGCCCACCGGAAAGATACGGATTTCACTGCCCGGTCTCCTCGACCTGAAATATCTGCCTCGAAATCGCCAATTGTCTTGACGTATTACTTTGCAATCTAGCGCAGCCTAGCGAAAAAATCTACAGGGCGGAATGGGTTAACTCAGGTGACGACCCGCAACTGTTGCCGAGGGGCCGCGGTGCCCTGTTCCAGCGCGTCATAGGGATCCTCGGCGGCGAGCATCATATCGACCACTTGGCGCAGCAATTGCCGCCGCCCGCGCGCGGCATAGAAGCCGCCCGGAACCTGAGAGGTTTCAAGCAGATAGCGGCGGTAATCCTTATAGGCGCGGTTGTCGGGGCGGTTGGCAGCGGCAAAGAATTCCGGCAGCGGCTGGTCCGAGACAAATTCAGGCTGGGAATAGACCGCGCTGCCAAAGACCTTGAGGGGGATGCCGCGCCAGAGCACCTGTTGCCCGGCGGTGGAATTTACCGTCACCGCACTGCGGGTGTCGTTGAGAAGCTGCGCCAGCTTGCCGCCGCGCACGAAATGCACCCTGTCGGAAACCCCATGCGCACGGGCCAGCCGTTTGACATCGCGCCGTACCGGCACGCGGCCATCCTCCAGCGGATGCGCCTTGATGACGAGGTGGTGATGCTGCGGCGCGCCCTTGGCGAAACCTTCGATCACCAGTTCAAGGAAATCGGCCATCGTGTTGAAGGGCGAGTGTTTCTGAAAAGAGGAATCATGCTCCAGTTGCAGCAGTGCCAGATGGTAGGGAAACCCGCCCAGCCGGATTTTCAGCGTGGCCAGCAGGCGGTCGGCGGCCAGCACCGGCATCAGCAAGAGCCGCTTGAGGTAGAGGCGGAATTCCTTGGTGACCGGCAGGCTGCGGTGTGGTTTGAAATTGCGGTAATCGCCGTTTCGAAACATCACGAACCAATGGTAAAGCGCGCCGTAAAAGATGTGGTGGCGCATGTCGCCCCAATGGCCCGGGGGCAGGGGGGCTTCCATGTCCGAGCGGGCGAGGGCGGCCTGCATCTGGGGAATGGTCATCTCCATCAGCCGCGAATTGCCGTTTGAGCCGCCGCGCTCATAGGTGACCCAATAGGGCCGCATGTAGCCTTCCTCGAAGACATGCACGGTGATGCCACGGCGCTTGGCCTCGGCCACCGCTTCGGCGTGGATGGGGCGGGTGTCGCCGTAAAGCACGATGTCGGTAACCTGCTTGTCATCCAGCAGGCTGGCAAAGACGCCCGGCCAATCCTCGACCTTGCCGCGATAGGGGATGTAGGTCGACGGGTGAAACCAAAAGGCCCGGTCGCCCGCGTTGAAGCCCACGCGCCAAACTTCGGCCCCCGCGCGGCGCAGCATCTTGCCCAGACTGTTGAAGAAAGGGCCATGCGGTCCTTGCAGGAACAGGAAGGTTCTGGTCGGGGCGGCGGTCACGGTCATTCTGGTCCTTCGGTGGGGTTTTGCCCTCTTAACCACCATATAATAGGGGCGACAATGTGGCGTCACCCGCTCTTGCCTGTGGCGGTGACCGGGTTTACCACTGCGCGGAACCAGCAAAGGAGCCCACCCCATGTTCACCGGCATTATCACAGACGTTGGCACCGTGACCAAGCTGGAGCAAGAAGGCGACCTGCGCGCGCGCATCCAGACCGGCTATGACACCAGTGGCATCGACATGGGCGCCTCCATCGCCAGCGATGGGGTTTGCCTCACCGTCGTGGGACTGGGCGAAGATTGGTATGAGGTGCAGATCAGCGCCGAGACCGTGGCCAAGACCAACCTTGGCCAGCATTGGCGCGAGGGCAAACGCGTGAACCTCGAACGCGCGCTGAAGGTGGGCGACGAGTTGGGCGGGCATATCGTTTCGGGCCATGTCGATGGCGTGGCCGAGATCATTGAGATGAAAGACGAGGGCGACAGCACCCGCGTCACCCTGCGCGCCCCGAAAGAGCTTGCGCGTTTCATCGCGCCCAAGGGCTCAGTGGCGCTCAACGGCACCTCGCTCACGGTGAATGATGTCGATGGCTGCGATTTCGGCATCAACTTCATTCCGCATACCAAGGAGGTGACGACTTGGGGCGATGCAGGCGTCGGCGATCTCGTGAACCTCGAAATCGACACGCTGGCCCGTTACGTGGCACGCTTGAACGAGATGTGACGCCGCGCCCTTTGGGGGCGCTCTGGCCAAGCGGCGCGGGTCAGGCTAAGAGCCGGGCAACAGATAGATGGAAGCAGCCGATGCAATTTGACAAACCCGGACCGGTCGAGACAGGGCTGAGCGACGCGATCTCGCCTATCGAAGAGATCATCGAAGACGCGCGCCAAGGCCGTATGTTCATTCTGGTGGACCATGAGGACCGCGAGAACGAAGGCGATCTGGTGATCCCGGCGCAGTTTGCCGATGCTGCGGCGATCAACTTCATGGCGACCCATGGGCGCGGGTTGATCTGTCTGCCGATGACGGCGGAGCGGGTCGATCACCTTGGCCTGCCGATGATGGCGGTGAACAACTCTTCCCGGCATGAGACGGCCTTTACCGTCAGCATTGAGGCGCGGGAAGGTGTCAGCACCGGCATCTCTGCCGCCGACCGTGCGCTGACCGTGGCCGTGGCGATCTCGGAACAATCCGGTTCGGCGGATATCGCCACCCCCGGCCATGTCTTCCCGCTGCGCGCCCGCGATGGTGGCGTGCTGGTGCGGGCAGGCCATACCGAAGCCGCGGTCGATATTTCGCGCCTCGCGGGGCTGCACCCTTCCGGCGTGATCTGCGAGATCATGAAGGACGACGGCGAAATGGCGCGTCTGCCCGACCTCGTGGAATTCGCCGCCGAACACAGGCTCAAGATCGGCACGATCAGCGATCTCATCACCTACCGCCACAAGCACGACAACCTGCTGGTGGAGCGTGACAGCCGCACCGTGACCTCGGCCTATGGCGGCGACTGGCAGATGCGGGTGTTCTCCGATCAGATTACCGGCACCGACCATGTGGTGCTTACCAAGGGCGATATCTCAACGCCCGAGCCGGTGCTGATCCGCACCCATGCGATCAACGCGCTGGAAGATATCCTTGGCCTTGGCCCCAGCCCGGCGGACGAGTTGCCCCGCGCCATGCAGATCATCGGCGAAGAGGGGCGGGGGGCGGTGGTGCTCTTCCGCGATCCTTACCCGCGCCTCAAGCTCGACCCCGAGGATGACGACCGCCCGCGCACGATCAAACGCACCGGTCTTGGCGCGCAGATCCTGTCCTCGATGGGGCTGCACGAACTGGTCCTGCTGACCGACAATCCCGACACGCGCTATCTGGGCCTTGACGCCTATGCGCTTGAAATCGTGGGCACCCGGCCCATCACTACGGAGTAATCGCCATGGCATCCGCCGAAGAGCATACCATCCTGCCGCGCCCCAGCTTTGACGAACCGGTGAAGCTGCTGATCGTCGTTTCGCCCTATTATTCGGACATCGCGAATGGTCTTTTGACCGGTGCCAAGGCCGAGTTGGAGGCTGCGGGCGCCAGTTACGAGGTGATCGAGATGCCCGGCGCCTTGGAGATTCCCACCGCCATCGGCATTTCCGACCGGGGCAGCAATTTTGACGGCTATGTCGCGCTTGGCTGCGTGATCCGTGGCGAGACCACGCATTACGAGACCGTCTGCAATGACAGCAGCCGCGCCCTGCAACTGCTTGGGCTGCAAGGGCTTTGCATCGGCAATGGCATCCTGACGGTCGAGAATAAACAGCAGGCCGAGGTGCGCGCCGACCCTGAGGGGCAAAACAAAGGCGGCGGCGCAGCCGCTGCGGCCTTGCATCTTATCGCGCTCGCTCGTAAATGGGGCCGCCAGAGCAAGGGCATCGGGTTCAAGCCATTCGGGCAGGACACTTTGATGGCCGGCGACACGGATGGATCAAACATCGCATGACCAGCAACGGGCTTTCGGGCAACCAGAAACGTAAGATGAAGTCGGCCTCGCGGCTCTATGCCGTGCAGGCGCTGTTCCAGATGGAGCATTCCGCGCAGACGGTCGATGTCGTGCGTCACGAATTCATCGACCACCGTTTCGGTGCCGTCTATGAGGGCGACGAGATGCAGGAGGGGGATGTCGACCACTTCTCTCGCGTGCTCGAAGATGCGGTGAACTATCAAGCGCCGATCGACCAGATGGCCAACCGCGCCATCGTCGCCAAATGGGCCATTGCCCGGATCGACCCGACCCTGCGCGCGCTGTTCCGCGCCGCCGGGGCCGAGTTCCGCCATGACGACACGCCGCCGCGCGTGGTGATCAAGGAATATGTCGACGTGGCCCATGCCTTTTTCCCCGAGGGGCGCGAGCCGAGCTTCGTTAACGCTGTCCTCGACCATATGGCGCGCGAGGCGCGCCCCGAAGCGTTTTAAACGCGCGGGAAAGTGGCCCCGAGGGGGCCATCTACCACATCAATGTCTGGGGAAAGTGACGGGAACCGCGCCTGCCGCTGCTGTTTTATATTCCCGAGGACCTGTATGTACAGGTGGGCGCCAGGTAACCGAACCAGGGCTCGGACAGAGCCAGCTCCCTCGGATTTGCTTAAGGCCACTGGAATGTAACGTTCACGAACAGGGCAGAACCCGTCGACCCCCGATGTAGGGGCCAAGTGGGGCTCCGGCAAGGGGGCGAAGGTGTATTTGCAAAACTTCTCTGCGCCGCTCAATCTTCGGCGGGGATAAAGCCATAGCGGCGCAATTCCTCGGGCAGCAGCACATAGATTTCATCGGGCGGGGTGACCAGCGCGTGCTGCATCACCAAGGGGTCGATGCCCATCTCATCAAGGTATCGCATCACCTCACCCTGACCGCGCTGGATGTCCTCCACGGCGACAAAGGCGGGCAGGATCGTGCTTTCGCCAAAGTAATGCTGATGCACCCCGACCGAGGCGCTCTCGGGCACCGTCCGTGCCGCGCCGGCGGCCAGCAGATAGGGGCAGGCGGAATAGCAGATGTCACCCTCCCGCAGCGCGGTGTTCAGCCCTTCGCGCCGCAGGGCGCGGCCCAGTTCCAAAGCATCGCGGACCGATCCGCCGGGGGAGTTGAGGTAGACCTCCTCGGGCGCGGGGGTCAGTTCGCTCAACTGTTTGACGATCCGCTCCGCATCGCCCACCTCAATAGCCCCTTCCAACAGCGCCGCCCGCCCGCCCGAGACGGGGGTGAGCACCAGCCGGTCGGGCAGGGCGGTCTCGGGCATCGGCTGGCCGGGGGTTGGCGCGCGTTCAGGGCGGAAGCGGCGGGTCTGGTCGCCGGGGCGGACCGGCTCGGTCAATTCCGGGGCGCGCGGGCCAAACCCCGGCAGGCGCAGCCCCGTGCCCAAGTCCCCCCAGAACAACAACACCGCGAGGCCAAGCTGGAAGATCAACACGCCAATCAGCACCCGCCCCACAATCGGCGGGCGGTGGGGGGCGTCGGCCTCCGGTGGGGTCTCCTCGCTCATGTGCTTTTGATCGATGTGACGGGGCCGGGGGCCGGTTCATCGGGCGCATCCGCGCGCGGCGCTTCGGCGGGGGCGCGTTTATGCGCGGGGCTTTCCTGCATCGCCACATCGACATCGCGCACGGCGGCCAGCGCGGCGCGCAGTTCCGCGAGGGTTAGCGTGTCTTCGACCGCGGCCCCCTCCCGGCCCGAGCGGATCGCCCCTTGGGTGATGGAAAGGATCAGCACCAGCACGGCGGGCAGCAGGTCAATCGCGATGGCCCCGGCCCAAGAGGGCACGAAATTGCGCGCGTAGAGGATCACCGCATCGGCGCTGGAAATCGGCGTATATGTCGTGTCGGCGGCGGGGGGCATGGCCTGCACATCCTGCGCCGCGCGCTCCAATGTCGCTGCACGCTGGGCCAGCACCTCCAGAACCGAGGTGATCGTCGCGCCTTGCGCGCCGCGTTGCGCTTCGTTGCTGCCGTCGAGTTCGGGCAGCACGACGGAGGCTGCCAAATCCTGCGCCGCGCGCTCCACCAGCGGGGCCACGGAAAGCTGCCGCAGCCGGGTGATCAGCCCGGCAAGCCGCACGGCCTGTTCGGAAAACTCGACCGACCGCGCCTCAACCGGGCCCGGCTCAACTGTCAGGGCGCGCATCCGGCTGAGGATCTGGTTCCCTTCGGCGAAAGCGTCATTCACCAGCGGGGTCTGAGTGGCGATCTGCGCCTCCAGCGCGCCCAGTTCCGCCGATTTCTGCCGCAGCACCCGGAACACCGCGCCGCGCCCGGCAAGGCCCGACAGGCTGCCTGCCGCCTCTTGCTCGCTCAGGTCTTCGAAGCTCTGTCTGACCCGCGCCACGTCCCGCTCAAGCCCTTGAGCGGACAAGGCAATCTCATGGGTGCGCTCCAACGCGCCTTGGTAGTCTTGCACCGTCTCGGCCAGATGCTGCTCTACCGCTGCCGATCCGGCAAGCGCGGCGGCGTTCAGCCAGCTCGACATCGCGATGATCGCGATGGAGCCGAGCCCCATTGCCCCCAAAAGCCCCATCCGCGCGCGCGCTGTGCGTACGGCGGGGAAAAGCCGCAGCAGATAGGACCAAAAGACAAAGATGCCCACCGAGACCGCCACCGAATAGGCGATCGCCGCAAAGGCCGACATGGCGCCATTGTCATCCAGCAGCGACGAAACGCCGAGGTAGGTGTAAATACCCGAGGCCACGGCCAAAACGCCAAGCGCCGTGCCGGAGAATGTATCGAGCCATGTCAGGTGGCCCTCCAATTCACGGGCGTAACGCACCCCGCGCGCCTGCGTCTCACTCATCGGTTCGCGTTGTGCCATGGGCCTCCCTCGCTTTGTTGGGGTGAAGATAGGGGGTCGCGGGGGAATTACCAAACTTTCCGGTGCTGCCCCTTGTGGATGTTCATCAAATGTTCATATTTGTCGCCATGATGGAGAATGAGATACGACCGCTCCAACCGGGCCAATTATTGGCACGGGGGGTGATGCGGCATCTGGCCGATCTTGGTTTTGCCTCGGTCGAGGAACTTGTGCCGACGCGCGGTTTGCGGGTCGACGTGATGGCGCTTGGCCCCAAGGGGGAGATTTGGATCGTCGAATGCAAATCCTGTCGCGCCGATTTCAAGGGCGACGCAAAATGGGAGGGCTATTTGGAATGGGCCGACCGGTTCTTTTGGGCTGTCGACAATGATTTTCCGGTGGAACTGCTGCCAGAGGAAAGCGGCCTGATCATCGGTGACGCCTATGGGGCCGAGATTGTGCGCATGTGCGATGAGACCAAGCTTGCGCCTGCACGGCGCAAGGCAATGGTGCAGAAATTCGCGACCCATGCCGCCCGGCGCCTGCATCGCCTACGCGATCCCGACATGGCGCCGAACTGGTCTTGAAAGAGGGGCTGAGGTTGTTCGCCCATATCCCTGAGGCGGGGCGACCCCGCGTTTACGCGGCTTAGCGCCCTTTCTTGCCCGCGCGGTTTGCGGCGGCCATGATCTCTTCTGCGATCTCGTGGGCTTCTTCCGGGGTGAAATCCATAGGAATTTCAACGCCGCCGCCCTCGACGAAAAGGCGGACCATGCCCTTGTCTGTCGGGCCGATTTGCAGGTTTGCTTCGATGTCGCGTTCGGTGTCGATGCCCATGGGAGCCTCCGGTTTGGTGGGGCTTATCGCTAGCGCGGCAGGGGCGGAAAGGCAAGCTATCTTAGCCGGTTGCACCGGCGGGCAGGGGGCGCGTTGGCCTTGGATCGTTTGCCTCCTCGCGCTTTTGACAGAGTGTGGGTGCCCAAGCTGACGGTCCGGGTTGATGGCCTAAAGCGCAGCTTGAAGGCCGGGGGCGACGTTGCCGCGTCATCCGGCAACGTTTCCCACATAAACACCGAGGATGCGGGCCGGGCGAAAAATCTGACGGAAACCGGCAATTCTTCTGTCGCAGAGGTCTTGCATTCCTCCGCCACGGGCGCTAAATCCGCCCCAGTGCCGCCTTAGCTCAGTTGGTTAGAGCGCTTGATTGTGGATCAAGAGGTCCCTGGTTCGAGACCAGGAGGTGGTACCATCCCCCCCCAGTACTTTTGGTGTATCGGGCTGAACGCTTGATGGCCCCATGCGCTGCGTCGTCTAAGCTATGGTAAGTTCTACGCTTTTTGGAACGCTCCCTCCGAGTTTTCGTTGCCACCATAGGACGCAACGAAAAAGGAGAGAGACATGAAAACGCTCGCAGCCAGCACCCTTGCTCTGACACTTGCAGGCACTGCCGCTTTCGCTGAAACGCATGCCGACACGTCCAACGTTAACAGCTTGCGGATGACCGAACTGCGCGGCGATCTGATCCGTTCGCGCGATATCACCGGCGGTGAAATCTACACCCTCAGCGAAGCTGGCGACGAATGGAGCCCCAACACGGGCTATAACGAAATCGGCGCCAACTGGAACGAGATCGGTGAGATCGAAGACATCGTGCTGTCCAAGAACGGCCAGATGGTCGGTATCGTGGCCGAAGTCGGCGGCTTCCTCGATATCGGTGACAAACACGTCATGATCTCGACACCCGATGTGAACCTCGTGGCCGTCGATGACCAGACCTTCGCCTATGTCACCCGTCTGAGCGAAGAAGAACTCGAAGCGCTGCCCGGCGTTGACGAAGGCTTTTGGGACTAACTCAGGCGCAGGACGCCTAAGCCGAGCTTTTGGTCCCCGGCGTGCGGACTTCCGCGCCGGGGTTTTTCGTGGATGGGCTCAAGCCAGCTTCATCACGATGCAGGTGGTGGAGCCTGTGGCGTAGAGTTTGCCATCTTCGACGCCGCGAATCTCCCCATGTGCGACACCGGTCGAACGGCCCACATGATCGGTCACCCCGATACAGTCGATCTCCATCCCCAAGGGCAGGCCACGCAAGATATTAATCTTGTATTCCAGAGTGGTATAGACCGAGCCGCGCGGCACCTTCGTCATCACCGCGCAGGCCATCGCTGAATCGAGCAGCGTGCCGTACCAACCGCCGTGCACCGTGCCCATCGGGTTCGTCATGGCAAAGCTCGGCGCGCCGCGAAAGACGATGCGGCCCTCTTCGACCGAATGCAGCGCATAGCCCATGGTTTGGCCGATGGGCGGGCCGGGGTTGGTGCCATCGAGAATGGCCTGCATGAACTCCAGCCCCGAAAGCTTGAGCGCGTCGGATTGGGACAAAAGGTCGGCAGGGCTTTGGGCGATGCGGGGCATGGTCTTCTCCGGCAAGTAAGTTTCGCCGGAGGATACGCCCGCGCGGGGCAGGGGCAAGCCCCCCTGCCGGAGGGTGAGCGCTTACGCGACGTCCGAAAGATCGACCTGCGGGGTCACGCCGATGGCACGGCAGACATCGCGGGTGAGTTCGGCGCGGTTCAGCGTATAGAAATGCAGCGCATCCACGCCTTCGTCGATCAACTCGCTGCAGAGTTCGGTGCACATCGCCTGGGCCAGCAGATCGTGACGGTCATCGCGGATCGCCGCCTCATAGGCTTGGTCGACCCATTCCGGCACCGGCGTGCCGCATTTCACGGCGAATTTACGGGCCGAGGTCCAGTTCACCACCGGTAGGATGCCCGGCGTGATCGGCTTGTCGATGCCCGCCTTCACGCAGGCATCGCGGAAGCGCAGGAAGGTCTCCGCCTCGAAAAAGAACTGGGTCAGCGCCTCATCCGCGCCCGCGTCGAACTTGCGCTTGAGCCAGTCAATGTTCGCCTGCTGGTCCGCCGCTTCGGGGTGCGGGTCGGGGTAGGCGCCGACGCGGATGGTGAATTTGCCGGTCTTGGCAAGCGCCTCGATCAACTCACAGCTGTCGGCGAAGCCTTCGGGGTGGGGCACGAACTTGTCGGTGCCCGCCTGTGGGTCGCCGCGCAGGGCGACGATATCTTTGATGCCCGCTTCGGCGAATTTATCGGCGACTTCCATGGTTTCCACGCGGCTGGCGCCGACGCAGGTCAGATGGCCTGCGACCGGCAAGCCCGAGGTGCGGTGCAGCACATGGGCCGAATCATGGGTCAGATCGCGCGTGGTGCCCCCCGCGCCATAGGTGACCGAAAAGAAACGCGGGGCCAGCGGGGCCAATGCCTGCGCCGCATCCCACAGTTTGAACGCCGCGCCGACGGTGCGGGGCGGGAAGACTTCGAAGGAAACGGCAGGCGTGGTCATTGAGAGATCCTTTTGGCGGTTTCACGTCTTGTCTCACATCGAGGCTTGTGAGACAAACTCATAACATTCATCTTGAACATGAGTAATGCCTCAAATGCACATCGAGTTCCGTCACCTGCGCACAATCAAGGCCATCCACGAGGCGGGCGGTTTGGCCCGCGCGGCGGATCAGATGAATATCACGCAATCGGCGTTAAGTCATCAGGTGAAGGGGTTGGAGGATCAGGCGGGGGTCGAACTCTTCGTCCGGCGCTCTAAACCGTTGAAGCTGTCGCCTGCCGGGCAGCGGCTGTTGAAGCTCGCGCAGCAGGTCTTGCCGCAGGTCGAAGCCTTGCAGGACGAATTCTCGGGCCTGCGGGCGGGCAGCACGGGGCGGATGCATATCGCAATCGAATGTCACGCCTGTTTCGAGTGGCTTTTCCCGGTGTTGGAGCAGTTCCGCCGCCATTGGCCGGATGTGGATGTCGATATCCGCCCCGGTCTCGCGTTTGACGCGCTGCCTGCGCTGCTTCGTGAAGAGGTCGATCTTGTGGTGTCCTCGGACCCCGAAGAGCTACCCGGCGTCGAATTTGTCGAACTCTTTGATTACAATCCGGTTTTTGTCGCCTCGCAGAACCACCCTTTGGCCGAGAAACCCTTTGTCGAGGCGGCTGATTTTCGGGGGGAGACGCTGATTACCTACCCGGTGGAGCGGACCCGGCTGGACGTGTTCAGCCAGTTGTTGATCCCCGCCAAGGTCGAGCCTGCGGCGATCCGGCAGGTGGAGTTGACGGCGGTGATCCTGCTGTTGGTGGCGTCCAACCGCGGGGTCTCGGTCCTGCCGGATTGGGTGGTGCGGGAGGTGAAATATTCCTCCGATTACGTCACGCGGCCTCTGACGGCCGAGGGGATCACACGGCGGCTCTATGCGGCAGTGCGGCGGGATGATTTGGGCAAGCCGTTCATGGATGAGTTGCTAAAGCTGGCCGGGCAGGAGGCGCGCAAGTTGCAGCGGGCCTAGGCGATGGCCCGCCGCCTGCGACTTGACCCGGGCCGGGTGGGTGAACGCGCCATCCCACAAGGCGGAACGCCGCGTTGCAAAGCTTACTTCACCTTAACGATGGCCTTGCCGGTGTTCCCGCCATTCAGCATGTCGATGAAGGCCTGCGGCGCATTCTCCAGCCCTTCGGTGATGTCTTCCTTCACCTTCACGCGGCCATCGGCGACCATCGGGGCCACTTCGCGCTGGAACTTCGGCATCTGGTCCCAGTGGTTCGAGATGATAAAGCCGCGCACGGTGAGGAAGTTCACCAAAATCGTCCGCCACAGCCGCGGCGCGGTGAGGCCAGCGCCCTCGGCATCGGCACCCAGCCCGCCTGCGTTGTACCACGCGATCATGCCGCAAAGCGGGATCCGCCCATGGGGGTTCATCAGCGGCAGCACCGCGTCCAGCACCTTGCCGCCCACGTTTTCGTAATAGATATCAATGCCATCCGGCGCGGCCTCTTTCAGGGCGGCACGCATGGATTTGGCATCGTCATAGGCGCGGTGATCAAGGCAGACGTCAAAGCCGAAATCGCGGGTGGCGATCTCGCATTTCTCGGCCCCGCCTGCGATGCCCACGGTGCGCAGCCCCTTGGCCTTGGCCAATTGACCGACGATCGAGCCGACGGGCCCGGTGGCCGCGGCCACGACGAGGGTCTCGCCTTCTTTCGGTTGGCCGATGTCGTTCAGACCGTACCAGCCGGTCAGGCCGGGCATGCCCAGCACGCCGAGCGAGGCGGTGATCGGCACGCCTTCGGCATCGACCTTCTGACATTGCTTTGCCGGGGCGACACCATGGGTGGCCCAACCGAAGGCGCCAAAGGCAAAATCGCCTTCGGCGAAGCTTGGGTCATTCGAGGCGATCACCTTGCCCACGCTACCACCTTCCATCAGCCCGCCGATGGGCACAGGTTCGGCATAGGATTTCGCGTCGTCCATCCGGCCCCGCATATAGGGGTCGAGCGACATGTAATGCACTTCGACCAGAATTTCGCCGTCGCCCGGCTGGGGAATATCCGCGCTCTCAAGACGGAAGTTCTCGGGCGTCGGTGCACCATCGGGGCGGGAGGCGAGGACGATTCTCTGCATCTGGTCGGACATGGGGTTTCCTTCGTGCTGGTTGCTACGGGTCCAAGGTGTTCCCTCGCGCTCTGAATGCAACCCGTGAGGCGCGCGAGAATCAATAAGCGGTGCAGGTTTCTGCCCCCTTGGCAATTGCGTTCTTGCGCCCTATACGTCCCGCCTTATCCATCAAAGGGCGCGAACAATGATCGGCAGTGCGAATCTCAACATCATGATCAAGGCGGCACGCAAAGCGGGGCGTGCATTGGTCAAGGATTTCCGCGAGGTCGAGAACCTTCAGGTCTCGGTCAAAGGTGCGGGCGATTTCGTGACCAAGGCCGACATTGGCGCCGAGAAGATCATCAAAGACGACCTGATGGGCGCGCGCCCGACCTATGGCTGGCTTGCCGAAGAGGGCGGTGAGGAAGAGGGGCAAGACCCGACCCGCCGTTGGATCGTCGACCCGCTGGATGGCACGACCAACTTCCTGCACGGCCTGCCGCATTGGGCCATCTCCATCGCGTTGGAACATAAGGGCGAGATCGTCGCCGGTGTGGTCTTTGACCCCGCCAAGGACGAGATGTTCTTTGCCGAGAAGGGCACCGGCGCTTGGATGAACGAAGGCCGCTTGCGGGTCTCTGGCCGTCACCGCATGATCGAGTCGATCTTTGCCACGGGCCTGCCTTTCGGGGGCCGTGCCGATCTGCCTGAAACGCTCAAGGATCTGGGCCGCCTGCTGCCCGTCTGCGCCGGTGTGCGCCGCTGGGGTGCGGCATCGCTCGACCTCGCCTATGTCGCCTCGGGCCGTTACGATGGCTTCTGGGAGCGTCGTCTGAAGCCTTGGGATGTGGCCGCGGGCATGTTGATCGTCAAAGAGGCCGGTGGCCTTGTCGAGCCGATCCGGCCTGAGCGCAACATCCTGCAGCATGGTGAGATCATCTGCGCGAACGAGCCGATCTATTCGACCTTCGCCAAGACCATCCGCGGCTGATCACTCGATCGCGACCGTCTGGCGCAATGCACCGGTCAGCTGATCAAAGATCAGTATCTCATCCGCATCCGTCACCACCGCATACCAGCCGCGGCCTTGCGTGAACGCTTGGGCGCTGCTGCCATCGGGCAGGGTGATGCTGCGCGGCATGGTCGGGCCCTGATCGCTCAGGCGGGTGACAAGCACGAAGATCAGCACTAGAACCCCGCCAATCATCACGACGGTCAAGACCGTCACTATCCGCCGCAGAAACCGCAGGTTCGCCGGTTCATCAGGGTTGTCCGTGTCCATGCCTTACCGCCGCATTGATTTCATTCTGAACGATAGTCCGCCCGCCCGTCTTGATAAGGCGCTGGCCCGCGATGTGCCAGAGGAAGCGAACCTGTCGCGCACCCGTTTGGGCCGTTTGATCACCGAAGGCGCTGTCACGCTGGACGGTGTCGTGGTCCAAGACCCCCGCGCCAAGGTGGTCGAAGGACAGGCGGTGCAGATCACGGTGGAAGAGGCGGCGGAAAGCCACATCCTGCCCGAGAACATTCCCCTTTCGGTGGTCTTTGAGGATGACGACCTGATTGTGATCGACAAACCGGCAGGCATGGTGGTGCACCCCGCGCCGGGATCACCCTCCGGCACCCTCGTGAATGCATTGCTGGCGCATTGCGGTGATGACCTCTCTGGCGTGGGTGGGATGAAACGGCCCGGCATCGTGCACCGGATCGACAAGGATACCACCGGCCTGCTCGTTGTCGCCAAATCCGACGCGGCGCATCACGGGCTGGCGGCCCAGTTCGAAAAACATACCGTAGAGCGGTATTACCAAACCCTTGTCTACGGCGTGCCGGATGCCAATGATCCGCGCCTGCGGAGCGTCAAAGGCGCGTCCTTCGAGGCGGGGAATATCCTGCGGATGACCACCCAACTGGCGCGGCACAAGACCGACCGGCAGCGGCAGGCGGTGCTGTTTCAAGGCGGGCGGCACGCGGTGACCCGCGCCCGCACGGTTGAGCGTTTTGGCACCCCGCCGGTGCTGGCGCTGCTGGAATGCTGGCTTGAAACCGGGCGCACACATCAGATCCGCGTGCATATGTCTCACGCGGGCCATGGTTTGGTGGGGGACGCGACCTATGGCGGGCGGCGCAAGCTGGCAAAGACGGCCTTGCCTGAGGCCACCGCCGAGGCAATCCGCGCCTTCCCCCGGCAAGCGCTGCACGCCGCCGTTCTCGGGTTCGAACATCCGGTAACCGGTGAAAACCTGCGTTTCGAAGCATCCCTTCCGCCCGATATGGCGGCCCTGTTGAACATGCTGCGAGAAGGCCCCACCGCCTCATCGGCGTGACCCCGCCACCGCGCGGAACCGCCTAAGGATCGGTTACGTTTTGTTCACAGAAACTGTGCAGACATGAACAAAAGCGTGAAGGCTTCTGTCTTGAAAGCACGAAGGGGGCCGCCCATATTGCATGTTAAGCGCAATAACATAGGCCCCGATTAAACTGGGGAAAGGGACAAGACATGGCAAATTATGCAAATCTGCCCGCACCGACGCCCGAAGGCGGGCTGAACCGCTATATGCAAGAGATCCGCAAGTTCCCGTTGCTGGAGCCTGAGGAAGAATACATGTTGGCCAAACGCTGGGTCGAAGAACAAGACACCGAAGCTGCCCATAAGATGGTCACCTCCCACCTGCGCCTCGCGGCGAAGATCGCGATGGGCTACCGGGGTTATGGATTGCCGCAGTCCGAGGTGATCTCGGAGGCCAATGTCGGCCTGATGCAGGCGGTGAAACGTTTCGATCCCGAGAAGGGCTTCCGCCTTGCCACCTATGCGATGTGGTGGATCCGCGCGTCGATTCAGGAATACATCCTGCGGTCGTGGTCGCTGGTCAAGCTCGGCACAACCTCGGGACAGAAAAAGCTGTTCTTTAATCTGCGCAAGGCCAAGAACAAGATCGGCGCGTTGGAGGAGGGCGATCTGCGCCCCGAAAACGTGAAGGAAATTGCGACCCAATTGGGCGTGACCGAGGATGAGGTCGTCTCCATGAACCGGCGGATGTCGGGTGGGGATGCCTCGCTCAACGCCACCGTCGGGTCCGAAGGCGAAGGCACGATGCAGTGGCAAGATTGGTTGGAGGACGAAGGCGCCGACCAAGCGGGCGATTACGCCGAGCGTGACGAGCTTGAAACCCGGCGCGAGATGCTGGCAGAGGCCTTGGACGTGCTGAACGACCGCGAGAAAGACATTCTGACCCAGCGTCGTCTGTCGGATGAGACGGTCACGCTCGAAGACCTCTCGGCGCAATACGATGTCAGCCGCGAGCGGATCCGCCAGATCGAAGTCCGCGCCTTCGAGAAGCTGCAAAAGCGGATGCGTGACTTGGCGAAGGAAAAGGGTATGTTGGCGGCCAGTTAACGGCTGATCCAAATGGTGCAGTGTGCCCCGCTTCTTTGGAGCGGGGCTTTTTTCATTGTCTCGGCAGGGCGGCAAGCTGGCCTTCGAGCCTTGCCATCTCTTCAAAGCAAGCGGCGATTGTGTTCGACTGCATCGCCCGGGCAGCTGCTTGCAGCACCGCACGCAGATGCACAATCTGAGGCTCCGGCGCGCTGTCGAAATCACGCAAGGACCATCTGATCAGCCGCCAATAGGCCGCGCGAAAGGCGTCGCTGAGGATCGGGTTCTCGACCATCTCCGATAGGGCGTTCAAAAGCCGGGCGCGGATATCGAAGAACGCCTCGGCATTGTCCAGCGGGGCGAGGTCCATCATTCCAAGGATTCCGGCAAGGGCCATGAAATGCGCGGGTGGCGCGGGGCAGGGGGCTGCACATTTGCCGGCTGCTTCGATGATCGCCACAGCCGCGCGGATGTCATCCGCGCGCGTCGAAGCGTCCAAAGGGGTGACGACAGACCCCACGCCAGATTTTACGGCAATCATGCGTTCATAGGCCAAGCGTTGCAACGCTTGCCGGATGGGCGTGCGCGACACGCCGAACCGCTGGGCGAGGGCCACCTCATGCAACATGCCGTCCACGATGTTGCGGTCTAGGCAAATGTCCGCCCGAAGCGCCTCTGCAATCGCCGCGCTGGATTTGACTTGGTTAGACATTGCCCGGCATCCTTCGCCTGTTCGTTTTCACCTATTTAACATGTATACAGGCGCTGCCGACGTTACTCAAATTTTATGGATGTTTTCATGTCTCGTGATGTGCCTTTTTTCGATCCCGATGCGACCTCGATACGCGCCGTCATCCCCACGCCCCGCGGCGGGCATCTGGCGATGACGGGATTTCCGGGATTGGCGACCCATCTGGATGGCGCGGCCTATTTCGATCCTCAGCAAATGCGGGAAACCTTGGAAGGTCTGCGGGCGGCTGGGGCACGCGAGTTGCTCATTCTTACCGAGGAGGCCGAGCTCCCCGAAGGAGCCTTTCCTTTGATTTCAAAGATTTCACGGCCTCTTGGCCTAAGGCTCTCTTTCGCACCGATCGAAGATTTCAATATCCCCTGCGACGGGTTTCTGGCGCAATGGCCCGCCCACCGGGCGCGTTCAGAGGCGGCGCTGGACGCGGGAGAGACGGTCGCCCTGTCCTGTCAATATGGTGCAGGGCGCAGTGGGCTGATCGCGGCGTGGTTGCTGATCGACGCCGGATTGCCCGCCGCGGAAGCCATCGCCTTGGTCCGCCGTCATTTCTCTGAAGCGATTGAAAACCGGCTTCAGGAAAACTGGCTGTTAGAGGTGAAAACGGACAGGTAGCGCCCCTTTCGCATAGAAAATGTGAAAAAAGATTGGCGAATTATACAAATGCCGCATTGTCGGCAAGTTCTTGCCACATTTACGCCACATTTGGACCCGACAACATGTATACAGGTTGGGCGAAAGGCGGCACCTCAGAGGAACGCAAAGGCCCATAGAAAGGGAAGATAAGCCACCAGACGATTAGGAAGAGGATCAGACATGCCAAGCCGCTCCACCGCGCCCGAAACATCCGGCCCCATCACGTCCCTCAATGCAAGGGACATTCTCCGCCGCAAGTGCAGCTATGATCCCGTTACTTTTTGTCTTCCATCCGATGACAGCCCCGTCACCCTGACCATCTGTGACGCGCGGTTTCACAGTGTACACCATGCCCGCGACTTTGGCCGGGTCGAGGCGATGGTCGAGGTGACCTATACTTGCCATCCCGCGGCCATGCCGCAAAGGGTCTACCTACGCACCAACGTCCCGCTGCGCCCTGCCGGCCAGCGACAAGAGCTTCGCCGACGGCTCATTCAAAGCGCCGTCATCCTGTCCACCCTGCTAAACCGCTTGAATGGAGGAGATACGACCCTGCGTGCTGCTTGACTCACAGCCCAATGCCTAGGCTCAGGACCCATTGATTATCGCGGAGCCGCATGATTCACCGTCCGAAAACGGAGCGGTGATATGTCTGATCTT
>NZ_JBIFFJ010000069.1:0-2026 GCF_043556915.1 Sulfitobacter sp. 1A15299 | reverse complement strand
CCTACGGCGCCTCATGAAGGGCGCGGACGCCACCAAAAGCGCTACCAGAAGTTACACCTCTCCCTGGGACAGGACCCTGAAAGCGCGGATTTCAGACTTGGAGAAAGAACAGGATTTTCGCACTCAGATGCTGGACATAATGAAGGAGACGTTGGAGCAAAGGCCTCAATCAGCTGTCTGATCTCGGGGAAGACCACTGGTATAGGCACAGGGAATTTCCTGCCAAACACAGATGCCTTGCAGATGGATGCGACCCGGTGAACGATCTGCGTACCTCACGATGAAAAAAATCAGGGGAACTGGGGCACAGGGCTACGAAAGGGGCGGTTCGCTGTTCCATATTTTCGCAGTCTGGCGGTCCGGCGGCGGTAAAGAAGGATTGATGCGATGGTGGAGCGCACACTCTTCTCGATCCGCGATGCAGGCTGGGTTCATCGGCCTCTTTCAAGTTCCCGGTCAGCCAGATCAGAGAGAAACTCCGGCGCGGGCGCCACCCCCAACATCCACACGAAATCCCGGGCACGCGCTGCTGCCACATACAAGAGATGGCGCTCGGTGGTCGTGAGCTCGTCAAGATGGGCCTCGTCCCGCGCCGTGAGCGACCGCGCCTCGTCGGGGATGGCGGCATGTGAAAGCCAGGGAACGGAAACGGCACTAAATTTGGCGCCCTAAGCATCATGCATCGTCATCACATGAATATTGATCGCATCAAGACCCGCCATCTGGTCGGCCCGCCACACCAAAACGCCTGCTGCGCGTTCTCGCGCAGAGACCGCTTCACTTGTTTCGAAGTTTCGCAGTGCTCGTCGAAGAGAACGATGTAGCGGCGCGGTAGATCGCCCATTTCGTAATGGCCGACCTCTTAAGTGATGCTTACCATGTTGATCACGCGCTTGCGCAGATCGCAAATGATGAGTTTTGCTTCTACTTCATCCAGGAGTACCGGCTATAGGAGTGAACGACGATCCTATCAAACCGCCGTTTGCCGTATTTCGCCTCCTCCAGCATTCCATCGAACTCTGAACGGTTGCCCTGGAATCCGCTGCTGGCCTTTTGATACTCTCGAACCACCTGCCAGCCCGGCCGTGGAAAGTAGACCTCCAGTTGCTTGCGTTGACCCGGTACCGGAAGGTCGTTCACGGCCTGCGTACCCGTCGCCACGTGATAATACAACACTGCACAAGCCGGCTGGCCAGAACTGGTGAAGGGCCAGATAATTCGACTTTTCTCCATGCGAGATAAACCAAAGGCGTCGATGAAGTAATGGTTTTCAGCCCTTTAGTAATAAAATTGTCGCTGTAACGGCGAGCATCTAACGATTCTGTAGGCGAGTTACTGCAAGAAATTAGTTTACTGGACTTGCTTGTTTGGGTACTCTGTATTCATGTTACAGAATCTTATACCGATGAGGTTGTCGGAGGTTTGCGATATTTCGGCGGGCCATACCGCCCGCCAGGGGCTCAAGATCGCCGCGAAGGGCGGGCTCCTCGCTGCTCAGTTGGGTGATGTGCGTGCCGGAAGGCCCATTGAGGCTGACGCTTTGGGTCGCTACCAACTTGCGGGCTTGTCTGATCGCTTCATGGCTCGGCCTGGGGATGTTCTTTTTCGCTCCAAGGGTGTTCCCAGCACGGCCGCGATTGTATCGGCCGCCTGCCATGAGGTCATCGCCGTGTTCCAGCCGTTGATGATCTTGCGCCCCAAGACTGATGAGGTTTTGCCAGATTACTTGACTTGGGCGATCAATCGGCCAGCAGCGCAAAGGTATTTCCGCGCGTCTGCCCAAGGCACAACAATCCGTAGTGTTTCTAAATCGGCACTTGAGGATCTCCCGATTCCGGTTCCAAGTCTCAACCGCCAGAAAATGATTGGGGCTGCCTATCACTTATCCTTGCGTGAGGCCGATCTGCTACGTGAGCTTGCAGACAAGAGTGAATTGCTCACATCGCTCACGCTAGGCTCAGGACTCATAGCCAGTAGATGACAGTGGCGGCGAGAGCGATGGCTGAGAGGAAGACCTTTGGGCATC
>NZ_JBIFFJ010000008.1:0-118610 GCF_043556915.1 Sulfitobacter sp. 1A15299 | reverse complement strand
GGCGATGGCCCGGCGCCTTCGGCTTGATTCCGGGCTGGGTGGTAATCTTGAGCCGTCGCTCAAGGCGGGCAGGGCGCTCCAGCGCCCCACCCAATAGTTTAAATCAGAACGGGATCTCGTCGTCCAGATCACGGCTGCCGCCGCCGCCGCCGCCCGAAGAGGACGGGCCGCTGTCATAGCCACCGCCGTAGTCATTGCCGCCACCGCCGTAGCCGCCACCACCGTAGCCGCCGCCACCACCGCCGCCGCCGGAGCCGCCGCCGGGACCGTCGAGCATGGTCAGCGTGCCGCCAAAGCCTTGCAGCACGACTTCGGTGCTATAGCGGTCTGCGCCGGATTGGTCCTGCCATTTGCGGGTCTGCAACTGGCCTTCGATATACACTTTGGAGCCCTTCTTGAGGTATTGCTCGGCCACGCGGACGAGCCCTTCTTGAAAGATCGCCACCGAATGCCATTCGGTCTTCTCACGGCGCTCACCGGTGTTGCGGTCTTTCCATGTCTCCGAGGTGGCAATGCGCAGGTTGCACACTTTGCCGCCGTTCTGGAACGACCGCACCTCGGGGTCGCGCCCGAGGTTGCCGATAAGGATCACTTTGTTCACTGAGCCGGCCATCTTGCCCCCTCGTTTGTCATTGCTGTGTCATTGCGTCGGGCGCGAATCCGAGCGCGCCCAATTCGGCTGTTTATATCGTGCTTGTTCGCCGGATGACACCGGCTTTCCATCCCGCTGCCCATCGCCGCGGCCCGCGAAACGGTTGGGATTTCGGGGGCTGGTAGAAGGGGCGCATTTGAGTATACTGCGCGCAATGCAACGGCAGGGGGCAGATATGCGAAAGACGGGACTTTTGGCCGGTCTGGCGGCGGTGAGTTTGACGGCAGCCGGAATGATCGCGATGGGGGCGGCACCAGCGGCTGCCGATATGTTCGCCAGCAAGAACCGCGCGGGGCTCTTCGCGTCGCAGAAAAGCATCCTCGATAATCGGGCGTCGAAACAGTATTCCGCCTCCGTGCGGCTGCAGCCGCCCACAGTCGTCACCCCGACGAAATGGGACGTGCCGAAATACAACGGGTCGTACAAAGGAGCCTTTCTGACCCATGCCCGCGCCGCGGCCACGCGCCATGGCATCCCGGTCGATCTGTTTTTGCGGCTGGTGCAGCAGGAAAGCGGGTGGAACCCCAAGGCGCTATCGCACAAGGGGGCAATGGGGCTGGCGCAGTTGATGCCGCAGACCGCGCGGGCGCTGCGTGTCGATCCCGCCGATCCGGTGCAAAACCTCGAAGGCGGGGCGCGTTACCTCAAAATGCAATACCGCGCTTTCGGCAGTTGGGAGCTTGCGCTGGCCGCCTATAACGCGGGTCCGGGGGCGGTGAAGAAATACGGGGGCATCCCGCCCTATAAGGAAACCCGCAATTACGTTAAAGTGATCGCGGGCAGCTAAGCCGTTGATATTAAAGGGTGGTCGCTGCGCTTGAGCGTTTGTCCGCCTATTTGCGCCCGCGTTGGCCCCTCTGGCGTCGGCCTCCTTGGGAACCGCCGGGGCAATCGTGGTGTTCTTTGATCAGAAACTTTGCAGCGGGGCATTCTCGCCGCCAAGATGAAAGTTCAAAGGAGAACGACATGCTGACGAATATCAAAAACATCGCCCTTGCCGCTGGTGTAAGCGCTATCGCGCTGAGCGGCTCTGCCTTCGCTGACAACGAGATCATGGTCTCGAAGATCGACGTTGAATCCTCGGTCGCCGCCGCCGACAGCAATGCCATGGATTTCTATCCTGATCTGGAAGAAGACCTGCGCGCCGAAGTGGCAGAGCGTGTGCCGCTGAGCAGTGACGGCTCCGACCCGCAGATCAAGATCGACATTCGCAAAATCTCTTTGAACGGCGCGACAATGCTGCCCGACAGCAAAGAATTCAACGAGTTGGAAGGTGTTGTTGATATCACAAGCCCCACCGGCGACAATGCGGGTCTGAGCTTCCCGGTGATGATCTCGGCCTATAGCGGCGATGAAATCGCGCCCGAAGGCTATGTCAACGTGCAGCCCTCCGACACAGAGTTCTATGTGGCGCTCGTCTCGACCTTCGCGGATGTCGTGGCCGAAGGTCTGGCCAATGTGAACACCGCCGGCTCGCCCGTTGATCCCTAAATCCGGGCCTGATTTGGCCATACAGGCCGGATCGTCATAATCTCAGGCCGTTCCCCCTTAGACAGCCTGAGGCATGAGGCGTGGTTCTTCGGAACCGCGCCTTTTTTCATTCCGCCGCCGCGCCTGTCTCGATCACCGGCTCCATCTCGGCGAATTGCTGAGCGGTGAGGTGGCATTTGATCTGATGGCCATCGGCCAAGGACACCATTGGCGGCACCTCGCGTTCACACAGATCGCCCGGCACCTGCGATTTCCACCGGCAGCGGGTCTGGAAGGGGCAGCCAGGGGGCGGGTTCATCGCCGAAGGCACGTCACCTTCCAGCACGATGTGTTTCTTTTTGACCTTGGTATCGGCAATCGGCACCGCGCTCAGCAGCGCTTCGGTATAGGGGTGATAGGGCGGAGCGAAGACCTGATCGGTGTCGCCCAATTCGACCACATGGCCCAGATACATCACCATCACCCGGTCCGAGAGGTAGCGCACGATCGACAGATCGTGAGAGATGAACAAAAGCGTCGTCTTTTGCTCGCGCTGAATTTCCATCAGCAAATCCGTCACCGCCGCCTGCACGCTCACGTCGAGCGCCGAGACGGGCTCATCCGCGACGACGATCCGCGCATCCCCGGCAAAGGCGCGGGCGATGCCGACGCGCTGCTTTTGCCCGCCCGACAGTTGGCGCGGCATCCGGCCTGCGAATTCGCGGGGCAGTTTTACCAGATCGAGCAGTTCCAGCATGCGCTGGCGGCGCTCTTTCTCGTTCTTGCCGATGCGGAAGATCTCCAACGCGCGGATGATCTGCCGCCCCACGGTCATCGAGGGGTTGAGCGTGTCGAAGGGGTTTTGAAACACCATCTGCACATCGGCGACATTCTTGGTGCTGCGGTCGTCAATCGGCACGCCGCCGATGTCTTGCCCGTCGAGGTAGATATGCCCCTCGGTCGCCGTCTCCAGCCCCATCAGCACCTTGGCGAATGTGGACTTGCCACAGCCCGACTCGCCCACGATGGCGAGGGTTTCGCTTTCATGGGCCTCGAAGCTTAGGGATTCATTGGCTTTCACCACTTTGGTATTGCCGCCGCCAAACATGGCATTGGCCGCGACTTGGTAGTATTTCTTGAGCCTGTCCATCTTGAGGACGACCTCGCCGACATTGCCCTTTTCCTTGACCTCGGCCTGTTCCAAAGGCGCTTGCCAGTCGATTTCCTGAAAGCGGATGCAGCGGGTCTCTTGCCGGTGGTTGCCGGGCACGCTCTCCATCGGGATCGGCGCGGCGTCGCAGCGGCTAGGGACGAAATAGTCGCAGCGCGGCCCGAAGTTGCAACCCGGCGGGCGTTCATGCGGCAGGGGGAAATTGCCCGGGATCGCCTTCAGGGGCCGCGCGTTCTTGTCCGCCCCGGGCAGCGGGATCGAGCGGAACAGCGCCTGCGTATAGGGATGCTGCATTTCGTCGAAGACATCGTGAATCGAGCCTTTCTCCACCGCCTCGCCCGAATACATCACGCAGATCCGGTCGCAGGTCTCCAGCACCAGCCCAAGGTTGTGCGAGATGAAGAGCATCGACGTGCCGTATTTCTTGCCCAGATCCTTCACCAGGTCGACCACCGCCGCCTCGACGGTCACGTCGAGCGCGGTGGTCGGCTCATCAAGGATCAGGAGCGAGGGTTCGGACATCAGCGCCATGGCAATGACGATGCGCTGCTGCTGCCCGCCGGAAAGCTGATGCGGATAGGCCTTCAGAATGCGCTCGGGGTCGGGCAGTTTCACGTCCCTAACCACCTGCAGCGCCCGGACATAGGCCTCCTTCTCGGACATGCCGGCGTGGATCATCGGCACTTCCATCAACTGCTTGCCGATGCGCATGGCGGGATTGAGGCTCGCCATCGGTTCTTGGTAGATCATCGCGATCTCGCTGCCGCGAATGTCGCGCAGCTCTTCCGCGCTCATCTCGCTCAGGTCGCGGCCTTTGAACTTGATCGAGCCGCCGACGATCCGGCCATTGCGGCCCAGATCCTGCATCACACCCAACGCCACGGTGGACTTGCCGCAGCCGCTTTCGCCCACCAGCCCCACGGCCTCCCCCGGTTGGACATTGACGGAAAAGTCCATCACGGCGGGAATCTCCCGCAGGCGGGTGAAGAAGGAGATCGACAGGTTGTTGATCTCAAGAATGGGACCGTCGTAATCAGTCTTTGGCATTTGGCTCTCCCAGTCGGGGGATCAAAAGGGGCCGGGAGGGCTGGCCCCCCGGAGGATGTTTCTTAGTCGCGCAGGGATTCTTCGCGCAGGCCATCGGCCAAGAGGTTCAGGCCCAGAACGAGGCTCAGCAGCGCCAGCGCAGGCGCGATGGCGGCATGCGGGTAGAGAGACAGCAGGCGGCGGCCTGCGTTGATCGTGCTGCCCCAATCGGGGCTCTCGCTCTCCAGCCCGAGGCCGAAGAAGCCGAGTGTACCCAAAAGGATCGTGGTATAGCCGATGCGCAGGCAGAAATCGACGATCAGCGGGCCGCGTGCATTGGGCAGGATCTCCCACAGCATGATGTACCACGGGCCTTCGCCACGGGTTTGGGCCGCTGCCACATAGTCGCGGGTTTTGATGTCGAGTGCGAGGCCGCGCACGATGCGGAACACCGTGGGCGCGTTGACAAAGACCACCGAGACGAAGACCACCAGCACGCCGGGGTCGATATCGAAAAGGTCGATGGCGCGCGGCAGGCCGGGAATGCGGTAGCTGTCCGTCGCGACAATCGCTCCGTCGGTGGAGACCAGCGACAGGTAGAGCCAGCCCAGCACCCCCAGCACCACGATCAGAAGCGGCGTGCGGAACGAAGGTTGCGTGTAGTAGCGCGCGTTCAACAGCACGGCGAGGAAGATCAGCGGGAAGATGAAGAGGAACACCGCCATGTAGTTCGGAATGCCCGTGAGCACGATCTCCGGCGTGACCAGCAGGTAGAACAGCAGGATCACCGGGAAGGCGAGGATCAGGTTTGCCAGAAAACTGAGGATCGTATCCAGCCGCCCGCCATAGTAGCCCGCAGGCAGGCCCAGCGTGATCCCCACCATAAAGGCAAAGAGTGTCGCCATCGGCGCGATCTGCACCACGACCCAAGATCCTTTGATCAGCCGGGAAAAGACATCGCGGGCAAGGTTGTCACCGCCCAGAAGAAACCAAGGGTACTCCCCCTCATCCGGGCTGCGCAGGGGCGTGCCGGGCAGTTTGTTCTTCATCCCCGAGGTCTGGCTGAGGCTGTCATGCGTCACCAGCAGATCGAACAGCCCGCCGAAGATGCCGGTGTAGACCCAGAACATGACGATGGCGAAACCGATCATGCCGACGGTGCTGTCGAACAGCTTGCCGTAAAGGCCGAGCCGCCGTTTGAAGTGGATAGAGAGCGCGAAGGTCAGGATCAGCGCGATCCACACGGGCAGCATCTGCTGCGACATGCCGCCGATGATGCCCGCCTGTGGCCCCATGAAGGCGCCTGCGATGATATAGATCAGCAGCAGGAGGATCAGCAGCGCAAAAAGCAGGATCACCGCACGGTTCACCCCGCCTGCCAGCCCGCCTTGCCGGGCGACGGTGCCATCCGGGTTGATCTGGCGTGTCTCACTGGCGGGAAAGAAGGAAACGACGATCTGCACCGCCACGGCCAAGGCCAGAAGCAGCGCGAGACCGAGGAAAATGATGTTGAGCCCCGCAAGTGAGCCGGTCCATGTCAAAGGTTCCATGTCCAAGCTCCTTTAGGAAATGCGAATGCGCGGGTTGAGGAAAACGTAGCCGATGTCGGAGATCAGCTGCGTGACGAGGACGACGATCACCGACACGACCGAGACCGCCAGCAGCAGTTCGATGTCGTTATTGGCCGCCGCCTGCACCAGTAGCCAGCCGAAGCCCTTGTAGTTGAACAGGGTCTCGACGATCACCACGCCGTTCAAGAGCCAGGGGATCTGCAGCATGATGACGGTGAAGGGCGCGATCAGCGCGTTGCGCAGCGCGTGTTTCAGCACAATTTCTGAGAATTTCACCCCCTTCAGCCTTGCGGTGCGGATATATTGCGCGGTCATCACCTCGGTCATCGAGGCCCGTGTCATTCGCGCGATATAGCCCATGCCGTAGAGCGAGATGGTCAGCACCGGGAGGAAGAAGTTCCAGAAGTTCGCATCCTTCATGGCAGAGGTGGCCGAGCCCAGAAACAGCGTCTTGCTGTCGATCCAGCCCCAGTCGGCCAAGAGCGGCGACAGGCCGAAGCGCGAGGAGGCGAGCACCGCGATGAAGATCACGCCCGAGACATATTCCGGCGTCGCCGTGGTGGCGATGGAGAAGGTCGAGAGCGAGCGGTCGAGCTTGGAGCCTTCGCGCATCCCCGCCAGCACGCCCACGATCAGCGCCGAGGGGACCATCAGCACCAGCACCCAGAACATCAGCTTGCCGGTCAGCGCCAGACGGGTAAGGACGGTTTCGCCCACCGGTTCCTTGAAGACGGTCGAGAACCCCCAATCACCTTGCAGGATGCCGCAGCGGGTGGGGCGCGCCTCAACCGGGGTGCCGGGGGCGAAACAGCGGCCAAAGGTTTCCTCGGGCGTCTCGCCTTCGGTCACCCAGCCGGGGAGCACGCCCAGCCATTCGCCGAACTTGTCGACCGTGGGCTGCAAATAGCCGCGGTTTTCGAGATAGCTGGCCACGGCCTCGTCCGACATGCGGAAGTTGCCTTGCGTCTTGGCGAGTTTTTCGAGGTTCGGATAGAGATTGGTCAGCCAGAACACGATGAAGGTCAGGCAAAGCGCCGTCAGCAACATCACACCCAGCCGGCGCAAAATGAATAGTCCCATGTGGTCCCCTGTAGCAGGGTCGGGCGGTGACTTGGCCCGACGATGCGGCCTTTTGGCCTTTTTAATTCGTGCGGCGCCTTAAGGGCGCCGGTCCTCTTTTGGCAGTTTTTCTGCCTTGTTGCGTTGGCATGCCGAAGACCTTTTCGCGGTCTTTCTGGCAGTCTGCGCTTGTTCATTGCCCCGCCCCTTTTTGGAGCGGTTCAGCCATGAGGCACGGAAAATGGTCGCGCGTCAACAATCGGCGCGGGGGCTTCGAGGAGTTTTTGCGACATTGCAAAGGTCTGAAAGCGACATTTTGGCCCGGCTCTCAGCGCAGCTTGCTGGGGGGAAGGCCGCTATGCTGTTGCATGAAACGGGTGAAATAGGCGGCAGAGCCGAAGCCCAAGGTGGCGGCGATCTCGGCAGCGGTGTGGTCGGTTTCGGCCAGCAGACGGCGGGCGGCATGGCAACTGCGCTCGGTCAGAAGGTCGGCGGCGGATTTGCCGGTGGCCGCTTTGACGGCGCGGGTCAGATGGGTTGGGGTCACGCCGAGAGCTGCGGCGTGTTCGGCCATGCTGGTGCCCTTGGGGGCGTGTCGGGTGACCAAGGCGCAAAACCGCGCGCTCAGCCTGTCGCCTGCCTTGGGCCGGGGGGCGGTATGCGCCTCTGCCATTATCTGGCGGCGCAGCCAGACCGACATCAGCGCCACCTGCGCTTTAAGCGCATCTTGGTGCAGGGGGCGGCCCTGCTGGACCTCCCTTTGGGTCTGTTCGATGAGGGCCGAGATCTCCGATTGCGCGGCCCCGTCTCGGATACGCAATTGGTGCGGGGTCTCGGGCAGGCTTTGATCGCTGTCTTCGGGGATCAGCACCGCATGGCCCAGACATTGATAGCCCAGTTCCAGCGCGAAGAGCGACCGCGCCGGTATCCAAAGTGCGTTATGCGGGCTGATGCCGCGGCGTTGACCATCGAGCAACAGCCGCCCTTGGCCCCGGGTGATCCAGATCAAAAGATGGTGGTCCCGGTCATGGGCGAGGGTCAGCCGCCAGTCTTGCCCCGCCGAAAGCTGGGCCAAGGACTGGGTTTGAATCTCTGTCTCGGGCACGCGGCGCTTTCGTTGAGAAATGGAAACCTTACAAGAGCAATCATCAACGTCAGGCTAGCGAAGGGTTGGGATAACGCAAGAAATTCCGCCCGTTCGGCGGCTATTCCGGCGTCACCCGCCGCCAATCTGCCATCTTGCTGCGCATCCAAGTGCGCTGTCGCTTGGCAAAGCGGCGGGTGGCGACAACGGCGGCTTCGCGGGCGCGGTGCAGCGGCCAATCGCCGTCGAGGTGGCGGATCAGTTCCGGCACGCCAATGGCGCGATGGGCGGGCAGGGATGGGTCATAGCGCGGGCGAAGGGCGGCGACCTCTTCCAAGGCGCCTTGCTCTAGCATCAGGTCAAAGCGCTGCGCGATGCGGGCGTTCAGCCAATCCCGCTCGACATCGAAGACGATCGGCAGGCAGTCCGCCAGCGGCAAAAGCGGCGCGCCGGTGTCGCGCTGCCAGTCCGACAGGCCGCGCCCGGTGGCCTGCCACACTTCCCAAGCGCGCTGCACCCGCGCGCGGTTGCGCTGGTCGATGCCGGCGGCGGTCTCGGCGTCCAGCCCCGCCAACAGGTCTTCGAGCGCCATCTCATCGCCCTGCGCGCGGACCTTCGGCGGGGTGGCCGGTATCTCGGCCAGCCCCTGCGTCAGGGCCGAGAAGTAAAGCCCGGTGCCGCCGGTGATGATCACCCGCTGATCGCCGCCCAACAGCGGGGCCACCTCGCGCAGCCAATGGCCGGTGGAATAGGGCGCATCTTCGGCCAGGTGACCATAAAGCAGATGCGGCGCGCGGGCCTCTTCCTCGGGCGAGGGGCGGGCGCTGATGATGCGCAGGGGGGCGTAGACCTGACTGGCATCGGCGTTGACGATCACGCCGCCCTGCGCCTCGGCAATGGCGAGCGCGAGGGCGGATTTGCCACTGGCGGTCGGCCCGGCGATCAAAACGGGCCGTTCGGGCGGCAAGCCTTGCAACAGGGCGTCCATCTGGGCCTTGGGAATATCCGGCATTTCTTTGCGTCTTCCTTACGTCCCGCATTGAACCTTGGGCGTATTTGCGACATTTTGGCGCGAAATGAAAACCCTTCACCGCCGCTAGGCTAAAATCTCCCCCGGTTGGTGAAATAATTAGGTGTGCCCGATGTCCCAAGACACCCCCCAAGTCTCCTTTAACCGCGTGATGCTAAAGATTTCCGGGGAGGCGCTGATGGGTGACCTCGGCTATGGTCTGCATCCGCCAACCGTCGAACGTATCGCCCGTGAGGTGCAATCGGTGCACAGTCTGGGCGTCGAGATCTGCATGGTGATCGGCGGCGGCAACATCTTCCGCGGGCTGCAGGGCTCGGCACAGGGGATGGAGCGGACCACGGCGGATTACATGGGGATGCTCGCCACCGTGATGAATGCGCTGGCGATGCAATCGGCGCTCGAAGGCTTGGGCATCCACACCCGCGTGATCAGCGCCATCACCATGAACGAAGTGGCCGAGCCCTATATCCGTCGCCGCGCCGTGCGTCACCTTGAGAAGAAGCGGGTCTGCATTTTTGCCGCGGGCACCGGCAACCCCTATTTCACCACCGACACCGCCGCGACCCTGCGCGCGAATGAGATGTCCTGCGAGGCGATCTTCAAGGGCACCAAGGTCGACGGTGTCTATGACAAGGACCCGGCCAAGTTCGAAGATGCGAAACGCTATGATCTGGTGAGCTATGACGACGTGCTGCAAAAGCGGCTCGGCGTGATGGACGCCTCTGCCATTGCG
The DNA here is from genome assembly GCF_043556915.1 of Sulfitobacter sp. 1A15299. NCBI lineage: Bacteria > Pseudomonadati > Pseudomonadota > Alphaproteobacteria > Rhodobacterales > Roseobacteraceae > Sulfitobacter > Sulfitobacter sp. 1A15299. Next base: position 108,814 of record NZ_JBIFFJ010000008.1, on the reverse strand, counting down.
CTGGCGCGGGACAACAACCTGCCGATCATCGTCTTCTCGCTGGATGAGCCGGGCGGCTTCCAAGGCATCTTGGCGGGGCAGGGCACCTATACCCGCGTCGGGTAATTCCGCCCGCATTCCACGGCATCGCCCCACGGCGGGGCGATTGGCCTCATGCTGCCCGCGCCTCTTACAACAGGGGCGCGGTGCGCATATGGTGGCACAACAATGGGCAGTTGTGAAAGCGCCGCGCCACCGTTAGAAAGCCGTAACGCAAGGAAACAACAAGCAGGCTCGCCATGTCAGACGAATTTATGCTCGATACCGATGATCTTGAACGGCGGATGAACGGCGCGATTGCGTCGCTTCGGACCGAGTTCGCATCGCTGCGCACGGGGCGTGGCTCGGCCTCCATGCTGGAGCCGGTGATGGTCGAGGCTTACGGCCAGATGACCCCGGTGAACCAAGTCGGCACCGTCAACGTGCCCGAGCCGCGCATGGTCACGATCAACGTTTGGGACAAAGGTCTCGTCGGCAAGGTTGAGAAAGCCATCCGCGAAAGCGGTCTGGGCATCAACCCGCAGCTCAATGGCACCATCATCATGCTGCCGATCCCCGAGCTTAACGAAGAGCGCCGGACCCAGCTGACCAAGGTCGCGGGCCAATATGCCGAACACGCCCGCGTCTCGATCCGCAACATTCGCCGCGACGGGATGGACCAGATCAAGAAGGCCAAGAACGACGGCGCCATGTCCGAGGACGACCAGAAAATCTGGGAAGGCGAGGTGCAGGATCTGACCAACCGTTTCATCACGCTTATCGACGACCAGCTTGAGACGAAACAGGCCGAAATCATGCAAGTCTGACCCCGCCAAGACGCCGGGAAACAGAACTTGAAAGAAAAGGTCGAGACATGAGCACCGCCGAAATTCAGCCCCAAACGATACCCGGCGGGCCACGCCATGTGGCGATCATCATGGACGGCAATGGCCGTTGGGCCACCCAACGCGGGCGGCCCCGGCTTTTTGGGCATCACGCCGGGGCAAAACGCGTGCGCGAGATTGTCGAATGCTGCCCCGATGTGGGGGTGGAGTATCTGACGATCTTTGCCTTCTCGACCGAGAATTGGAAACGCACGCAGGTCGAAGTCGCGGGGCTTATGTCCTTGTTTCGGCGCTATATTTCCAAGGAAATGCGCAGCCTGAGCGACTATGGCGCACGGGTGCGGTTCATTGGGGACCGCGACCGGCTGGATGACAAGCTGATCAAGCTCATGGGAGAGCTTGAGGCCCATACCGCCCATAACACACGCATCAATCTGACCATCGCGTTGAACTATGGCGGCCGCGACGAGGTGGCCCGCGCCACCCATCGCTTGGCCCAAGACGTCGCCAGCGGCAAGCTCGATCCTGACTCGGTGGACGAAGAGACCCTGCCGCGCTACCTCGACACCCATGTGCTGCCCGACCCCGATCTGGTGATCCGCACCAGCGGCGAGGCGCGGATTTCGAACTTTCTGCTGTGGCAATCGGCCTATGCGGAATATGAGTTCATCGACACGCTGTGGCCGGATTTCACCCGCGAGGAATTCGCCCGGCTCTGCGCCGCCTATGGCGGGCGCGACAGGCGGTTCGGTGCGGTCAAGACCTGAGGAGAGCTGCGATGAAATCACCTGAACAATGGTCCGACCTGCGCGCCCGCATGCTGTCGGCCAGCGCGATGATCCTGATCGGTCTCTTGGGCATCTGGCTGGGCGGGACCGTCTTTCATCTGCTGGTCGCGCTGATCTGCGGCATGATGGTCTGGGAATTGGTCGGTATGTTGCGCGGGCCGGGGCAGGCGGCAGCTTGGCAACTGGGGCTGGTGACCGGCGCGGCGGTGCTGGCGGCAATCTATCTGCCGGTGGGCTTTGGCCTGCCGCTTTTGCTGGCCCCGGCGCTGGCGGGCTTCGCGCTATTGAGCGCCAACCGCACGCTTTACATGAGTTTCACCGCACTGATCCTGCTGGCGGGCTTTGGCCTGATCCAGTTGCGCGATGACATGGGCTTTGGCTGGTTGATGTGGCTGGTTCTGGTGGTCGTGGTGACCGATGTGGTGGGCTATTTCGCGGGCCGCGCCATCGGTGGGCCCAAGTTCTGGCCCAAGGTCAGCCCCAAGAAAACATGGTCCGGCACCGCCTCGGGCTGGGTCGGGGCGGCTGTTGTCGGGCTGATTTTCTCGTTCAACACGGGCTTTGGCCTGCAACTCGTCGGCATCTCAGTGGCGCTGTCGATGGCCTCTCAGATGGGCGATATGGCGGAGTCGGGCATGAAGCGAAAGATGGGCGTCAAAGACAGCTCGGCGCTGATCCCCGGGCATGGCGGTCTGTTGGACCGTTTTGACGGGATGCTGGGCGCTGCCGTCTTCTTGCTGATCGTCGGCCCGCTGATCGGCTTCCCGCCGGGCGTGAACTGACCCGCTATGCCGCGCACGATTTCGATACTGGGGGCGACCGGGTCCATCGGTCAGAACACGATTGACCTGATCCGCCGCGCGCCCGACGCCTATGAGGTCGTCGCCCTGACTGGCGCGGGCAATATCACGCAATTGGCGGCGGATGCCACCGCGCTGAAGGCCGAGGTTGCGGTCACCGCCCGCGAAGACCTGCTGGAGGATCTGCGCGACGCGCTCAGCGGCAGCGGGGTCGAAGCCGCAGCGGGGGCCGAGGCGATCACCGAAGCCGCATCGCGTCCGGCGGATTGGACCATGTCGGCGATCATCGGAGCGGCGGGGCTGGCTCCGGGTTTGGCGGCGCTGCGCCAAGGTGGCACGCTGGCACTGGCCAACAAGGAATCGCTGGTCTGCGCCGGGGCGCTGATCATGGGCGAGGCCGACCGCCACGGCGCCACGATCCTGCCCGTGGACAGTGAACATTCCGCCGTGTTTCAAGCGCTGGTCGGCGAAGACATGGCCGCCGTCGAGCGCGTTATCATCACCGCCAGCGGCGGCGCGTTTCGCGATTGGCCGCTCGAAGACCTTGCCCATGCCACGCTCGACCAAGCCTCTAGCCATCCCAATTGGGACATGGGGCAGCGCATCACCATCGACTCGGCGTCGATGTTTAACAAGGCGATGGAAGTTATTGAAACACGTGAGTTTTTCGGCGTCTCGCCGGAGACGATCGAGGTGCTGGTGCATCCGCAGTCGATGATCCATGCGCTGGTGGGCTTTTGCGACGGGGGGCTGATGGCCCATGTCGGCCCCGCGGATATGCGCCATGCCATCGGCTATGCGCTGCACCACCCCGCGCGGGGGCCTCTGCCGGTCGAGCGGTTGGACCTGACCAAGATCGGGCGTTTCGATTTCACCGCCCCCGATGACGCCCGCTGGCCCGCGCTGCGGCTCGCGCGCGAAGTCATGGCGGCGGGCGGTCTGATGGGCGCGGTTTTCAACGCGGCCAAGGAGGTGGCGCTTGACGGGTTCATCGACGGGCGGCTGCGCTTCACCCAGATGGCCGAGATCGTCGAAGAGGTGCTGGAGCGTCGCGCCGAAGAGGCCGCGCAGGGCCGCGACGACATGACACTTGAATTGGTGGCGCAGGCGGACCATCTCGCACGCAAGGCGGCAGAGGCCGCAATTCAGAAAAAGGCAGGGTAGCACGTTGGACATCATGGGGTTTTTGCCGGAGTTCGGCGGGCTGATCTGGACGATTCTGGCCTTTGTCGTGGCGCTGTCGGTGATCGTGGCGATCCACGAATACGGGCATTACATCGTGGGCCGTTGGACCGGGATCAAGGCGGATGTCTTCAGTCTCGGCTTCGGCCCCGTGCTCTTTTCTCGCGTCGACAGGCGCGGCACGCGCTGGCAATTCGCGCTGCTGCCCTTTGGCGGCTATGTGAAATTCGCAGGCGACTCCAACGCGGCCTCGGGCAAGGATGAGACCGCGATGGAAGCGCTGGCCGACGACCCCGAGGCGCTGCGCCACACGATGCACGGCGCGCCGCTCTATGCCCGTGCGCTGACCGTGGCGGCGGGGCCGGTGTTCAACTTTGCCCTGTCGATCCTCATCTTCTTTGCCGTGGCGATGACAGCGGGCACCGCCCGTGATCCGCTGACCGTGGGCGCGCTGCGCGCGCTGCCCAGTGATGCCTATGAGCTCGCCCCGGGCGATATTCTGCGCGCGGTCGAAGGCACCCCGGTGCCGTCCCTCTCTGCCGGGGAAGGCTATGGCGATTTCCTGACCAACCTGCCGCAGGCAGCGGTTCTGAGCTATGACATCACCCGCGATGGCGAAGAGCTGACCGTGCCCGGCCCCTATCTGATGCCGCCGCTGGTCAGCAATGTCGCCCCGCAATCTGCAGCGCAAGAGGCCGGTCTGCGCAGCGGCGATGTGATCACTGCGGTGAATGGGCAAGAGATCGTGGCCTTCGGGGAATTGAAAGAGGTGGTCGAAGCCTCGGAAGGGGCGCCGCAGGAATTGACCGTCTGGCGCGATGGCGAGAGCCTGCCTTTCACCCTTGTCCCCAAAGCCACGGATGAGCCGCAGCCCGATGGCAGTTTCAAGCAAAACCTGCGCATCGGCATCGTCGGCGGCATGGCCTTTGTGCCTGCGACCGACACCCCCGGCGTGGGCGAGGCGCTCGGCACCGGCTTGGGCAACACTTGGCGCATCATCACCGGGTCGATCTCGGGCCTGCGTGAGATGATTGTGGGCAATATCAGTACCTGCAATCTCAGCGGCCCGGTGGGGATCGCTCAGACCTCGGGCGCGATGGCCAGCCAAGGGGCGCAGTCCTTCATCTATTTCATCGCGGTGCTGAGCACGGCGGTCGGCCTGCTGAACCTGTTCCCGATCCCGGCCTTGGACGGCGGGCATCTGGTGTTCTACGCCTATGAGGCGGTGACCGGCAAACCGCCCAGCGATGGCGCGCTGCGCTTTTTGATGAGCATCGGCATCGCCTTGGTGCTGACCCTGATGCTCTTTGCACTCGGCAACGATCTGTTCTGCCCCTAAGCGGCACGGCGACTGCGAAAGACAGCCTGCGCCTTGCCATTCGGGGCAGGGCGCAATGCCTTCAAATGGCCACAATTGAACAAAATCGTGCCGCAATCCTTGGCTATGGTTTTCTTTCATCGAGAAGGAACCGGAAATGCACGTCTTGCAAGGAACATACCGCGGCCTGAGCCTGCTTTTGGACCTGAACTGGGACCGTGCCTTCTTTGGCGCGGCCATCGCCGCCGCACTTTCCGCCGGGGCTTTCGTCGCCTCTCTTTAACCGCCTCCCCACGCCCTGAACGTGCGCATTTGAGCGTTATCGGCTCATGATGTCATTCCGGCCCAAGCTGCCGCATGATATGGACTATTTTTCCCGCCGTTGCTTTTGACAAACCCCGTTAACCTGCGTAGTCAGGTTGACAACAATGTCGTAAAAAAACGGGTCGGTGTAATGGGACTGAGGAACGAGGGCAGAATGCCCGTCGAATGGGCAGAGCGCAGCAATATCGGCAAGACCCTTCGGGGGGCATCGCTTTGTGTCATGTTGTCCGTCGCCTGGCTCGTGCCCGGCAGCCAAGCGCAGGCACAGCAATATCAGTTCAACACGGTCGTCATCGACGGCAACGAGCGGATCGGTGACAGCGCCATTCTGCGCCGCGCGGGCATCGGGCGCGGGCAGGCGGTGACGGGCGGTCAGCTGAACGACGCCTATCAGAACCTGCAAAACTCGGGCCTGTTCGAATCTGTCTCGCTTGAGCCGCAGGGCGGCACGCTGGTCATCACCGTGGTCGAACTGCCCACGCTGAACCGTGTCAGCTTTGAAGGCAACCGCCGCATCAAGGATGAGATGTTGGCCGAGCTCATCGGGTCGACCGAGCGCCGGGTGTTCAACCCCAGCCAAGCCGAACAAGACGCCGCCGCCATCGCGGAAGCCTATAGCAACGAGGGCCGCCTGTCGGCCCGCGTACAGCCGCGCATCATCCGCCGCGACCAGAACCGCGTCGATCTGGTGTTCGAGATTTTCGAGGGCGACAATGTCGAGATCGAGCGTCTGAGCTTTGTCGGCAACCGCGTCTATTCCGATCGCCGCCTGCGCCGTGTGTTGGGCACCAAACAGGCCGGTCTGTTCCGCCGTTTGGTCAAACGCGACACCTATGTCGAGGGCCGCGTCGAGGCCGACAAACAGATGCTGCGGGATTTTTACCTGTCGCGCGGCTATGTTGACATGCGGACCGAGGCGGTGAATGCCGAGTTGACCGAAGAGCGTGATGGCGTCTTTGTGGCCTATAACATCACCGAGGGGCAGCAGTTCCGTTTCGGCGAGGTGAAGCTGGAATCCGACGTGCCCGGCCTGAATGCGGCGGCTTACCGCGACCTGCTCAAGATCCGCCCCGGCGTGATCTATTCCCCGACCCTGATCGAGAATGACATCGCCCGGATCGAGCGCCAAGCAATCCGCGATGGTGTCGATTTCCTTCGCGTCGAGCCGGTGATCGACCGCAATGACCGCGATCTGTCGCTCAACGTGACCTACAGGCTCTCTCGTGGGGAGCGCATCTTTGTCGAGCGGATCGACATCGAAGGCAATACCACCACGCTCGACCGTGTGATCCGGCGCGAGTTCGACAGCGTCGAGGGTGACCCTTTCAACCCGCGCGAAATTCGCCAAGCGGCGGAACGCATCCGCGCGCTGCAGTATTTCGAGACGGCAGAGGTCAACGCCCGCCAAGGCTCCAGCCCAGAGCAGGTCGTGATCGACGTGGATGTCGAAGAGAAGCCCACAGGCTCGCTGAACTTCGGCGGCTCCTTCTCGAACAACGATGGTTTCGGTGTGGCGGTCAGCTTCCAAGAGGAAAACTTCCTCGGGCGCGGCCAGCGGCTGAACCTGTCGATCTCCACCGCTGAGGATGCCACCCGCTATGGCGTGACCTTCGTCGAGCCGCGCTTCCTTGGCCGCGACGTGGCGCTTGGCCTCAAACTGGACTATGCCGAGACCAATTCCTCCTACACAAGCTATGACACCGAACGTCTGGTGTTCCAGCCCAGCCTGACCTTCCCGGTGAGCGAGAATGGCCGTCTGTCGACGCGCTATACCTTCGAAGGGATCGAGATGCTGGAGCGGGATGATCAGACGGCAACGCCTGTTCCCCAAACCAACAGTGCCACGATCCAGAACGAAATCGACGCCGGCGCGCTTTTCTCCTCCTCCGTCGGCTACACCTATACCTATGACACCCGTCGCAGCGGGCTGGACCCGACGCAGGGCGTTCTTTTCGAGTTCGGGCAGGACTTCGCCGGTCTGGGCGGGGATAACGAATATATCAAGACCACGGCCAAAATCGCGGGCGAGAAACGTATCTTTAACGAGGAAGTCACCCTGCGTGCCACGCTTGAAGGTGGTGCGCTGTCTTGGAACAGCGGCACCAACCGCGCAGTGGACCGCTTTATCCTTGGCCCGTCCATCATGCGCGGCTTCGAGCCGGGCGGCATTGGGCCGCGCGACCAGAGCAACGGTGTGGACGACGCGCTTGGCGGCAACCTCTTTGCCGTGGCCCGTTTCGAGGCGGAGTTCCCGCTGGGTCTGCCTGAGGAATATGGCATCACCGGCGGCGTCTTCTATGACGTGGGCAACCTGTGGGATCTGAGTGACGTCAACACCACCGGCGGCAGCATCGTCGGCGAAAGCGGTTCGTTCCGTCATGTGATCGGCCTCTCGCTCTTTTGGGACACGCCGCTTGGCCCGCTTCAGTTCAACGTCTCCGACGCGCTGAAGAAAGAGAGCTTTGACAAAGAGCAAAGCTTTGAGGTCACCCTGCGGACCACGTTCTAAGCCGATGCGCCGCGCTTTCATCCCCTTGGTGATGATGCTGGCCGGGGCCACCCCCGGCCTTGCGCAGCAGGCGCCCGGGACAGAGCCTCAGACAAACACGCAAGCCCCGGCGCGGGGCGGCGTGATCAGCCCGGTGCTCACCATTGATTCCGAACGCCTGTTCCGCGAGAGCGCCTTTGGCCAGCGCGTCAGCCGCGAGATCGAAGCTCAGAGCGAGGATTTGGCCACCGAGAACCGCGAGATCGAAGCGGCGCTTGAAGCGGAAGAGCGCGAACTTACCGAAAAGCGATCACAGATGAAGCCGGCGCAGTTTCGGCTTTTGGCCGATGCCTTTGACGAAAAGGTTCAGCGCACGAGGGCAGAGCAGGCGGCAAAGAACCGGGCGCTGAGCGAGGCGCTGGATCTCGAGCGGGAGCGGTTTCTGGCGGCGGCGGCCCCGGTGCTGGAGCAGTTGATGCGCAATTCCGACGCGGCGGTCATTCTGGAACGGCGGCGGGTCTTCGTCTCTTCCTCTGCGATTGAGGTCACGGATGAGGCGATTGCGCTGCTGGACGAGACGATTGGCAGCGGGCTGGCGGACACCGAGTAGCCGCGGCACCCTGCCGCGATGCTTGCCCCCAGCCGTCCGAATTGGTAGCCCTTCAGCAACCTTCTGAGACAAAGGACAGTCCATGACCGAAGAGCTGCTGCGCGCCGATATCCAAATGATCCAGCGCATCCTGCCGCACCGCTACCCGTTTCTGCTGGTCGACAAGGTCGAAGAGATCGCGGGCACCCAGAGTGCTGTCGGCTACAAGAACGTCACCATGAACGAGCCGCATTTTCAGGGCCATTTCCCCGGCACGCCGATCATGCCGGGCGTGACCATCGTCGAGGCGATGGCCCAGACCGCGGGCGTGATGGTGGGCACGGCCCTTGGCATGCAGGACCGCGACATGCTGATCTATTTCATGTCCATCGACAAATGTAAGTTCCGCCGCAAGGTCGGCCCCGGCGATGTGCTGCGGATGGACCTCAAGACCCTGCGCGGCAAGCCGGGGGCGAAGATCTGGAAATTCGGCGGCGTGGCCACCGTCGAGGGCGAAATGGCCGCCGAGGCCGAGTTCATGGCGATGTTGGATCTCCCGCAGGACGCAGCATGAGCAATATCCACCCCAGTGCCGTGATCGAAGAGGGCGCGCAGATCGACCCCTCGGCGCGCGTCGGCCCCTTCTGTGTGGTCGGGCCCGAGGTCGTGCTGAAGGCGGATGTGGAACTGAAATCACATGTCGTCGTCACCGGCCGGACCGAGGTCGGCGCGGGCACGGTGATCTTCCCATTCGCGGTGATCGGTGAGATCCCGCAGGATCTGAAGTTCAAGGGCGAAGCCAGCCGTCTGATCATCGGGGAGCGGAACCGCATCCGCGAACATGTCACCATGAACTGCGGCACCGAAGGTGGCGGCGGGGTGACCCGCGTGGGCAATGACGGGCTCTTCATGGCTGGCTGTCACATCGCCCATGACGCCGTGGTCGGCAATCGTGTGATCGTGGTGAACAACGCCGCCGTCGCCGGGCATTGCGTGCTCGAAGACGACGTAATCATTGGCGGGCTGTCGGGCATCCATCAATGGGTGCGGATCGGGCAGGGTGCGATCATCGGCGCGGTGACGATGGTGACCAATGACGTGATCCCCTACGGCCTCGTGCAAGCGCCGCGCGGCGATCTGGATGGGCTGAACCTTGTCGGCTTGAAACGCGCAGGCGTGGCGCGCAGCGACATTACGGCGCTCAGGGCCGCGTTCCAGATGCTGGCGCAGGGCGAGGGGACATTCTCGGACCGGGCGCGGCGTTTGGGAGACGAGACCCAAAGCGATTACGTCCGCCAGATCGTCGATTTCGTCATGGCCGACACGGGCCGCCATTTCCTGACGCCGAAATGAGTCTTGCGCTGATCGCCGGGCGCGGTGGCCTGCCCGCGCGGGTGGCGGCGGCGCAGGAGGTGCCGCCCTTGGTCTGCGCCTATGAGGGCTGCGCCCCCGATGGGCTGAAGGCCGATCTGACCTTCCGGTTGGAGACTTTGGGCAGCCTGCTTGCGCATCTTCTGGGCCTTGGCATCCGTGAGGTGTGCCTCTGCGGGGCGATTGACCGCCCTACGCTCGATCCTGCCAAGCTCGACATGCGCACCGCACCTCTGGTGCCGCAGTTCAAAGCCGCCCTTGCCGCGGGGGACAATGGCGCGCTTGAGGTGATCAAGAGGATTTTCGAAGATCATGGCCTGCGGGTGGTCGGGGCCGATGAACTGGTCCCGGACCTGCTGGCCGACAGCGGTGTGCTGTCCCGCGAACTGCCCGACGATCAGATGCGTCGGGACGCGGCGCGCGGCACGGCAGTGCTCGATGGGTTGGCTCGCTTGGACATCGGGCAGGCCTGCGTGATCGGGCGTGAACAGGTCTATGGGGTTGAGACCATCGGGGGCACGGATCACCTGCTCGCAACCCTGCCGGAAGCGGTGCAGGGCGCGCGCGCAGTGCTTTGCAAAGGTCCGAAAACCGGCCAAATCCGTGAGATCGACCTGCCCACCATCGGCCCCGACACGCTGCGTGCCGCCCATGCGGCGGGGCTGGCGGGCGTGGTGGTCAAGGCGGGCGGCGTGATGCTGCTGGAGCGGGATGCATGCGCGGCGCTGGCCGATGAATTGGGATTGGTGCTGTGGGTTCGAGAGGGGGACGCGGGATGAGGGTGTTCATTCTGGCAGGCGAGCCTTCGGGCGACCGGCTGGGCGGCGCGCTGATGGCAGGGCTGAAAGAGCTTTGCCCCGAGGTGACATTCGACGGCATCGGCGGCCCGCAGATGATGGCTGAGGGGCTGGCAAGCCGGTTCAATATGGATGAGCTCAGCGTCATGGGGCTGGCCGAGATCCTGCCGAAATACCGCGCGTTGATGGCCCGGATCAACGAGACGGCACAGGCGGTGGTCGAGACGAGGCCGGATGTGCTCATCACCATCGACAGCCCTGATTTCTCACTGCGCGTGGCGCGAAAGGTGAAAGAAAAATCCGACATCAGAACCGTGCATTACGTGGCCCCGACCGTCTGGGCATGGCGCCCCGGCAGAGCCGAGAAAATGGCCCGTTCTGTCGATCACGTCCTCGCCCTGTTCCCCTTCGAGCCGCCCTATATGGAAGCGGCGGGCATGGCCTGTGACTTCGTCGGCCACCCGGTGGTGGCCGAGCCCGTGGCAGATGACGCCGCCGCCGCGTCGTTCCGCGCCGAACACCGCCTCGCCGATGCGCCGCTGCTCTTGGCCTTGCCCGGTTCGCGCCGGGGGGAGGTCACGCGGCTGGCCCCGGTGTTCCAGCAGGTCGTCGCGCGATTGGTGGAGGCCGAGCCGGCCTTGCGCGTCGTGGTCCCTGCGGCCTCCCCCGTGGCGGCCTTGGTCAAACAGGTCACGCGCAATTGGGCGGGCAATCCGCTGGTGCTGGACCCGCGCGAGCAAAGCGCCGAGGCGTTCACCGCGAGCAAACGCGCTGCTTTCCGCGCAGCGGATGTGGCGCTGGCGGCTTCGGGCACCGTGTCGCTGGAACTGGCCGCGGTGAACACGCCGATGGTCATCGCCTATGACATGAATTGGATCAGCCGCCAGATCATCGGGCGGATGCTGCGGGTGGATACGGTGACGCTGGTCAACCTCGTTTCGGAAACCCGCGTGGTGCCGGAGTTCATTGGCGCGAACTGCCGCCCCGGCCCGATTGCCGAAGGCGTCTTGCAGGTGCTGCGCGCGCCCGGCGCTCAGAAGGACGCCATGGCGCTGACGATGGCGCGTTTGGGGCAGGGGGGGGAGGCGCCCGGCCTGCGGGCCGCGCGCGCGGTGCTGGCACGGCTCTAGGGGCCGTCAGCCCCGGTGAATCCAGCCGCCGCCGAAGATACGTGTGCTTTCAGGGTCATAGAAAACACAGGCCTGCCCGGGTGAGACGCCTTCCTCGGCGGTGAGCAGCTCGACCTCGGCCTCCGTCTCGGAAATCGGGCGCAGGATCGCATCGCGCGGCGGACGGGTGGAGCGCACGCGCACGGCGATGTTCCATTCTGCCTGCGAGGTCAGGGGCGCATCGCCCAGCCAATTGATCTCGCGCACCGGGATTTTGCGGGTGGCGAGCATGGATTTCGGACCGACGACAACTTCTTTCCGCTCGGGGTCGAGCCTCACAACGTAGAGCGGATCGGCCAGACCCCCGATGCCAAGACCCCGGCGTTGGCCGATGGTGTAGTGGATCACGCCCTCGTGGTGGCCCAGCACGTTGCCCTCGGTATCGACGATATGGCCCGGATCGGCGGCCTCGGGGCGCAGTTTACGGATCACCGCAGCATAGTCGCCGTTGGGGACAAAGCAGATGTCCTGGCTGTCGGGCTTGTCGGCAACCTCCAACCCGTATTTCGCGGCGAGCTTGCGGGTGTCGTCCTTGCTGGGCAGATGGCCCAGCGGGAAGCGCAGGTAGGAAAGCTGCTCTTCGGTGGTGGAGAAGAGGAAATAGCTCTGGTCGCGGTTGCCATCGGCGGCAGCGTGGAGTTCGGGGCCGTGCTCACCCATCTTGCGCTGGATATAGTGACCGGTGGCCATACAGTCGGCCTCCAGATCCTTGGCGGTTTCCAGCAGGTCTTTGAACTTCACCCGTTCGTTGCAGCGGATGCAGGGCACCGGCGTCGCACCGCCAAGGTAGCTGTCGGCAAACTCGTCGATCACGGCGTCTTTGAAGACGTTTTCATAGTCGAGCACGTAATGCGGGAAGCCCATCTCCTCGGCCACGCGGCGGGCATCCTGAATGTCGACCCCTGCGCAGCAGGCGCCCTTTTTGGCCAGCGCCGCGCCATGGTCGTAGAGCTGCAGGGTGACGCCCACAACGTCATAGCCCTCATCCTTGAGCATGGCCGCGACGACGGAACTGTCCACGCCGCCCGACATCGCCACGACGACGCGCGTATCGGCAGGCGCTTTGGCAAAGCCAAGCGAATTGAGCGGCGGGGTCTGATCAAGGGCCATGGGTCTCTCCGGAGTTTGTGCGCGAATATAGGAAAATCCTACCTAGTCACAAGGGCAGGCTTCACGCAGCGTTAAGGCAGGTGGGGGTTATTGGACGCCAAAACAATGGCGGATGATGCGATGTACCTGAAAAAAGTCGATGGACCACGGTCTGTTACCCTCGCTGACGGGAGCGTGATGTCCCGCGCCGATTTGCCAAGCGCCGAAACCCGCAGATGGGTCGCCTCGCGCAAGGCGGCGGTGGTGCGGGGGGTGGTCTATGGGCTGATCACCCAATCCGAAGCGCTGGAGCGTTACGGTATCAGTGATGAAGAATTTATGGAGTGGTTACATGCGGTTACCGAACATGGAGAGGCGGCTCTGAAGGCCACGGCCTTGAAAAGAATATAGACAACTTTAAGTTGTTAATCTATCCTGTCGAGTATCGGTAACGGGTAGTTAACCTTTTTTGCTCAGGGTGAGCTCATCGTCCAAGATGAGCCGGAGTAACCGAAATGCGTGTATTGTTAGTTGAAGACGACCCGACGACCTCTCGCAGTATCGAACTGATGCTGACCCATGCGAATCTCAACGTCTACGCCACCGATCTGGGCGAAGAGGGAATCGATCTGGCCAAGCTTTACGATTATGATTTGATCCTGCTCGACCTCGATCTGCCGGATATGAACGGCCATGACGTGCTGCGCCAGTTGCGGCTCGCCCGGATCGAAACGCCGATCCTGATCCTTTCAGGCTCCGACGATACAGAAAACAAGCTGAGGGGCTTTGGTTTCGGCGCCGACGATTATTTGACGAAACCCTTTCATCGGGAGGAACTGGTCGCCCGGATCCATGCCATCATTCGGCGGTCCAAGGGGCATTCGCAATCCATCATCAAGACGGGCCAAGTGGCGGTGAACCTCGATGCCAAGACCGTCAGCGTGGACGATACCCCCGTGCATCTGACCGGCAAGGAATATCAGATGCTCGAACTCCTGAGCCTGCGGAAGGGCACCACCCTGACCAAGGAAATGTTTCTCAACCATCTCTATGGCGGCATGGATGAGCCTGAGTTGAAGATCATTGATGTCTTTATTTGCAAACTTCGCAAAAAGCTGAGCCAGGCCACCGGCGGGGAGAGCTATATCGAGACGGTCTGGGGCCGCGGCTATGTGCTGCGCGATCCTGACCCGGTCGCGTTGGACTTGGCCGCCAGCGCCTGATCCCCCTCGGCTCGGGCTTGAAATCATTCGCCCTGAAATCGCTAGACCTGCCCCTGATCGCCACCTATCTAAGCGACAGATGACAATATCGGGGGCAGATCGTGACATCCCAGATCGAGGTTGAAGCGCTGACCAAAGCGCAGGCAGAGACGGAATTGGCCCGGCTGGCCGAGGTGTTGAGCGCGGCCAATACCGCCTATCACACGGATGATGCACCGGAAATTTCCGATGCGGAATATGACGCGCTCAAACGCCGCAATGCCAAGATCGAAGCGCGTTTCCCGGACCTCAAGCGCGCCGATAGCCCCTCCGAACAGGTCGGCGCGCCGGTTGCCGAAGGCTTTGGCAAGATACGCCATGCGGTGCCGATGCTCTCGCTCGCCAATGCTTTCGACGCCGAGGAAGTCACCGAATTCGACGGACGAATCCGCAAATACCTCGGCCTCGGCGCCGATGCGCCGCTGGCCTATACGGCCGAGCCCAAGATCGACGGGCTGTCACTTTCTCTGCGCTACGAAAACGGCGTGCTGGTCCAAGCCGCCACCCGCGGCGATGGTGCTGTGGGTGAGAATGTCACTGCGAACGCCCGCACAATCCAAGACATCCCGCAAGAGCTCAAGAACGCGCCCGATCTGCTGGAGGTGCGCGGCGAGGTCTATATGAGCCACGCCGATTTTACGGCCCTGAACGCGCGGCAGGCCGAAAGGGGCGGCAAGACCTTTGCCAACCCACGCAACGCCGCCGCCGGATCGCTGCGCCAATTGGACCCCGAAATCACCCGCGCGCGGCCCCTGCGGTTCTTCGCCTATGCCTGGGGCGCGCTTTCGGCCCCCCTGGCCGACACCCAAAAGGCGGCCATCGACCGTTTGGCGGAACTGGGGTTTTCGACCAACCCTCTGACCGCGCTCTGCGAGGGGCCGGGCGAAATGGTCGCCCATTACGAGACGATCGAGGCGCAGCGCGCCACCCTTGGCTATGACATCGACGGCGTGGTCTACAAGGTCGATGACCTCGCCCTACAGGACCGGCTCGGTTTCCGCTCGACCACCCCGCGTTGGGCCGTGGCCCATAAATTCGCCGCCGAACTGGCATGGACCCGGCTTGAGACCATCGACATTCAGGTCGGGCGAACCGGCGCATTGTCTCCCGTGGCGCGGCTGCAGCCGGTCACGGTGGGCGGTGTCGTCGTCTCCAACGCCACGCTGCACAATGAGGATTACATCAAGGGGCTCGACAGCAAGGGGGCCGAAATTCGCGGCGGCAAGGATGTGCGCGTCGGCGACTGGGTGCAGATCTACCGCGCGGGCGATGTGATCCCGAAAGTGGCTGATGTGGACCTGTCGAAACGCCCCGAGGATGCGGCGCCTTTCGTCTTTCCGACAACCTGCCCTGAATGCGGATCGGATGCGATCCGCGAGCCGGGCGATGCGGTGCGGCGGTGCACCGGCGGGCTGATCTGTCCGGCCCAAGCCGTTGAAAAGCTGATCCATTTCGTGAACCGCAAAGCCTTTGACATCGACGGTCTGGGGACCAAACAGGTCGAACAGTTCTACCACGACGGCTGGATTGCAGAGCCTGCGGATATCTTCACTCTGAAAGAGCGTTACGGCAGCGGCGTGCAGCAGTTGAAAAACCGCGAAGGTTGGGGGCCGAAATCGGCCGACAACCTGTTCCAAGCCATTGAAGATCGGCGCGAAATCCCGATGGCGCGGCTGATCTTTGCCTTGGGCATTCGCCATGTGGGCGAGGCGGCGTCGAACCTGATCGCCCTGCACTACGGCGATTGGCAGAGTTTCGAGGCCGCCATGGCCGAGGCGCGCGGGCTGGACGGCCCGGCCTGGGACGATCTGATTGGGGTCGATGGGGTGGGCAGCGTCATGGCAGGGTCGCTCGTGTCGGCCTTCGCGCAGGAGGCGGAGCGCGCCTCCATCGACCGGCTGGTGGCCCATTTGACCGTAGTCCCTGCCGAGCGGCCCGACACCGAAGGCAGCCCCGTGGCGGGCAAAACGGTCGTCTTCACCGGCACTTTGGAGAAGATGAGCCGTGCCGAGGCCAAGGCCCGGGCGGAGCGTTTGGGGGCCAAGGTTTCGGGCTCGGTCAGCGGCAAGACCGACATTCTGGTCGCCGGGCCGGGGGCCGGGTCCAAGGCCAAGAAGGCCGCGGAACTGGGGATCGAGACCTTGGATGAAGACGGCTGGCTGGCCCTGATCGACGGCCAATGAGCGGCAGACCGGAGCAGCTTTTCCCGCTTTTTGCCGGGCTGGAAACGCTCGAAGGGGTGGGGCCTAAGACCGCGCAATTGCTGGGGCAATTGGGCATCGAAGCGCCGCGCGATCTGATCTTTACCCTGCCGCATTCCGGCATCGACCGCCGCCTGCGCGACAGCGTGAAGGACGCCCATCTGCCCGCGACGCTGACCGTCGCCGTGACCATTGGCGCGCATCGCCCGGCCCGCAACAAGGGTGGCGCCTATCGCATCATGGTCGAAGACGCGCAGACCAGTTTTCAACTGGTCTATTTCCACGCGCGGGGTGATTACTGGCAGCGGCACTTGCCCGAAGGCAGCCGCCGCATCGTCTCGGGCCGGGTGGAGTTTTTCGACGGGATGGCGCAGATGGTCCACCCCGATTTCGCGGTGCCGGAGGATCAGGCCAGCAGCATTCCCGATTTCGAACCGGTCTACCCGCTGACCTCCGGGCTGACGCAGAAACTGATGTACAAGGCCACCCGCGGTGCGTTGAAACGGCTGCCGGTGGTGGCCGAATGGGCCGATCCGGGGCAGGTGGCGCAGGCCGGTTGGCCCGATTTCGCCGCCGCCGCAGGGGCCGCCCATGATCCGCAGAAGGCCGAAGACCTGACCGCCACCGCGCCCGCCCGCGAGCGGTTGGCCTATGATGAGCTTTTCGCCCATCAAGTCACATTGGCATTGGCGCGACAGAATGAGCGGCGCAAAATGGGGCGGGCGAACCGGGGCGACGGGCGGCTGCAGCAAAAGGTGCTGTCGTCCTTGCCTTACCGCCCCACCGGCGCGCAGCAGCGCGCGATCGAAGAGATCACCGCCGACATGGGCCGTGAGACCCGGATGAACCGCCTGTTGCAGGGCGATGTGGGGGCGGGCAAGACGCTCGTGGCCTTCATGGCGCTCTTGCGCGCGGTTGAGGCGGGAGGACAAGCGGTGCTGATGGCACCGACGGAAATCCTTGCCCGTCAGCACCTTATGGGGCTTCAACCGCTGGCGGAACAGGCGGGCGTTGTGCTGGAACTGCTCACCGGGCGCGACAAGGGGGGCGAGCGTCGGGCCAAGCTCGCGGCGCTGGAACGCGGCGATATCCAAATCCTCGTCGGCACCCATGCGGTCTTTCAGGCCGATGTCAGCTTTGCCGATCTGCGCCTTGCCGTGGTTGACGAACAGCACCGTTTCGGCGTGCGGCAGCGGCTGGAACTGGGCCGCAAGGGGAAGCTCGCCGATGTTTTGGTGATGACCGCCACGCCGATCCCGCGCAGTCTGGCGCTGGCGCAATACGGCGATATGGATGTGTCGATCCTCGACGAAAAGCCCCCCGGGCGGCAGCCCATTCGCACCGCGCTCGTCTCGACCTCACGGATGGATGAGGTCATTGATCGGATGCGCCATGCGATCGGCGAGGGGCGGCAGTGCTACTGGGTGTGTCCGCTGGTGGAGGAAAGCGAGGTCAGCGATCTTACGGCGGCGGAGGACCGGTTCAAACGTCTGCGTGCCGCTCTGGGCGAGGGCGTTGTCGGGCTGGTCCACGGCCAGATGCCGCCCGCCGAGAAGGACGCCGCCATGCGCGCCTTCCAAACGGGGGAGACCAAAGTGCTGGTCGCCACCACGGTGATCGAAGTCGGCGTTGACGTGCCCAATGCGACGATCATGGTGGTGGAGCGGGCCGAGATTTTCGGTCTCGCGCAGCTACACCAGTTGCGGGGTCGGGTCGGTCGCGGCTCAGGCGCCTCGACCTGCCTTTTGATGTATCAAGCGCCGGTGAGCGAGACGGGCCGCCAGCGGCTTGAGGTGCTGCGCGAATCCGAGGACGGGTTTGTCATCGCCGAAACCGACCTGCAGATGCGCGGTACGGGGGATTTGATCGGCACCGCGCAGTCCGGCGTGCCGCGTTTCCGCGTGGCGGACCTAGAGCGTCAGGCGGGCCTGATGGCGGTGGCGCAATCGGATGCCCGTAAGCTTTTGGTCGATGACCCCCGCCTCGAAGGGCCGCGCGGCAAGGCCGTGAGGGTGCTTTTGTGGCTCATGCGGCAGGACGAGGCGATCCGTTTGATAACAGTGGGTTAGCGCATATAGACTCTTTATGTTCGCGGATGTTCTCAAAAAGTTCTTTACTTGCGGGTGAAGAAGTGAGAACAAAGAGGCAACACAGATAAGGAGGTACTGATGATGACTTACACTGCCCTGAAATCTATCGCCGTCAGGTCACAGGCCACGTTGTTGCAAGATGCAGCAGGGGCCGCCGCTTTGATCGTGATGTTGGTGGTAGGTCTGCATCTGCCCGCCTTTATCTGAGTTCTGCCAAGGCTCTCATGCCGCTTTGCCGCTGCATCCGTCCCAATTTGATGCGCCGACTTGCCTGTCCGCGTCGGGTTTCGGCAAAGCGGGTCCCACATGAGGCACGCCGACTGACGCCGCCATCCTTCGCAGGATGTGCGGCGTTTTTTTGGCTTTCAGGGGGAGCGTTGTAGAGACTGGCGGCGATCAGCGTTCGCCCGCGTCCGCAGGTGCCTCGGCCTCTTGCATCGCCTCCGTCAAGGCTTCGATGCTAAGCATGATAGAGGCATGGCGGTTTTTATAGGCCGTGGCGGGGGTCAGCACTTCGAAACCGTCAAAGGGGGCATCCGGCACCGGGCCTTCGCCCTTGAGCATGGCGCGCAGTTGATCGCGGGCGGTTGTGATCTGCGCAAGCGACCTGCCGGGGGCGGCATCGCCCACCACGGCGGCGGCGGCCTGCCCCAGAGCGCAGGCTTTCACGTCCTGCTTCATCTCGACCAGATGCCCATCCTTAACCCGCACATCGACTGTCACGGTTGAGCCACAAAGCGGAGAGCGGCGCTTCACGCTGGCCTGCGGCGCTTGCATTCGGCCCAAGTGGGGGATCTCGGCCGCGAGTGCGAGAATGCGCGCGGAGTAGAGCTTGATGAGGTCCGTCTCATCCGACATGGGCTGTTCCTTTTCGTGCTGAAACCCTACATAAGCGCCGCAGAGACAGATGCAAATATTTCGACGAGGTGCCCGATGACATTTGATCCTGCAAGCCTTCAGTTCAACGAAGCGGGTCTGATCCCGGCCATCGCGCAGGACGCCGAGACCCACGAGGTGCTGATGCTCGCGTGGATGAGCGCCGAGAGCATTGCGCGCAGCCTTGAGAGCGGCAAGGTCACCTATTGGAGTCGCTCGCGGCAAGCGTTCTGGGTCAAGGGCGAAACCAGCGGTAATGTGCAAAAGCTCGTCGAGATGCGTGTCGACTGTGACCGGGATTGCCTATTGGTGATGGTCAATCAGACCGGGCCGGCCTGTCACACCGGGCGGCGAAGCTGTTTCTACACCGGCATTCAAGACGGTGAAGAAGTCGAACTGATGAAGGCAATGGATTAAGACCGCGCGCTAAAGTCCGACGATTTCACGAATTTCTTCGGGTGTGGTGCCGTTCTCGCGATAGAGCGCGATGGCGCGGGCGTCATCGCGTTTGGCCAGTCGTTTGCCGCTGTCGTCGCGGATCAAGCGGTGATGATGATACAGCGGCGTGGGCAGGTCCAGCAGCGCCTGTAGCACCACATGAATGTAGGTCGCCTCGAACAGATCGGCCCCGCGTGGGACCAGCGACACCCCCTGCGCGGCGTCGTCGAGTACGACGGAGAGGTGATAGGACGTGCCCATGTCGCGGCGGGCCAAGACCACATCCCCGACCGTGTCGATCAACTGATCGGGCGAGAGGGTGATCTTTCCGGTTTCGGCATTCGGCCCCTGGCCGTTTTCGGTGAAGATTAGCCTGGTATTCCCAAGTTTTTCCAGTGCCTTACGCATATCGAGGCGCAGCGCGCCTCTGCCTTTGGGGTGGCCTGCTGCGCGGCAGGTGCCGGGATAGATGAGGCCATCGGGGCCATAGACGGGTTCAGCTCCCTCTTGCGGCGCGCTGGTGGCGGCGGCGATGTCGCGGCGGTTGCAGGTGCAGGCATAGAGCAGGCCGCGCGACCAGAGGGCGTCTAGGGCGGCTTGATAGGCCGCCATTCGATCCGATTGCCGCAGCACAGGTTGCGACCAATCGATGCCGAGCCATGCAAGGTCTTCGTAGATCTGCGCCTCCCAATGAACGCGCGCGCGGGATTGGTCGATGTCTTCGATCCGCAGCAGAAAATCGCCGCCTGCCGCCTGTGCCAGATCATGGGCCAAAAGCGCGGAATAGGCGTGGCCGAGGTGCAGCGGCCCGGTTGGGGATGGCGCGAATCTGGTGGTAAGTGTCAATTCTTTTCAATCAGATATACGGTAGACTTCATGTCGATCCCGGGCAGGTGCGGCCCTTCCTCGGCAAAGAGGAGGATTGCCGCGCCGCAATCGGTCCATTCGTGGATCATGCCCAAAGCGCCGCGATCTTCCAGTGCCTTTTCGTTGAGCGAAAATAGCAACTTACCGCCCTTTGCTAACCCATGCATCAGCGTATCGAAAAGGGTGATCGGGGCCGCACCGGGGCCGATCACGCCGATGGCGCTGATCGCGGCATAAGCGCCGGGCGCGAAGGGGAGTGGGGCGTCAACGTCGAGTTCTAACAGGTTGCGGTATATGCTTTTTCTGCGCGCTTCCGCCAGCATGGCGGCGGATACATCGCCGCCGTCAATGGTGGTGAAGCCCGCCTGTTTCAGCGCCGTGCCGGACATCCCGGTGCCGCAGCCGATATCAAAGATCGGCAGGTCTTTGTCGTCGAGAAATTCGGCGAGCGTGGCAGCGGCGCGGTCGGGCGTGGCGTAGCCCTGCGCCTTGATGTCCTCGTCATAGCTGCGCGCCCATTCGTCATAGAGGCTGCGGATCACCTTCGTGTCCCGCGCCGCGTAGGCCTTGTCAAAGAAATGCTGTGTCATCCCCCTAGGATATGGGGGATGGGCGCAAGGATCCAGCGTTAACCCCGGTCGCGTTAACCTTGATCAAGCCATGCCTGCCAATCGGCCTTTGCGCGATCGGTATAGGCTTTGTAGCGGTCCTTGCGGCCCCGGCGGCCCGATTTCAGCCCTTCGACCGGGGGGAAAAGGCCGAAGTTCACGTTCATCGGCTGGAAGGTCTTTGCCTCCGCGCCGCCGGTGATATGGGTGATCAGCGCGCCCATGGCGGTGCTGTCGGGCGGGGTGGGCAGGCTGCCGCCTTTGATTTCAGCAGCGGCCATGCGGCCCGCCAGCAGGCCCATGGCGGCGCTTTCGACATAGCCTTCGACACCGGTGATCTGACCCGCAAAGCGGATATTGTCGCGGCTGCGCAGGCGCATCTGGTCGTCGAGCAGTGTCGGCGAGTTGATGAAGGAGTTCCGGTGGATGCCGCCCAAGCGGGCGAAGCGTGCATTTTCGAGCCCCGGAATGCGTTTGAAAACATTCGTTTGCGCGCCGTACTTCATCTTGGTTTGGAAGCCGACGATATTGTAAAGCGTGCCCAGTTTGTTGTCGCGGCGCAGTTGCACGACGGCATGGGCCTTGACCTCGGGCTGGTGCGGATTGGTCAGCCCCACGGGTTTCATCGGGCCGTGGCGCAGGGTTTCGCGGCCCCGTTCGGCCATGACTTCGATGGGCAGGCAGCCGTCGAAATAGCCTGCGGTTTCGCCCTCGCGGAACTCGGTTTTATCGGCGGCCAGCAGCGCGTCGATGAAATCGTCGTATTGCTCTTTGTCCATCGGGCAGTTGAGGTAGGCGGTGCGCTCTTCCTCGGTCTCGCCCTTGTCATAGCGCGACTGCATCCAGGCTTTGGACATGTCGATGCTGTCGTAATAGACGATGGGCGCGATGGCGTCGAAAAAGGCCAGCGCCTCGGCGCCGGTCTCGGCCGCGATGGCTTCGGCGAGCTTGCCAGAGGTCAGCGGACCGGTGGCGATGATCCATTTGCCATCGCGCGGCAGTTCGGTGATCTCGCCATATTCCACGGTGATATTGGGGTGGGCGAGCAGCGTGTCCGTGACGCTCTGCGCGAAGGGGTCGCGGTCTACCGCCAATGCGCCGCCTGCGGGCAGGCGGTTCTTGTCGGCGCAGGCCATGATCAGCCCATCGGCGGCGCGCATTTCCCAATGCAGCAGGCCCACGGCGTTCTGTTCGTCATCATCCGAGCGGAAGGAGTTGGAGCAGACCATCTCGCCCAGAAGCCCGGTTTGGTGGGCGAAGGTTTCGACCTTGGGGCGCATTTCGTGGATCACGACCTTCACGCCCGCGTTCGCCGCTTGCCAAGCCGCCTCTGATCCGGCCATGCCGCCGCCGATGATGTGCAATGTATCTGTCATGGGGGCGATGTAGGGCAGGGCAGCGTCGCACGCAACAGGCAAGAGGGCGCGATGAGGCTGCGGGAGAGGAATGGTTTTGGGGTCGCCGCTGCGGGAATGGTCGGTCAGTGAGAGGCTGACCCGGAGGGACCTTCCGCCCGCGGCGACCCAAAATCATCAGGGTTTCTAAGCCCTAACATAACCATGCCGTGATTTTGCCAGATTTGCCAGCCCCGGCGTGGCAACAAAGCCTGACGGTTTTGGAAACAATCATTGGGGCCAATCGGGGCGGCGTTTTTCCAAGAAGGCGTCGATGCCTTCGCGCGTTTCGGCCTCAAGCATGTTGCGGACCATGACCTCGCCCGTAAAGGCGTAGGCCTGTTCGGTGGG
This sequence comes from Sulfitobacter sp. 1A15299, assembly GCF_043556915.1. NCBI lineage: Bacteria > Pseudomonadati > Pseudomonadota > Alphaproteobacteria > Rhodobacterales > Roseobacteraceae > Sulfitobacter > Sulfitobacter sp. 1A15299. The sequence continues at coordinate 85,949 of NZ_JBIFFJ010000008.1, read as the reverse complement.
CATCTGCATCTGTTGGTAGAAGGCACCTTTGCCATGGGCGACGGCGGTGCCGAGTTTGGCGGCGATCTTCTTGGCCAGCGCCTCGGTCTCTTGGGCCAGTTGGTCGCGCGGTACGGCGCGGTTGATCAGGCCCAGTTCAGCGGCGCGGGGGGCGGAGATGAACTCTCCGGTGGTGAGCATCTCGAACGCCTGTTTGCCCGGGATGCTGCGGGTCAGGGCGACCATGGGGGTGGAGCAAAAGAGGCCGATGTTCACGCCGTTGACCCCAAAGCGGCAGTCATCCGCGGCGATGGCCAGATCGCAGGTGGCGACAAGCTGGCAGCCCGCGGCGGTGGCGATGCCGTGTACTTGGGCGATGACCGGTTGCGGCAGGCTTTGGATGCGGGCCATCAGGGCGGCGCAGCGGTCGAAAAGGTCTTTGAAGGCGGCGGCTCCGCCGTCTTCGGCTTGGCGCATGGCGGTCATCTGGCGCAGATCGTGCCCTGCGCAGAAGGCTTTGCCTGCGCCCGACAGGATGATGACCCGCGTGGTGCGGTCTTGGGCCAATTGGTCGAAACGCGCGTGCAGGGCGGCCAGCATTTCATCCGACAGCGCGTTCAGCCGCTCGGGGGCGTTCATGCGCAGGTGGGTCACCGGCCCGCGTGCCGTAACGTCAAGAATTGCCACCTTGCCCTCCCCGGTTGATCGCGCCAACGTTACGCCGAGGACAGCAGGGAGGACAAGTATGGCCGTGGTGATGGATGCGGAGGCGTTGGAAGCCTTCATGCGGGAGGTGTTCGATCAGGTGGCGGATGATTTCGCCGTGGATCATGTGGCCGAGAACGAGATCACCATGCGTCTGTTGACCAGCCGTCGCCACCTGCGCCCCGGAGGCACCGTTTCGGGGCCGTCGATGTTCGCGCTTGCGGATGTCTCGGCCTATCTGGTGACGCTGGCGATGATCGGTCCCAAGGCGTTGGCGGTGACGACGAATTGCTCGATAGATTTCATGCGCAAACCCTTGGCGGATGTGCCGCTGGTGGCCCATGCCAAGCTGCTGAAGCTGGGGCGGCAGCTGTCGGTGACGGATGTGTTGATCTATTCCGAAGGGTCGGACAAGCCGGTGGCGCGGGCCGGGCTGACCTATGCGATTCCGCCTGCGTCAATGGGGTGAGGGGCAGAGTTTAGGGCCAGCGCCTGACCGTGGGGTGGCGATTGCGACGCTGGTCCATGCCACTTTAGGGCGCAGCCGTGATGCGCCTTATCGCAGAAGCGCCCAGCCTCACCAAATCGCCAGCCCGCCAAGATGGGCAGGCGATGGCCCGGCGCCTGCTGCTTGATTCCGGGCCGAGGAATTCTCAGAGGCCACAAAAAAGGGCCGGGAAAACCCGGCCCGAGGAAGAGGTCTGGCAGCCGCCACAGGGAAGCTACGCCTGCCAGAACACGCGGGAAGCCTCGGCTGAGGCTTGTTCCGGTGTAAGTCCCGCATCTTCAAGCTCCCAAGGTTCGAGCGCGGCAAGCGCGATCCGGGTGCGTCGGCGGGCCGCCCATGTGGTCACGACCGCCGCAAAGCGCAGCGCAATCACCGCAGGGACCGGCAGGGCGCGGTATGTCATCAATGTCATTGCATCAGCGGTAAGGGGGCGTGCCTGTGTCATGGGGGAACTCCTTGAATTTGTATTGACGAAATTGTATTGACACAAAGTGTAGAATATCTACAGGTGCAACGGTACAAAGCGCGATACAATTTGACCACAGGAATATTGTAATGGGTACAATTTGGCAGCCAGAGTTGGCCGAGGGGCAGGGGCCGAAGTACAAGCTCGTCGCGCTGACCATCCGGCAGGGGATCAACTCCGGCGCTCTGGCGGTGGGGGATAAGCTGCCGCCGGTGCGAGAACTGGCGTGGCAATTGGGGATCACTCCCGGCACCGTGGCGCGGGCCTATACCATCCTCACCGATGAGGGTCTGTTGGAGGCCGAGGTGGGCCGTGGCACCTTTGTTGCCCCGCCGCAGGCGGCCATTCGTGAGGATGTCTGGAACCGCGAACAGGACAGCTGGATCAAGGAGTTGGAGGTCGCCGACACCGATGCGGTCAGCCTCTTTAGTCCGCGGCTGCCGGACATGGGGCAGGTGGCGCTGATCCGCAGCGCCCTGCGGCAGGTGGCGGATGTGCCGGGCGAAGACCTGATGAATTATCCCACCCGTGACGCCTATGCCCCGGTGCGGCAGGCGGTGGTCGACTGGCTGTCGCATCTCGCGCTCGGGCCGTTGAACGAACGAGACGTCGTGCTTTCGCACGGCGGGCAGAGTGGGATTGTATTGGTACTGCAAGCGATCCTTTCAGGACCAAAGCCGGTGATGCTGGTCGAAGACCTCTCCTACGCCGGGTTTCGCCGCGCGGCGGAGGTGCTGCGCGCCGAGGTGGTCGGCGTGGCAATGGACGCACACGGCGTTCTGCCTGAGGCGCTGGACAAAGCTGCGCGCGACAGCGGGGCGCAGGTCTTTTGCACGACGCCAGAGGTGCATAACCCCACCGGCAGCCACACCAGCCTTGAGCGGCGGCGCGCGCTGTTAAAAGTTGCCAAACGGCATGGGTTGGAGATCCTGGAGGATGATTGCTACCGCATGGGGCTCGCCCGCGCGCCGAGCTATCGCTCGCTCTGGCCGGAACATGTCTGGCATGTCTCTTCGATCTCAAAGGAATTGACGCCCGCCCTGCGCGTCGGCTTTGCGCTGGCCCCGGCGGGGCGCTCGGCGGATCTGCGGCGGGTGGCGGAATACGGGTATTTCGGCCTTGCCCGGCCCTTGGCCGAGGCGACGCGGATCCTCCTGACCGACCCGCGGCTCAAGGCGATCTGCGCGGATATTCGCGAAAGACTGGCGGAATATGTCGAAGTGGCGGTGAACCATCTGGGCGGCCACGATTTGGAATGGTCGCGCGATGTGCCCTTCCTCTGGCTGCAACTGCCGCCGGGGTGGCGGGCCGCCGGGTTCTGCCGCGCGGCAGAGGCGCAGGGCGTGCAGATCCGCTCTGCCGATGAATTCGCCCTGCGCGATGGCCGCGCGCCTCATGCGGTGCGCATCGCGGTGAACGCCCATGTCTCCCTGCGCTCTTTCGAGGCGGCGATGCAGCGGCTGCGCTGCCTTCTCGACAATCCACCGGAGCAGATCAGCGTGTAGAAATATGGGGTATTATTATACCTAAATCACAACGCATTGTTTTGGCTAGAAAAATCAGAGATTGCTGCGCTTGACCCGGCGATGCAGAGGTTTATAACGCCTCCATCAGACACCGGGCGGGGAATCCTCGTTCCGACCAACCTCAAACGGGAATTCATCCATGAAAACCTTTTCTGCGACACCGGCAGATATCGACAAGAAATGGATCATCATCGACGCCGAAGGCGTCGTGCTGGGCCGTCTCGCCTCGATCGTTGCCATGCGCCTGCGCGGCAAGCACAAGCCGTCCTTCACGCCGCATATGGATTGCGGCGATAACGTGATCGTCATCAACGCCGACAAGGTGCAGATGACCGGCAAGAAGCGCGAAGAGCACTTCTACTGGCACACCGGCCACCCCGGTGGCATCAAATCGCGCACCAAGGCACAGATCCTCGAAGGCGCGCATCCTGAGCGTGTTGTGACCCAAGCGGTCAAGCGCATGCTGCCCGGCAACCGCCTGAGCCGCCAGATCATGACCAACCTGCGCGTCTATGCAGGTAGCGAACACCCCCATGAGGCGCAGAGCCCCGAAGTTCTGGATGTCAAATCCTTGAACAAGAAAAACACGCGGAGTGCATGAGCATGGCTGACGAAATCAAATCCCTCGACGGTCTGGAAGCAGCCGTGACCGACAACATCGGCGGCGTGCAGGGCACCGAGACCGAAGTGACCCCCCGTGAGCCGGTTCGTGACGAACTGGGCCGCGCCTATGCCACCGGCAAGCGTAAAGACGCGGTCGCCCGCGTTTGGATCAAGCCGGGCTCCGGCAAGGTCATCGTGAACGGCAAGCCGCAGAACGAATACTTCGCGCGCCCCGTGCAGCAGCTGATCCTCGCCCAGCCTTTCGGCATCACCAACACCGAAGGCCAGTTCGACGTGATCGCGACTGTCAAAGGCGGCGGTCTGTCCGGTCAAGCGGGCGCGGTCAAGCACGGCATCTCCAAAGCGCTGCAACTCTACGATCCCTCCCTGCGCGGTGCGCTGAAAGCGGCAGGCTTCCTGACCCGCGACAGCCGTGTCGTCGAGCGTAAGAAATACGGTAAGGCCAAAGCGCGCCGGAGCTTCCAGTTCTCCAAGCGTTAAGCTTACCGGTCATATTCTGCGAAAGGGCTGCCCTTTGGGGTGGCCCTTTTTCGTTGCGGTGGGCATGGCTGGCCGCGGCACATGAGAAAGGCCGCCGCGGTCTCCCGCAACGGCCTTAGGGTCGGATCGCTTCTGATCCTAAAGCGGCTCAGCCGCCGATTTCGTAGCTTACGGTGAAGCCCAACACGCCGTCGCCATCGTTGGTGTCTTCGTAGAGCGCTTCGAAGGAGACGCCATCGCCGAAGTCATAAACGGCACCGGCTTCGGCATAGATGTTGTCGTCGCGGTCGCTGTTGCCGATGAGGCCAACGGCGGTCCAACGCTCGGACAGGGGCGCTTCAAACGCGACTTCCTGATCGCTTTCGCCAGTGTCGGGGTCGATGATCACGGCGAATGCGCCCGAGGCGTCACGCCCGATGGGGAAGCCCAGCGTCGCTGTGATCTCTTCGCTGTGATCTCTTCGCTGTGATCTTTGGAATCGTTCAGCCAGATGTAGCCATAGGTCAGATCCCAACTCAGGCCTTGACCGAATTCCGCGCCGTAGCCGAGGTTCGCTTCGAATTCGACGTCATCGGTGGGGTCTTGGTAAAGCGATGTTGCGCTCAGTCCGGTGTGGAAGCCGCCGTAGGTCAGCTCGACGAAGCCTTCGACTTCGTTCTCAAGGTGATCGAAGTCATCCGACGTGTTGAACCGTGTCGCGGCAGAGACGCCAGCGGTCCAGCCAACCATGGAGGTCATGCTGCGGTCTTCGATGACCGGGTCGAAACCGGTGGTGACGTTTTCCTGCGCATAGGCAGCAGAAGAGAGCAGCCCGGCGGTAAGGCCGAACCCGATAAGATGTTTGATATTCATGGCATTTGCCTAGTTTTGGACCGTGGCTTGTCTGCGACTGGCGAGGTCGGTTGTGAAGGCTTCTGGGATAGGGCGCTCACCGGGGGCGGCAAGGCCCGATTGCGCATATCTGGCATGCGTTAGAACATAACATTGTGATCGACGGAAATTTCGCCCAAGCCGTTGGTTTTTCTGGGGCGACGTGGTTCCGGGCGGGGCTGTGCCTGCCTATATCGGTCCCAACACAGGAGACAGTCATGCAGTATTCAGTTCTCGACCTTGCGCCCGTGCCCGAAGGGTCGGACACCCCCACCGCCATCGCCAATTCCGTTGCTTTGGCACAACTGGCCGAGGCCAAGGGCTATCACCGGTTTTGGATGGCGGAGCATCACAACATGCCCGGCATCGCTTCGGCGGCGACCTCGGTTCTGCTGGGGCATGTGGCGGATCACACGAAAGAGATTCGCGTCGGCGCAGGCGGGGTGATGCTGCCCAACCATGCGCCCTTGGCCATTGCCGAACAGTTCGGCACGCTGGCGGCGATTCATGGCGACCGGATCGATCTGGGGCTGGGCCGCGCGCCGGGCGGAGATCAGGCGGTGATGCGCGCGATGCGCCGGGGCATGAGCGCGGGCGACCAGTTTCCCGATGACGTGGCCGAGTTGATGGCCTATCTGGGCGCCCCCGATCCCCGCGCGCCGGTCCGCGCCCATCCGGGTGAGGGGACGCATGTGCCGATCTGGATCCTCGGTTCTTCGCTCTATGGCGCGCAACTGGCAGCGCATTTCGGGCTGCCCTATGCCTTTGCCTCGCATTTCGCGCCGGATGCGTTGGAAGAGGCCACGGCGATCTACCGCCGGGATTTCAAACCGTCCGAAGCCTGCCCGAAGCCGCGTTTCATGCTGGCGGTGAACGTCTTTGCCGCCGACACGGATGAGGAGGGCGCTTATCTGCGGACCACCATGCAGCAGGCATTTGCCCGTCTGCGCACAGGCCGTCCCGGCAAGCTGCCGGCCCCGGTGCGTGACATCGACGCCGAGATCGGCGCGGGCCTGCGCCAAGGGGTCGACCACGCGCTGCGCATCTCTGCCGTGGGCAACCCTGAGACGGTGAAACGCCAGCTTGAGACGCTGATCGCACAGCACCGCCCCGATGAGGTGATCCTGACCGGGCAGATCCACGATCACAGCGCAAGGCTGCGCTCGTTCGAGATTGCGGCGGATGTTTTGCAGGAGATGAAAGTGGCGGCCTAAGGGCCGCCGACCTCATTCGTCAGGGCTGACCAAGCCCAGCCCGCGCAGGTAAATCCCGATCCCGGTTTCCAGCAGGTCATCGGGCGGGAAGGGTGAAGCGCGCCCGGGCGAGTTTCGGGCAAACAGTTCGACCACGCCGTGGCTCATCGCCCAGATATGGGCCGAGAACATCGAGGCGGGTGGGCGTTTGTCCGCCGGGATATGCTGGCTGAGGTCAGTTGCCGCGCGTTCCAGCACCGCATTGGCGCGGTTGGCGGCATGGGCCAGTTCCGGCGTGCGGTTGACCGAGATGCCGGATTCGAACATTGCGATGTAATGACCGGGATGTTTGCGGGCGAAGGCGAGATAGGCGCGGCCCGTCGCCTCAAAGGCTTTAAGCGCCGAGGGCTGGCCGGACTGATAGGCAAATTCCATCAAATCGGCAAAGATATCATAGCCTTGATGCGCGGCCTCGGCGATCAGGTCTTCGCGGCCCTCGAAATGGCGATAGACCGCCGCCGGGGTGACGCCCGCGCTTTTGGCCGCCTCGGAGAGGGTGAAACCCGTGGGGCCGCGCTGCTCGATCAACTCGAGCGCCGCGTCGATCAGCGCTTGGCGCAGGTTGCCGTGATGGTAGCCGCGCTTAGGCATCCCAGATGTCCGGCCCGCCGCAGATCTCATCGTCGATCTTGCCGATCGCCTTGGCGTCTTTCTGAGGATAGTCGAAACGGTGGAGCAGGTGGCGCATGGCCGCGAGACGGGCGCGGCGTTTGTCGTCGGAGCGGATCACCGTCCAAGGGGTTTCATCCGTATGGCTGCGCATCAGCGTCTCGGCGATGGCGGCGGAATACTCCTCCCATTTCGCGAGACCTTTAACGTCGATGGGGCTCAGCTTCCACTGTTTCAGCGGATCGGATTCGCGCGACAACATGCGGCGCAGCTGCTCGGCCCGGCCCACGTTGAGCCAGAACTTAATCAGGTGAATACCGTCTTCGACGAGCATTTGTTCGAACGGGGTGACCTGTTCAAAGAAATGCGCGCGCTGTTCGGGGGTGCAGAAGTCAAAAACCTTTTCCACCACCCCGCGATTGTACCAAGAGCGATCATAGAAAACCATCTCGCCCGCCGTGGGCAGGTGTTTGGTATAGCGCTGAAAATACCACTCGCCCTGCTCGGTCTCGGTGGGTTTCGACAGGGCGACCACCCGCGCGGATCGCGGGCTGAGGTTCTCGCGCATACGGCGGATCGTGCCGCCTTTGCCAGCGGCGTCGCGCCCCTCGAAAACCATGACGACGCGCTGCCCGGTTTCGCGCACCCATGATTGCAGTTTGACCATTTCGATCTGAAGCCGCTCGTAGTCACGCTCATAGGTCTTGCGCGACAGACGTTCGTCATGCGGGTAACTGGGCGACAGGATATCGTCCTTATCGGCCCGTTGGATCGCTTGGCGGATGTCCTCGGGGGCGTCAGTCTCGAAAAAGGCGCTGATCGCGCCGTCAAAGGGCAGGTCCATGGGCGCTCCTCGCGGGTTGTTCTTGTTTCAATATGGGATGTTAAGGCGCTTAACGCAAACCGGCACGCAGGGCGGCGCGGTCGATGGCTTCGACCACCGCCTGCGGGTCGGCGTGATGGGGCATATGGCCCATGCCGGGCAGGCGGGTTAGGGCGCCATTGGGGAGGTCTTTGATCAGTTCCTCGGCGTGGATATGCATGGGCACGATGGTATCGGCATCGCCGTGAAGGATCTCGACCGGCAGGGTCAGCCGGTCATATTGTGCTGCCATTTCAACCACATGCGGGCGAAGCTGGTGAACCTGTTGCGCATTGGCGCGGCTGGCGCTGCGGCGCAGGGTGAGGCCCGTGCCGATGTGATCGGCATAGCCTTCGGGCGGCTGTTGTGGGGCAAAAATCGCCGCGATGCTGCTTTGCACCACGCTGTCGGGGACAAAGGCGGTGACGGCAGGGATAAAGAGCGCGCCGCCCAGCCGTGAGGCGCTGACGTTGTAAAGCCAGCCCAGACCGCCGGGCCAAGGCTCCGACACGGCAGAGACCAGCACCAGTGCTGCGGTCTCATCTGGGCGTTGCAGCCCCCAAGCCAGCGCCACGGCCCCGCCAAAGGAATGGCCCAGCACGATGGGGTTTTCGACGCCCAGTTGATCCGCCGCTTTCTGCAAGAGTGCGGCCTGTTCCTGTGGGGATTCGCCGCGCGGGTTCCAAGGCCCGCGCGCGCCGGGCAGGCGGGCGGTATAGCCCATGCCCGGACGGTCGAACATGATGACGCGGTAGCGCTCGCTCAGCCGCTTTGCGAAGCCAAGGGTAAAGTCGCGCAGATTGCCGCTGGCCCCGTGGATCAACACCAGATCGGGCCCGCTGCCGATGACCTTGGCATGGACCGGCAGGCCGTCCACCGTGATGATCTCACCCTCGGGCGGATGGCTCGCCTCGGCCCGCGCCTCATGCCGCGCGGCGCGCCACTGGACAAGCGCGGTGAGCAGCGCCAGCCCGAGGAGGAGGGCAAGCAGGAGTTTAATGGCCGATCTCATTCATATCGAAGGGGGTGGTTTGGTATATCTCGTTGATCCAATTGCCGTAAAGCAGATGCGCATGGCTGCGCCAGCGGTTCACGGGCGTGCGCGAGGGGTCATCCTCGGGGTAGTAGTTGCAGGGCACGTTGATCGGCACGCCATTCTCGACATCGCGGTCATACTCTTGCTTAAGCGTGTCGCGGTCGTATTCAAAATGGTTAAAGACATAGAGCGCGCGGTGCGCGGGGTCTTCGATCAGACATGGGCCGACCTCATCACTGCCCAGAAGCGTGGTGAGGCCGGGACGCGCGTCAACCTCGTCTTGCCGCATCTCGGTCCAGCGCGAGACGGGCACGGTGCAATCATCCGAAAAGCCGCGCAGATAGGGCGAGGCGGGCGCGAGGTTGCGGTGCCGGAAACAGCCGAAAGCCTTTTCACTCAGCATGTGTTTTTTGACGCCATGGAAGTGGTTAATCATCGCCATGCCGCCCCAGCAGACGCCAAAGGTGGAGTGGATGTTGGTCTGGGTCCATTCCATCACCTCGCGCAGCTCATCCCAATAGGTCACCTCGTTAAAGTCGAGATGTTCGATCGGTGCGCCGGTGATGATCAGCCCGTCGAACTTCTCGGCCTTCATCTCTTCAAAGGGGCGGTAGAAGCTTTCCATATGTTCGGCGGCGGTGTTGCGGGCCTGGTGATCGGACATGCGGATGAGGCTCAGTTCGATCTGCAGGGGGGTGGCACCGATCAGCCGGGCAAACTGGTTCTCTGTCTGGATTTTCTTGGGCATCAGGTTCAGCAGGGCGATGCGCAGCGGGCGGATGTCTTGCCGCGATGCCAGTTCCTCATCCAGCACCATGACCCCTTCGTTGCGCAGAACGTCGAAGGCAGGCAGGCGGGAGGGGATCTTGATGGGCATGAGACAGGTCTTTCAGGGGTAGCCAGTGCAGTCAGATAATCTTGGGCGGGGCGGGTTCAACCGCCCGCGGGCAGGTGGCGGGCGATGAGATCGGTAAAGTCGTCGGGCGCTTTCAGCGCGTCGATGTCAGCGGGGGTGATGGTGACCCCCCATTTCGACATCGCCGCATAGCGCGGTTGGCGGTGCGACAGGGCGGCGGCATAGGTCCAGCGGATGAAATCGTCGGGGTTCACCGCGTCTTCGGTGATGTTCTTTTCGGCCAAATAGTCGGCCCATGCCCGGGCGAGGAATTCGGGCTGATAGGCCATCGGTTTGGGCGCTTTGTCAAAGCGGCGGATGAGTTCCTCGGTATGGGCCTCGTCGCCTTTGATCCAGACCAGCAGGCATTCCTCAGCCAATTGCCGCAGCAGCGGGTCGTTCGGGTCTTCGGGATCGACCCATTCGCAGATCGAGCCACCGGTGTCGCAGATGAAATGCGGATAGCCATAGAGCGCTTCGGCGCGGGTGGCGAAATAGGCGGTGTCTTGAAGGGCGTTGATCTCGGCCCGGCGGAAAGCCTCTTGCCGTTTGGCGTATTCCGCCATCGGCAGCCCGCCGCGCGAAGGGTCGCCAGGTTTGCCCAACCATGTGGCCACGGGCGACAGGTTGTCGAAGGTGATGTTCGAGCCGATGTAGATGCTGTCGCTGAGCAGCAGATCACGCAGGAAGGGCACTTTCATCGCCTCGGCCTTGGCGTTGTCGGCGATGAGTTCGCCCAGATAGCGGGTGCCGATGCGGTAGTCGATGGAGTAGTGAAACCAATCCCCGCTGGCGCGCAGCAGGCTGGAGAGATGGGTCTTGCCCAAGCCCGACATGCCGAAGATCAGAACTTTGCGCCGCGGCGCCGCGCGCCAATCGTCAGCCGTGGGGTAGAGCATGTGTCACCAAGGTTAAGTGCTTCGTTTCCCCTGAGTACCCCAGTGTTTCACCAGACGCCAGATGCGGCCATCGAGCACCAGAAGCCCGAGTGCGAGAAGGGCGAAACCGCCATAGGCGGCGGGGCGCAGGGTCTCATCACGCAGCCATGCGCCCAGCAGGATGGCCACAGGGGCGACCAGCAGTGTCACCAACATCAGATTGCTGCTGCCCGCCATGCCGAGCACGCGGTAATAGAGCAGATAGGCCAGCGCCGTCGCGGCCAGCGCGTAATAGGCGATGGCGGCAAGCGTGGCCGGGGCGAGGTTGAGCGTCAGCGGCCCCTCCGCCACCCATGCCAGCGGCAGCATGATCAGCGTGGCTCCGGTCAGCATCCCGGCGGCGGCCAGTTGCGGCGGCTGGCCCGGCAGCAGTTTGCGCGCGCAGACACCGGCCATGGCATAGGACATCGCCCCGCCCAGCACCGCAAGCTGCGCAAGGCTGCCAAGGTCGAAATTCGTGAGGTTCTCCAGCCCGATGGCGGTGCTGACACCCGCGAAGCCTAGGCCGACGCCAATCGCCTTGCGCGGGGTGATCCGCTCATCCGCCAGAAAGATCGCGGCGGCCAGCACGCCAAAGATCGCGGTGGCGGCATTGAGGATCGAGGTCAGCCCCGAAGGGATGTGCAATTGCCCCCATGCCATCAGCGAAAAGGGGATCACATTGTTCAAAAGCCCCATCAGCAGGAAGGCCGCCCAGATGCGCGGCTCGCGCGGCAGCGGCAGGCGCATGGCGGCGACGGCGGCCCAAAGCACCAGCATCGCCCAGAACACCCGGTGCGCCACCGAGGTCAGCGGCCCGATCTCATCCAAGGCCACCCGCACGGCGACAAAGGACGCGCCCCAGAGCAGAGCGAGACAGCCCATTTCGATCCAAGCGCGCGGGGGGATGGTTTTCTGTGTGATCATGGCTTGGGTTTAGGCTGTTCCACGGAGCGCCACGACCCGAAAGATGCGCATGCATAAAAAACGCCGCCCGAGAGGCTCGGGCGGCGTGACCTTAACAGGTCTGGTGTGGATCAGAAGGTGAAGCCCACTTTCACACCAAAGGCCACGGCATCATTGTCTTCGAAGTCCGCCGCCGGGGCGAAGCCCGGGATCGCGGTCTGCGCGTCGCCGATGTTGACGTAGCGCACGCCGGTGGTGATCTTCATGTTGTCGCGGGTATAGACGGCGGCCAGAGCAAGGCTCTTGTTGCCATCGGTCGGCCCGAGGTTGGAGGCGAACCCGCCGTTGGACTTCTCATAGCCGACGGAAGCCGAGACCGACCAGTTGTCATTCAGGCGACGGCCCACGCCGAGCGAGTAGGTGAAAACGTCATCTTCGTAGCTGACGAGCGAGCCACCGGTCGCGCCTTGGTATTGGGCCGGGGTGATGTCGAACGACGACCAATCGACCCAGCGGATACCACCGAAGAGCAGCGTGTCGGCGGCGATGCCGGTCTGGAAATCAAGGTTCACCGATTGCGGTGTTTCGATTTCGGTGGTGCTCATCGCGGCGCCGAATTCGGTCGTGTCGACATCGTGGTCGATGCTGGAATTGTAGGTCAGCGCGACGCGCATGGCGATGTCGGGGCGCTCATAGGCGACACCCGCAACATAGCCGACGCCGGTGTCACGCTCGCCGTTTACCGTATAGCCGCCAACGAAGGGCACCGCAGCGGTTGCTTCGATGGTTTGCACGCGCAGACCGCCGTGAACGCTGAAGTTTTCGTTCATGCGGTAGCGCAGCAGGCCGGTCAGCGCATGCGCATCAAGATCGGCCTGCGCGCCCTGAGCGTAGTAGCCTGTGCCCGTAGGGTAATCGACATCCGCGCCGAAAGGCTGGTCATAGATGATCGCATAGGACAGTTTGTCGTTGATGTCGGCCTTATAGGCGGCCCCGAATTGCATGTAGCTTTCGGTGGCATTGCCCGAATCCCGGCTGCCAAGGCCCGCGACGGATGTGCCCGAAGTGTCGGGCGAAATATGCCCAAAGCTGAACTCCGCATAGCGGCCGCTTTCAAACAGGGCGTTGATGGATTGGCCCGACCGATCGATGCCGCCAGCGTGAACGATTGCCGTAGATGCCAACAGTGCCGGAATTGCCAAGAAATAGGTTTTCATTTGCTTTCCTCCCAAGAGTTCTGTGCGGTTCCTCCCCGGCACAGCTTGGAAGTGATCTAAGCGGATTGCTGCCGTTTGCGTCAATCGCTGACCTTGGGTCAGGTTGAAATCTGGGCAAACATTACCTGGGGTGTGCTTTGCGGGTCTCAAACCAGATGTTGAGATAGTTGCCCGCAAAGATGATCGCGGCCCCGACAAAGACCCAGATATCCAGCGCTTCGGCATAGAGCAGCATTCCGACCACGGCGATGGCCGGAAGGCGCACGAAATCAATCGGCACCACCACGGTCGCGGGAGCGAGGCTCAGCGCGTTGGTCAGGCAGTAATGCGCAAGCAAGCCGCAGGCGCCGACCAGCAACAGGAAGGGCATCGTCTCAGCCGTGGGGCTGGCGATATCGCCATCGTAGCCTGCCGCGATCAGGCCGAACAGCAGTTGCAGCGTGGTGAGATAGAAGAGGATCGTGGTGATCCCTTGGGTCCGCGTCAGCCGTTTGGTCAGCACATTGGTCAGGGCAAAGAAGACGGCACAGCCCGCCGCCGCCAGAATGCCTGTGTTGAGATTGCCGATATCGGGGCGCGCCACGATCAGGATGCCGATGAACCCCAGTACGGCGGCCAGCGCCCGTGTCGCGGTCAGCCGTTCGCCCAGCAGGAAAATCGACAGGACGATGACCCATAGGGGCGATGTGAACTCCAAGGCGAAGACCTGCGCCAGCGGGATCAGCGACACGGCGAGGAACCACAGGTTCTGCCCGGTGAAATGCGCAAGGTTGCGCAGCAATTGCAGGCCAAAGTTGCGGGTGTTGATTTGCCGCCACGCGCCCGTGGCCCAGGCAAGCGACAGGACGATGATCACGCCAATCACGCTGCGGTAGAGCATCACTTCGAAAGTGTCGAACCGCGCCGAGAGTTCGCGCCCCGCCACGGCCATGGTGGAGAATGACCCGATGGAGCCGATCATCCAGAGTGCGGCGCGGAAGGTGGGGCTCATGAGTTCTCGGTAATCCGGTAGTCGCGGGCGATCTCGGCGGTAAGCCTCGCCCAGTCCGATGCTGCGGCACGGGCTCGATGTGCCGCGAAGGCCGCGCGGTCGGTAAAAAGCTCCGCGACCTGCCAGACAAGGGGATCGTAGGTCGGGGTCACGTCGAAGTGAAGGCAGCCCGGCTCGGCCCGGGTGAGACGCAGATGCGCGTCAAGTCCTGCGCGCACCCGGTCCGCCTCGGCCCGGGTGGCGCAGCGAAGGTGGCCGGTCAGGGCCACACGCATTTTATTCCCACTCGATGGTGCCCGGAGGTTTCGAAGTGATGTCATAGGTCACGCGGTTGATACCCGGCACCTCATTGATGATCCGTGTGGCGGTCTCGCCAAGGAAATCATGCGAGAAGGGGAAGTAATCCGCCGTCATCCCATCCACCGAGGTCACCGCACGCAGGGCGCAGGCGAAGTCATAGGTGCGGCCATCGCCCATCACGCCCACGGTGCGCACCGGCAGGATCGCCACGAAGGCTTGCCAGATGTCGTCGTACAGGCCATGGCGGCGGATCTGGTCGATATAGACCGCATCGGCCTCGCGCAGGATGTCGAGCTTCTCGCGGGTAATCTCACCGGGGCAGCGGATCGCAAGACCCGGACCGGGGAAGGGGTGACGGCCAATGAAGGACGGCGGCAGGCCCAGCTCACGGCCCAGTTCGCGCACCTCGTCCTTGAAAAGCTCGCGCAGCGGCTCGACCAGTTTCAGGCCCATCTTCTCAGGTAGGCCGCCGACATTGTGGTGGCTCTTGATGGTGACCGAGGGACCGCCGGAGAAAGAGACGCTTTCGATCACGTCCGGGTAGAGCGTGCCTTGGGCAAGGAAGGTCGCATCGCCCACTTCCTTGGCATGTTTCTGGAACACGTCGATGAAGAGCTTGCCGATGATCTTGCGCTTGGTCTCGGGGTCGCTGACGCCTTCCAACTCGCCAAGGAAGAGCTCTTGCTCGTCGGCGTGGATCAGCGGCATGTTGTAGTGGTCGCGGAACATGGTGACGACCTCTTCGGCCTCACCTTTGCGCAGCAGGCCGTGGTCGACGAAGACGCAGGTGAGCTGGTCGCCGATGGCCTCGTGGATGAGCACCGCGGCAACGGAACTGTCGACACCACCCGAGAGGCCACAGATCACCTTCTGGTCGCCAACCTGCTCGCGGATCGCGGCGATGGCTTCCTCGCGGTAGGCGCTCATGGTCCAGTCGCCCTTGAAGCCCGCCAGACGCACGAAGTTCTCGTAAAGACGCGGGCCGTTGGGGGTGTGATGCACCTCAGGGTGAAACTGCACCGCATAGAAGTGACGCTCGATATCTGCGGTGATGGCGAAGGGCGCGTTGGGGGAGGTGCCATAGACCTCGAACCCCGGGGCGATCTTGCTGACGTGGTCACCATGGCTCATCCAGACCTGTTCGCGGTCGGTGGCGAACCAGCCCTCTAGCAGATCGAGCTGTTGCCCCGTGGGGGTGACAAAGGCCCGCCCGAACTCAGCGGTGCCATGGCCGCGCTCCACATGGCCGCCAAGGCAATGCATCATCACCTGCTGGCCATAGCAGATGCCAAGGATCGGCACGCCCAGTTCAAACACAGCCTGCGGCGGACGCGGCGCACCTTCAGCAAACACCGAGGACGGGCCACCCGACAGGATCACCGCCTTAGGCGCGAATTCCTTGAGGAAGGCTTCGTCCACCATGTTGAACGGGTGGATTTCGCAAAAGACATTCAGCTCCCGCAGGCGACGCGCGATAAGCTGCGTGACCTGGCTGCCGAAGTCGATGATGAGAATGCGGTCATGGGTGATATCTGTCATGGGGCTGTGATTAGGCCCGCGCGCGCGCTCTGGCAAGTCTCTAGCAAGCCGAAGACCGGTGCCGCCCGCGTTTAATTCGCGCAAGTGGCGCGGGGACGGCACGCGATGTCGCTTTTTGCCGCTAGGGGGCGTTATCCGCGCGAAGCGCCTGCCGGGAATGGGGTAGTGACGGGCCAAGACTTGCGGGAAGGATAGAGCAATGGCGGAATCAGCACGACGGGCACGCGGCGGTGGCGGTGCGGCAAGACGCGCGGCACGCACAGCCGTCTCTTTCGAGACAGCGCGCTATATCGAGCGGAATATCCCGAACTTCGAAGTGCTGACCGAAGAGGCGCTGGAGATCATCGAACAGAACGCCGACGCGGTGCTGGAAGAGATCGGCGTGAACTTCCCCGACAACCCCGAGGCATTGGCGCTCTGGCGTGAGGCTGGGGCGGACGTTCAGGGCGAGCGAGTGCGCATCCCGCGGGGTCTGGCCCGCAAGCTCTGCGCCACCGCGCCGTCAACGATCACCCAAGTGGCACGCAACCGAGATCGGGATGTGGTGATCGGGGGGAGGAGCCTTGTCCTCGCCCCCGTTTATGGCCCGCCCTTCGTTCGCGATGCGGCCGGAGGGCGCCGCTATGCCACGATGGCGGATTTCGAGAAGTTCGTGAAACTGGGCTATATGTCGAAATGGCTGCATCATTCGGGGGGGACGGTATGCGAGCCGACGGATATCCCGGTGAACAAACGTCACCTCGATATGCTGCATGCCCATATGACGCTGAGCGACAAACCCTTCATGGGATCGGTGACCGAACCCAGCCGGGCGCAGGATTCCGTCGATATGTGCGGTATTCTGTTCGGTAAGGACTTCGTGCAGGAAAACACGGTGATGACCTCGCTCATCAACATCAACTCGCCGATGACTTTCGACGATGTGATGATGGGCGCGCTCAAGGTCTATGCCGAGAACAACCAAGCCTGCATCATCTCACCCTTCATCGTGGGCGGCGCCATGGCTCCGGTGAGCGTGGCAGGCACGCTGACACAGGTCTTGGCCGAGACGCTGGCGGGCATCGCCTATAGCCAGCTTGTCCGCCCCGGGGCACCGGTGATCATGGGGGCTTTCGTCACCTCGATCGACATGAACTCGGGCGCGCCCACATTCGGCACGCCCGAGGCTGCGCATATTACCTATGGCGCTGGGCAACTGGCCCGCAGGCTCAACCTGCCGTACCGCAGCGCCGGGTCTTTCACCGGCTCGAAACTGCCCGACGCGCAGGCGGCTTACGAGACCTCGAACAGTCTAAACATGGGGCTGCTTTCGGGGGTGAACTTCATGCTGCACGCCTGCGGCTGGCTGGAAGGGGGGCTTGTTTCCTCTTTCGAGAAATTCGTCATGGATGCGGATCAACTGGGCACGCTGCATCACCTTGCCCGTGGGGTGGAGATCGACGTGAACGCACAGGCCATGGACGCGATCCGCGAAGTGGGGCCGGGGGGGCATTACCTTGGCTGCGCCCATACGCAGAGTAATTTCCGCGATGCCTTTTGGAAGTCGGATCTGTTGGATTACAAACCCTTCGAGACATGGTCGGACGAAGGCGCGCGCGACACCCAGAGCCTTGCCACCGCGCGGGTCGAAAAGTTGCTGGCCGACTATCAGCAGCCCGCATTGGACCCGGCCATTCGCGAAGCGCTCGATGCCTTTGTCGCGACCCGTAAGGCGGCAGAGCCGGATAGCTTTAGCTAAGGCTTTGCGGCCGGGGCGATCCCCCCCGCAATTCAGGCGCTGGGCATCATCGCGGCCTTCAGGAACCGTGCCTCGCCAACCATGGCAATAAGAACATCCACATGGCGGATCAGGCTATAGCTTGCATCCTCCGTCCTGCGCTGGGTGTCCAACTCGGCCTCGATCTCGATCAGTTTGATCAGCGCGGTGCCGTGGCGCGGCAATATGCCAAAGCCCAGTATCCGTGGCAGATGGGTGCCGCGGCGATAGTCCTCGGCCCCAATGCGGGCGGCGCGCATCAAGAGGCGCGGGCGGTGAAGACTTTGCAGCATGGTCAGTAGATCTTGCATCACACTCTCCAATTTCAGGGGGGTGAATCACCCCGGATCGGCGAAGTCTTGCACAACTCTTACGGGTGTTGCGTGATGCGGGTTCCCGGCGCACGGCGCCTTTCGATGGCGTTTACCTTTTAGAAACAATCATTGCGAAATGCGACGATTTTAACGAACGGGTAACCAAAACATCCATAGGTTGTGAATAACTCTGGGGATAAGTCGCCCAGCTTGGGGACCCGCCAAAATGGAAGTGGCAGTCAATTGAAGGCGCATCACCAAATTCAACAGTCCGTCCTGCCGGGATGGGTGCCGCACGGAGCCCTGCATTACCTCGCACATACGGAGACCGGCGCCCCGATCCGGGCCTTGGCACGGCAGGCTGGCTGTCATGCCTCGACCATCATGCGCCAAATCCGCCGTATCGAGACGCGGCGCGACGATCCGCTGGTGGATGCTGCCCTGCGCAGGCTCGGGGCGGTGCGGCGCGCTTTGGATTGTACTGCTGGCCCCCCAGCAGGAAAGACAGCGACAATGACCAAACCCGCCGCCCCCCTTCTTGACGAGGACACTTTCGCCGCCGAGGCGCTGCGCGTTTTGCGGCGCCTGCATGAGACGGGCGCGATCCTTGCCGTGGCCGAAGGGATGGAAAAGGCCGTTGTCCTGCGCGAGACGGACACCGGCCCCGGCGCACGCACCGCCGTGGTGGAAAGCGCCGTGGCGCAGGCGATGGCGTTGAAAGATTGGATCGCGCCGGGCAGCACAGGC
Source organism: Sulfitobacter sp. 1A15299 (assembly GCF_043556915.1). Taxonomy (NCBI): domain Bacteria; kingdom Pseudomonadati; phylum Pseudomonadota; class Alphaproteobacteria; order Rhodobacterales; family Roseobacteraceae; genus Sulfitobacter; species Sulfitobacter sp. 1A15299. The sequence continues at coordinate 67,449 of NZ_JBIFFJ010000008.1, read as the reverse complement.
CGGGTGACACGCTATCATATCACCAGCGCGGGGCGCGCGGCGCTGCGGCGGATGCTTGAAGAGCAGGGCGCGGCTGCAGATGGCTTTGCCGAAGATCAGACCGCCTTTCTGGGCGGGCCGGATGCACCCGCGGCAGCGGTGGGCGTGGATGCGGATACGGCCCCGCGCCGAGGCCGCTATTGCCTGTCCGAAAGCCCGCTTTCGACCCTCGCCCGGCGGCGCGACAAATCCGGCGCGCTCTTTCTGAACGAGGGGCTGGTCCATGCGGGCGAAAGGCTGCGTGAGGATTTCGAACTGGCGCAGATGGGCGGTGAGGTTACGCAGAATTGGGATCACTTCCTGACCCTCGGCGCCAAACCCACTGGCCGGCGTGACGGGGCCGGCGCCATGGCGGCGGCGGAGGCGCGCAAGAGGGTGGCCGATGCCATGGCAGACCTCGGCCCGGGCCTGTCGGACGTGGTGCTGCGCTGTTGCTGCTATCTGGAAGGGTTGGAAACCACCGAGAAACGGCTAGGCTGGTCGGCGCGGTCGGGCAAGATCGTGCTACGGATCGCGCTGATGCGGCTGAAACGGCATTACGATGAAACCGTGGGGCCGGGCGGCCCCCTGATCGGGTAAATGCTGGTCGGATAAAAGAAGGGGCGGCAGGATGATAACCCTGCCGCCCCGGTTGTTTAGTCTGCGACCTTTACCGGCGTCTCATCTGTGACCGAGATCGCCACTTCGTCTTTCTCGCAAGCGGCACGCACACCGGCGGCATAGTCGGGGTGTACTTTCTCAAGCACCGCATACCAGCGCTCTTTCACCGATTGCGAACAGGGGGCCATGGCACCGGCCATATTCTCGTGCAGACGGTCGCGCTGCGCCTGATCGAACACCTCGGTATAGAGCTTGCGCGGCTGGATGTAATCGGCATCCGCCTCTTCCTGCACATAGCGGTCCGCATCGCCCGAGATACGCAGCGGTGGTTCTTGCACCGATGGGTCGGGACGGGCCGATTCCTCATATTGGTTCGGCTCGTAATAGGCGTCAGGATGGCCGGTCTGCTGCGGGAAGAACCGCATCGCGCCGTCCTTGTGGTAGTGATGCATCGGCGCGGCCTTGGGTGCGTTCACGGGCAGGGCCTCGTAATGCGTGCCCAAACGGTAGCGGTGCGCATCGGCATAGGAGAACACCCGCGCCTGCAACATCTTATCGGGCGAGAAGCCGATGCCGGGAATTTTGTTCGACGGCGAATAGGCGGCGTTCTCGATGCTCTGGAAGTAGTTGTCGGGGTTGCGGTTGAACTCCAACATGCCGACCGGGATCAGCGGGTAGTCCGCATGCGGCCAAACCTTGGTCAGGTCGAAGGGGTTGAAGCCGCAGGTCTCGGCCTCTTCCTCGGGCATGACTTGAATGTTCAGCTCCCATTTCGGGTAGTCACCGCCTTCGATCGCGTTGAAGAGATCCTCTTGGAAGTTCTCGCGGGTGGAGCCGATCAGCTTTTCCGCGTCTTCATTGGTGCGGTTGCGGATTTCCTGCTGGCAGCGGAAGTGGAACTTCACCCAGTGACGCTCGCCCTTGGCGTTCCACATCGAATAGGTGTGGCTGCCGTAGCCGTGCATATGCATCGGGTTCACCGGGATGCCGCGGTCAGACATCAGGATGGTGACCTGGTGGACGGATTCCGGCTGGGCCGCCCAGAAGTCGAACATCGCCTCGGGCGAGCGCAGGTTGGTGCGCGGGTGGCGTTTCTGGGTGCGGATGAAGTCCGGGAATTTGTAGGCATCGCGGACAAAGAAGATCGGTGTGTTGTTGCCAACCACGTCCCAGTTGCCCTCTTCGGTGTAGAATTTCACCGAGAAGCCGCGCACGTCACGCTCACTGTCGGCGGCGCCAAGCTCGCCCGCCACGGTGGACCAGCGCGAGATGATTTCGCAGGTCTTGCCCACTTCGGAGAAGATCGCAGCACAGCTATATTGGCTGATGTCATGGGTGACGGTGAAGGTGCCCTCGGCGCCCCAGCCTTTGGCGTGAACGGCGCGCTCAGGGATCCGCTCGCGGTTCTGATGGGCGAGCTTCTCGATCAATTGGTAATCGTCCAGCAGCACCGGGCCACGGGCGCCCGCGGTCTTGCTGGTGTCGTTTGTCGGCATCGGTGCGCCGGCGGTGGTGGTGAGACGCTTGCTCATCTTGGGTTCCCCTCGGTTATTGTCTGACCGGAAGATGATCGATTCCGACCATAATTTCCAATTGCAGTTTTATAAAATTGCGATAGGTAAAAGTTATGAACTTTACCCTGAAACAACTGGAATACTTTCGCGCGCTGGCGACTTTGGGCAACTTTGGCCGCGCGGCAGAGGCGAGCAATATCTCTCAGCCTGCGCTGTCGGTGCAGATCCGCACCTTGGAGGAAACGCTCGGCGGGCGGCTGATCGAACGGCAGAGCCGGGCGTCGGTGCTGACACCCTTGGGCCGCGAAGTGCTGACCCGCGCCGAGGATATCCTGCGCGGTGCCAAGCTGCTGGAGGCCACGGCGCGAGAGCAAGTCGGGCTGGCAGGCACGCTGAACCTTGGGCTGATCCCGACCGTGGCGCCCTATCTGTTGCCGGGCGTGTTGGCCGCGCTGCGGGCGCAGGATATTTCGCTTCGGGTCGAGGTGCGCGAGGCGCAGACGGATCAATTGCTGGCCGATCTGCGCGCCGGGGCGCTGGACGCGGCGGTGATGGCGGTGCCCTCGGGTGAAACGGGTCTCGCCGAGGTGCCGCTTTTCGAGGATCGCTTTCTGCTGGCCGGGTCCGCCGACCGGATGGCGGGGGCGGATGTCGCCCGCCCGACCGATCTGGCCCGCACGCCGCTGATGCTGCTGGAGGATGGCCACTGCCTCACCGATCAGGCGCTGGAGGTTTGCCAGCGCGACCGCACGCAGGCGGGCATTCACACTGGCGCCTCCTCACTCGCCACCCTGTCGCGGCTGGTGGAGGCGGGATTTGGCATGACCCTGATGCCGGAAATTGCCGCCAAAACCGAGCTTGACGCCGCGCCGGGGCTGCGGCTGCACCGTTTCGGCGCGCCGGAACCTGCACGGCAAATCGGGCTCGTCCGCCGGGCGGGCACGCCGGGCGGCGGTTGGGCGGCGCAATTGGCCGAGACGCTGAAAGAAGTGGGGGAGGGGCTGACCGGAGAACTGCGCGCAAGATACTAGGCGCGGTGGGGCGTGCTGGGTCAAAAGGATCGGGCCGATGGGCCCGATCCGATCCTGCAAAGGGCGCTTAGGCCGCTTCGGTTTGCTTTTGGTTCTGGAGGTATTCCAGCAGGGTCTCAGGGCTGGAAACGCCATAGGGGTCTTCGTCGTGGTTGTCCCGGATGCCGGGCTCTTCGAACCATGCTTCGATCTGACCATCGTTGATGATCGCTGCATAGCGCCAGCTGCGCGGGCCAAAGCCGAGGTTGTCTTTGGCAACCAACATGCCCATGCGGCGGGTGAATTCGCCAGAACCGTCGGGGATCACGTCGATGTTCTGGACGCCCTGCATCTCTTTCCACTTGTTCATGACAAAGCTATCGTTGACCGACAGGCAATAGATTGCGTCGATGCCATGCTCTTGGAAAGCGGCGAAATTATCTTCGAACCCGGGCAGCTGGTAGGTGCTGCAGGTCGGGGTGAAGGCACCGGGGAGGGAGAACAGCACAACGCGCTTGCCCTTGAAGAAATCATCGCTGGTCTTGTCTTCCCAGCGGAAGGGGTTGGACCCTTCGATGCTTTCGTCGCGCACGCGCGTCTTGAAGGTGACATTGGGGACATTGATACCGGGTTTCATCGCGTCTCTCTTTCTCGGATTGGAATCTTTGTGGCTTGGTAGCCCATATAGGGAGGCTCGGCAACTCTCGCAATGCTGCAACTGCACTGTAATTTTCCGGTTATATATCAACGTTCTAAAGAAAAGATTCGGGGCGATGCCGCTGATGCATGGCTGCCTTGTCACGGGGGCGTATGCAGTAGGTGGTCATCGGGTTAAGGACTGTGATAAACAAGGCGCGACACAATGATCAGAGGCCCCCGATGCGCGATCTGAAGATACCCGAACAGCGCCACCCCGAAAAGGCGCGCAAGCCCGACAACGCCCAGCCGAAAAAACCGAGCTGGATCAGGGTCAAAGCGCCCGGCGGCAAGGGCTATGCCGAAACCGCGCGGATCATGCGCGACAACAAGCTGACCACGGTCTGCGAAGAGGCGGGCTGCCCCAATGTCGGTGAATGCTGGTCTCAGGGCCACGCCACGATGATGATCATGGGCGAGGTTTGTACCCGCGCCTGTACCTTCTGCAACATCGCCACGGGCAAGCCGCCCGAAGCGCTCGACGTGTTCGAGCCGGGCCGCGTGGCCGATGCGGTTGCCAAATTGGGGCTGAACCATGTGGTCATCACAAGCGTTGACCGCGACGATATCGAAGACGGCGGGGCAGAGCATTTCGCCCAGACGATCCGCGCCGTGCGTCACCGCAGCCCCGACACGACGATCGAAATCTTGACGCCGGATTTCATCCGCTGCGGCCCCGAAGCCCTTGAAAAGGTTGTCGAATCGCGGCCGGATGTGTTCAACCACAACCTTGAAACCGTGCCGGGCCTCTACCCGGAAGTGCGCCCCGGCGCGCGCTACTTCCATTCGCTCCGCCTGCTTCAGCGGGTCAAGGAGTTGGACCCGTCGATGTTCACCAAATCGGGCATCATGGTGGGCTTGGGCGAAGACCGCCAAGCGGTCATTCAGGTCATGGAAGACATGCGCGCCGCCGACATTGATTTCCTGACCATCGGCCAGTACCTACAGCCGACGCCCAAGCACCATGCGCTGGATCGGTTCGTCACCCCCGAAGAGTTCACCTCTTACGAAAAGGCGGCCTACGGCAAGGGCTTCCTCATGGTCTCGGCCACGCCGCTGACGCGGTCGAGCTACCACGCGGGCGACGATTTTGCGCGTCTGCGCGAGGCGCGGAACCGCAAGCTGGGTATCGCCTGATCGAAAAGACGCGCCCGGCGTTAACCGCCGGGCAGGGCTTTGAGGTAGGCCGCAATCGCTTCGCGGTCACTCTCGGGGAGCTGCGCGAGGTTGCTGACCACTTCGGCCATCTCTCCGCCCGCGCTGTCGTATTCCGGCGTGAAGCCGGAGGTGAAATAGGCCACGAGATCGGCCTTGGACCAATCAAGCTGATCCGGTGTGATGCCGGGAATACGCCCCTTGCCCGAAGGGTTCGGCGCGCCGGTCAGCCAAGCGCCCCGGTCGAGCGCGCCCAAGGCATTGCGCGGCGTATGACATTCGCCGCAATGGGCAAGCCCTTCGACCAGATAGCGCCCGCGTTCGACCTCAGCATCGGGCGCGTCGCTCACCACAAAATCATCATGTGAAAACAGCGCTTTCCATGCGCCAAGGCCACGACGGACGTTGAAGGGGAATCCCACCTCATGCGGCAGGCTCGGCGTATCCGAGGCAGGCAAGGTCTGCATATAGGCGAAGAGGTCCACCACATCCTGCGGGGCGAGGTGTTGGTAGGCGGTGTAGGGGAAGGCGGGGTAATAATGCTGCCCCTCGGGCGATACGCCGCGCGTCACGGCGCGGGCGAACTCCGGCAGGGACCAGTCACCGATGCCATGATCTGGTTCGGGGGAGATATTGGGCGCGTGGAAGGTGCCGAAATCACTGGCGAAGGGCAGCCCCCCGGCCAGCACCAGCCTCTCATCCTCTTCACTTTCGGGCGCGGCGTGGCAGGACACGCAGCCGCCGGCGGCGAAGACCAGCGCGCCCGCCTCGGGGTCCGGTGTCAGACCGGCCCCATAGGACGGCTCAAGCGTATCGGGCCGGGTAAGCGCCCAGCCGAGGGCCGCGCCGAGGGCGGCACAGCCCAGCAGTACAGGAATGACCCGTCGCAAGGATCAGTTCTTGGGGCCGCGGTAATCGTCATGGCATGCGCCGCAAGCCTTGCCGATTGCGCCCATCCCCGCTTTGAGCGCGTCAAGATCGGTGCCCGCGGCGTCGATCATATCCGCGCTGGCGGTTTCCAATGCCATCATGGCGTCGTTGAACCCTTCGGAATCGCTCCAGATTTCGGCCTTGGCACGGGAACCTTCGACGGCGCCTTGCTCGGTCCCTTCAAGCCAGAGGGTGCCCGGGGCGAAACCGGCGGCGGCGTTCAGGTTGGTCGCGGCAGCGGTGGCCATCTCGGCGTTATACTCCGTCTCGCCCTTGGCCATGCCGCCCAGAATACCGGTATGATAGGCAATCAGCTGCATCTGCGCGTGGCGCGCGTTCACGGCGGCACTGGCGGCTTTCTCACTATGGCTGGCGGCGAAGCCTGCGGTGGCAATCAAGGCGGCGCTGATACCAATGGCGGTAATGCTTTTGGTCAAATGCATCGTCATCTCCCTTTTCTTGCCGTAGCGTAACATGGCAGAGGCAGGTCGCAAAAAACAAAAATGTGATCAGCGGGATAAGGCTGCGGGCAGGGTCAGAACCGGCGGGGGAGACGTTCGGCCGTGGCCCAGTCGGGCCAATAGCCCAGCCATTCGACAAGCCCCACGGCCAAGGCCGCAGCGATGATCGCAAAGACCAAGATCACCCGTTTGCCCGAAGGTGGATGGCGCGCCCATTGGGACATGCGCAGCAGCCACCGCGGGTCCATCACGTAAAGCGGACCTTCCCGATGAAGGGCAGGTTGCGGTTGCGTTGGGCAAAATCGATGCCATAGCCCACGACGAATTCATCGGGGATTTCAAAGCCGGTCCAATCCGCCTTGAGGTCGACCTCACGCCGGGTGGGTTTGTCGAGCAGGGCGATGGATTTCAACCGCGCAGGCTCACGCGAGCGCAACAGGTTGGTGACATGGTGCAGCGTGTGGCCGGTGTCGACGATGTCTTCGACGACCAGCACGTCGCGCCCTTCGATGGCACCACGCAAGTCTTTGAGAATGCGCACTTCTCGGCTGCTCTCCATGCCGTCGCCATAGCTGGAGGCTTCGAGGAAATCGACTTCGATCGGCAGGTCCAACTCGCGCACCAGATCGGCGATAAAGACGAAAGAGCCGCGCAGCAGGCCGACCACGACCAATTTGTCGGTGCCGTCAAATTCACCGTGAATCTCTCGGCAAAGATCTTCGATCCGCGCCGCAATGGCCTTGGCCGAAATCATTTCGTCGATGACATAAGGCCCGTGTGCCATGGTTTTGCCCTTGAATCTGCGGGGTTGAGACGTGAAATAGGGGGTTAACCCGCAACGCTACGGAACGCAATGCCTACGCACTCAGAGACCCGCCAACTGCCCTATAGCGCGCAACAGATGTATGATCTTGTCGCCGATGTGGGCCGCTACCCTGAATTCCTGCCTTGGACCGCCGCCGCGCGCATTCGCAGCGACGAGGACCGCGGCGACCATCGGGTGATGGACGCCGATCTGGTGATCTCGTTCAAAGTCTTTCGGGAGCGGTTCACAAGCCGCGTCGTGCTTTGGCCCGAGGCCAAGAAGATCGACACGGAATATCTGGACGGCCCTTTCAAGTATATGAAATCAAACTGGCATTTCGAGGATAATCTCGAAGGCTGTCAGGTGCATTTCTTTGTCGATTTCGAATTCCGCAACGCCATCCTGCAAAAGGTCATCGGCGTGGTTTTCAATGAGGCGATGCAGCGTATCGTGCGCGCTTTTGAGAACCGCGCGAAAGAGCTTTACGGCCCCAAGGGTTAAAGCGTCGCATAGCCTTGCAGCAAGAGGCCGAGCGCGTGGTCGCGGGCGGCCAAACGCACGGCATCACGGCCCTGCGCGCCAAACTCCATTGTTTCTGTCTGAACCCCGGCTTCCGTGGCAAGGCCGAAACAGACGCGGCCCTCGGGCTTGTGCTCTGATCCGCCGGGGCCTGCGATGCCGGTGATGGAGACGGCGATCCGCGCCTCGGACCGCGCCAGAGCGCCCGCCGCCATTTCTTCTGCGACCTGTTCCGAAACCGCTCCCCAATCCGCGAGCGTCTCTTCCGACACGCCCAGCATCGCCATCTTCGCCGCATTGGTATAGGTGACGAAACCCCGATCCAGCAGCGCCGAAGAGCCCGGCAGGTCGGTCAGCGCAGCGGCGAGCATGCCCCCGGTACAGCTTTCCGCACAGGCGACCATCGCGCCGGTTTCGCGGGCCTTTTCCAACAGTTGCGCGGCAAGGCTCATTTACAGCACCCCGTGATAAAGTGCGGCCAGCGCCATGACGCCGAGCGCCGCGAAAACCCCGGCAAAGATATCGTCGAGCATCACGCCCCAAGGCCCGCCCAAACGGTCGGCCCAACCGATGATCAGCGGTTTGGTGATGTCGAACAGCCGGAACAGCGCGAAGGCGGCGATCCAACCGGGCCACATAGCAAGGATCGGGATTTGCATCGACCAAGCGGCATAGGACAGCGGCAACAGCGCGATCCACTGGCCGACCAATTCATCGACCACCACCTCTCCGGGGTCATGATCCGGCCCGCCTGCGGTGTAGCGCCCGGTGGCCCACCAGCCCAAGGGGATCGCTATGACGATCCCGATCACAAGCAGCGGAAAGCCCCCCAACACGTGCAAGAGCCAGGCATAGGGCAGGGCGATGAGCGACCCCCAAGTGCCCGGCGCGGGGCGGATGTGGCCAACACCCAGAAGTGTCGCGATCAGATGTGCTGGGGTCATGATTTCACCAATGTTGCCGTGGCCATACAAGCGATGCCTTCGCCCCGCCCGGTAAAGCCGAGGCGCTCGCTCGTAGTGGCTTTGACGGAGACGCGGTCGATCTCAATCCCCAGCATCTCGGCCATCGCGGAGCGCATCGGCTGCACATGAGGGCCGATCTTGGGCGTCTCGCAGATTAGGGTGCAGTCGACATGAGTGAGGGTGAAGCCCATGTCGCGCGCCAGTTCTACGGCATGGCGCAGAAAGATATCGCTGCGCGCGCCTTTCCACTGCGGATCGCTCGGCGGGAAATGCTGGCCGATGTCGCCGCGTGCAAGCGCGCCGTAAATGGCATCGGTCACCGTGTGCAGCGCCACGTCGGCGTCGGAATGGCCGACCAACCCGTTGCTATGTGGGATGTCGATGCCGCAAAGGGTCACGTGATCTCCGGGGCCGAAAGCGTGCACGTCAAATCCATTGCCGGTGCGAATGTCCATGCGGGTCTCCAATATGCGGGCGGCGCGGGCGAAATCCTCGGGCCGGGTGATTTTCAGGTTATCGGCGCTGCCTTGCGTGATGGCAACCGTCAGACCAGCGGCGCGGGCGACTTCGACATCATCCGCCGCTTGGCCGTCATAGGCGGCATGGGCCGCGCGGATCGCGGTAAGGTCAAAGCCCTGCGGTGTCTGCGCGGCGAAAAGGGCGCTGCGGTCTTGGGTGCCGGTGACGCGGCCCTCGTGCCCCTGCCAAAGCGCGTCACTCACCGGCAGCCCCGGCGCGGCGGCTTGATGGTGGTCGAGCGCGTCGATCACGCCTGAGATGATCTGCGCCGAAACGCAGGGCCGTGCCGCATCATGGATCAGCACCTTCCTCGCCCCCCGGATCGCCGCAAGCCCGCGTTGGACCGAAGCCGCGCGCTCCGCCCCGCCGGTGGTGACGGTGATGCCATCCGCCGAAAATGCCGCTGCCTGATCCATGTCGTCCGCGTTCAGCACCAGCACGATCTCGGTGATCTGGGGAAGGGCGCGAAAGGCGGCTAGCGTGTGGTCGATCACCCGTGCCCCTCCCAGTGCCAGCCACTGTTTCGGCTGCGGACCGCCGGCGCGGCTGCCGCGTCCTGCGGCAACGATCAGAGCTGCGATACTCATTTGGGCAATCCGGAAAAGGTGGCGAACATGACCCTGTCTAGGCAATGCGGCGGCGGGGTGCAATCTGGGGTGGCTGCCTAAAAAATGGGCAGCGGCTTGGCGCATAGCTGCTTTTCCGGGTAGTTTTATTGAGGTCACCCCGTGGCAGAGCTACACAGCAAGGGACCGCACAAGGATTAAGCATGTGACCGCCGACCCCCTGACATTCGACCCGCCGGTATTCCTCGCCCCGATGGCCGGGATCACCGATCTGCCCTATCGCAGCCTCGTGGCGCGATTCGGGGCCGGATTGGTCGTGTCCGAGATGGTCGCCAGCCAAGAATTGCTCAGCCGCCGCCCCGGCACGCGAGAGAAAGCGGAACTGGGGCTCGATGTCATCGGCACTTCGGTTCAGCTTGCGGGGCGTGAGGCCGAACCGATGGCCGAAGCCGCCCGCATGGTCGAGGCAATGGGCGCGCGGATCATCGACATCAACATGGGCTGCCCGGCCAAGAAGGTGACCCAAGGCGCCTCCGGCTCGGCATTGATGAAAACGCCGGACCACGCGCTGCGGCTGATCGAAGCGGTGGTCGGCGCGGTCAAGGTGCCGGTGACGCTGAAGACCCGGCTGGGCTGGGACGACAATATGCTCAACGCCGCTCCAATCGCCAAACGGGCCGAGGAGGCGGGCGTGCAGATGATCACGATCCATGGGCGCACGCGCTGTCAGTTCTACAAGGGCCGCGCCGATTGGGCCGCGATCCGGGCGGTGAAAGAGGCCGTGCATGTCCCCGTCATCGCCAATGGCGACATTATCGGCAGTGACGCCGCGCGCACGGCGCTGCGGCTGTCGGGGGCGGATGGCGTGATGGTGGGGCGCGGTGCGCAAGGAAAGCCCTGGCTGCTGGCGCAGATCGCTCATGATCTGCACGGACGGCCCATGCCGGTGATCCCGCGAGGGCAGGCGATGGCCGAGATGGTGGCCGAACATTACGACGAGATGCTGCGTTTCTACGGCACCGACCTGGGGGCCAAGGTCGCGCGGAAACATCTGGGTTGGTATATGGATCACTGCGCCACCCCTGCCGATCTGCGCCGCGCGCTGCTCACGGCGCGGGAGGTGAAAACCACCTTCGATCTCATCGCGGAGGCCATGCACTATGACGCCGCCACCGCCCAAACCCGGGCCGCAGCATGAGAGGCGAGACCCCGGAGCGGCAGGTTTGGACCTCTCTGCCGGTGCCTGCCTTCATCGTCGGTGCCGATGACCGGGTCGTCGATCTGAACCCCTCAGCCGAAGGCTTCCTCAATGCCTCCGCCCGCGCCACCATCGGCCAGTCGATCTGGCAGTTGATTGCGGTGGATCACCCGCTTGAGGCTGCATTCGCCCGTGCACGGCTGCAAGGCACGCCGCTTTTCGTCAATGATGTGGATGTGGGCGCGATGCAGCGCGCGCCTTTGCAATGTGGGCTGCAAATCGCTCCGCTGGTGGGCGGCGCGGGCGAGATGGTCTTGATGATCACCCCGCGCGAACTGGCCGGGCGCATCACCCAAGATCACAGCGTGAAATCCGCCGCCAAATCCGCCATCGGCATGGCCGAGATGCTGGCCCATGAGATCAAGAACCCGCTGGCCGGGATCACCGGCGCGGCGCAGCTTTTGTCGATGAACCTTTCCAAGGCTGATTTGGAATTGACCGACCTGATCGTCGCCGAAAGCCGGCGCATCGTGAAACTGCTGGAGCAGGTCGAACAATTCGGCAATCTGACCGCGCCTGAGCGCAGGCCGGTGAACCTGCATGACGTGTTGGACCGCGCTCGCCGGTCGGCTCTGCTGGGCTTCGGCTCGCACATGAAAATCACCGAGGATTATGACCCCTCACTGCCGCCCGCGCTTGGCGACAAGGACCAGCTTTTGCAGGTCTTGCTCAACCTCATTCGCAACGCGGCTGAGGCGGCGGGCGCGGCGGGGGGCACCATCCGGCTGCGCAGTTTCTATGAACATGGCTTTCAGCTGCGCCGCGCAGATGGGGATGGCCAGCCGCTGCCCCTCCAGATCGAAGTGATCGACGATGGCCCCGGCCTGCCGGACCATATCCGCGCCGATGTTTTCGATCCCTTCGTCTCGGGCCGCGAGAATGGCACCGGGCTGGGCCTCGCCTTGGTGAGCAAGATCATCTCAGACCATGGCGGCTGGATTTCCGTCAGTTCCGCCCCCGGTCGAACCGCATTCCGCATTTCGCTGCCGCGCGCAGGCGCCGCTGCCCTTAAGGAGAATTGACATGGATGGCACCATCCTCGTCGCCGATGACGACCGCACGATCCGCACCGTTCTGACCCAAGCGCTGACCCGCGCGGGCTGCAAGGTACACGCCACGTCAAGCCTGACCACCCTGATGCGATGGGTCAGCGAGGGCAAGGGCGACGCGGTGATCTCGGACGTGGTCATGCCTGACGGAAACGGGTTGGAAATGCTCCCGAAAATCGCGCAGGACCGACCCGGCCTGCCGGTGATCGTGATCTCGGCGCAGAACACCATCATGACGGCAATCAAGGCGGCAGAGGCCGAAGCCTTTGACTATCTGCCCAAACCCTTCGACCTGCCGGACCTGATGAAACGCACCGCCCGCGCCTTGGAGCAGCGCACGACGCTTAGCCGTAAGGCCGCCGCCGATGACAGCGCTGAGATCGACGCAGAGCGTGACGATCTGCCGATGATTGGCCGCACCCCGGTGATGCAAGCGCTCTATCGCACCGTGGCGCGGGTGATGAACACCGACCTGCCGGTGCTGATCTGGGGCGAGAGCGGTTCGGGCAAGTCATTGATCGCGCGGGCGATACACGACTTTTCGGACCGGCGTAGCCTGCCGTTCGTGACGGTGACGGATGCCGATCTTGCCGATATCGAAGGCCCCTCGCGGGTGTTGGCGCGGGTCGGCGGCGGCACCCTGATGATCGACGAAATCGCCGATTTCCCCCAAGAAATCCAAGCCCGTTTGGTGCGGATGATGGATGCGCCGGGCGATGACGCGCCGCGCTTCATGGCCACCAGCCAAAGCGATCTGGACGCCGCGATGCAAGAGGGCAAGCTGCGCCGCGATCTCTATTACCGCCTGTCGGGGGCAACCCTCGAAGTGCCTGCGCTGCGGGACCGGGTCGAAGACATCCCGCTTTTGGCCGACCATTTTCTGGCCCGCGCCAATCCCGGCCCAGCCTCGCCGCGCAAACTGTCGGACAAGGCCGCGCAGATCCTGCTGAAATTCCCATGGCCCGGCAATGTGCGCCAGTTGGAACATGCGATGCGGCAACTCGCGCTCGCCAGCCAAGCGGCCGAGATCACGGCGAGCGAGGCCGAGCAACTGCTGGGCGCGCAAAGCGGTCCGGCACCGATGCAGACCGAGGCCGACACCGAACGTCTGGGCGCCTCGGTCGAGCGGCATTTGCAACGCTATTTCGATCTGCACGGCTCCATGCTGCCGCCGCCGGGCCTCTACGCGCGGATTCTGCGTGAGGTTGAGCTGCCGATGATCGAAATTGCCCTTGCCGCGACGGCAGGGAACCAGGCTAAATGTGCCGCTTTGCTGGGAATTAACCGAAATACTTTGCGTAAGAAGATCACCGACCTCGATATTGAGGTGACACGGGGTCGCAAGATGATGTAAAAGAGCCACATAACAGTGGCCATCGGGGAACTCTCCCGTTCAGGACCACATAATATGGCGGTTGATGCAGCGATGCATCACAACATCGGTGAGGTATGCGGGTGGCAACCCGGTCACGCAGGTTCAAGCTCGAGCGGTTGGGGCGTCTCAGGCGGGTCAAACGGCTGCGCAATTGGTCCACCTTCGGGCTGGTGGTGCTGGGGCCGGTGTTGGCGCTGGCGACCTATTTGGCACTCGGGCCGTTAGGGCAGGGGGCGGATACGCTCAACCTGCGGCTCATTCTCTTGACCGATCTGGTTTATGTGCTGCTGGTGGCGGCGCTGGTGCTTATCCAAGTCGGGCGGCTGATCTCGGCGCGGCGCGCCAAATCGGCAGGCTCGCGGTTGCACCTGCGGTTGACGGGGGTCTTTGCGCTGATGGCGCTGATCCCCACGGTCACGGTGGCGATTTTTGCAGGGCTGACGGTGAATGTCGGGCTCGAAGGCTGGTTCTCTGACCGGGTGAGCGGCGTGGTCGGCTCATCCCTCGCGGCGGCAGAGGCCTATGAGGCCGAGCAGCGCGAAGCGCTGATCTTGGACGCGCAGACCCTTGCCCGCAGCATCGACAACGCCCGCGCGCAGGGCATCAACCTGAGCGACAGCGAGCTTTTGGGCGAGGGCCAGCGGCAAATCCAACGGGGGCTGCGCGAGGCCTTTCTGATCGACAGCACCGCGCAGATCCGGGCGCGGGGGGATCGGTCCTATCTCTTTGATTTCGAAGCCCCCACCGAGGCGCAGCTTGAAGCTGCCAGCGACGAGGGGCTTTTGGTCATCGAGGACTGGCCCAACAACGAATTTCGCGCACTGGTGCCGATGGACGCCTATGTTGATCGTTTCCTCTATGTCTCCCGCGCAGTGGATGGCGAGATTCTGGCGCTGCTGGACGAAACCAAAGAGACGGTGCGCCTCTACCAACAGCTTGAATCCGAACGCGGGCGGCTGCTGTTCGAATTCGCCCTTGTCTATCTGGGCTTTGCGGTGATCCTAATTCTGGCCGCCGTCTGGCTGGGCCTATGGTTCGCCGAGCGTCTTTCCGGGCCGGTCGGGCGGCTCACGGGGGCCGCGCAGCAGGTGGGCGCAGGCGATTTGAACGTGCAGGTCCGCGAGGAAGAGGGCGATGACGAGATCGCCATGCTGGGCCGTTACTTCAACCAAATGACCCGGCAGTTGAAGGGCCAGCGCGAGACGCTGTTGGAGAATACTGATCAGATCGAGCGTCGCCGCCGCCTGTTTGATTCCGTGCTAAGCTCGGTGACTTCGGGCGTGGTGGGGCTCGACCCCGAGGGGCGCGTGACCTTCGTCAACCGCTCGGCCATGCGGCTGTTGGATTGGTCGGAAGATCAGCAAAGCCTGCCGCTGACCCTTGCCGTTCCGGAGTTCGGGCCGCTGTTCGAGACGGTCAAGGCTGCCTCGGACGAGGTCGCGCAGGCCGAGGTCAAGGTCTCGCGCCAAGGGGCGATGGAGAACCTCTTGGTCCGCATGGCGACCCGGCGGTCCAAGGACGGCGATCTAGAGGGATATGTGGTGGCCTTTGACGATGTGACCGATCTGGTCTCGGCGCAGCGCATGGCCGCATGGGGTGATGTCGCACGGCGCATCGCGCATGAGATCAAGAACCCGCTGACGCCCATCCAGCTAAGCGCCGAACGCATCCGCCGCAAGTTCGGCCCCAAGATGGCCGAGGGCGATGACGACGCGCTGGAGCAGATGACCGGTGTGATCATTCGCCAGACGGGCGATCTGCGGCGCATCGTCGACGAATTCTCGAAATTCGCGCGGATGCCCGAGCCGGAAACCAGCCGTCAGGACATCCGCCAGTTGCTGCGCGACGCGGTATTGCTTCAGCAAAGCCGGCAGGAAGAGGTGGCGATCAAGCTCGACCTGCCCGCAGAGCCGGTCATGGCCAATATTGACGGCACGATGATTTCGCAGGCGCTGACCAATCTGATCAAGAACGCAGGCGAAGCCATTGAAAGCCTGAAGAAAGAAGGCCCGCCCGCAGGGCATGCGCCGCAGATCCGCGTGACGCTGATGCCCGAGAATCGGCTTTTGCGGCTGACCATCGCCGACAATGGCATTGGCCTGCCCGAAGACCGCGCGCGGCTCTTCGAGCCCTATGTGACCACGCGCAGCGAAGGCACGGGGCTGGGCCTGCCGATCGTCAAAAAGATTATCGAGGAACACGGCGGCAGCCTGACGCTCGAAACCGCGCCTGCATTCGACGGGCAAGACCATCACGGTGCCATGGCAGTCATTTCGCTGCCATTGGCCATCGACGCAACGACAGACCAAGGGGATAAGGCAGATGAGTGACATTCTGATTGTAGACGACGAACGCGACATCCGTGAGTTGATCTCGGATATCCTTGAGGATGAGGGTTTCGCCACGCGATTGGCCAGCAATTCGGATGAGACGATGGCCGAGATCAATACCGAGGCACCGGCCCTGATCATCCTTGATATCTGGCTGAAAGACAGCCGCATGGACGGGATCGACATTCTCAAAACGGTCAAGCGCGACAACCCGGATGTGCCGGTGGTGATTATCTCGGGCCATGGCAATATCGAAATTGCCGTGGCGGCGATCAAACAGGGCGCTTACGACTTCATCGAAAAGCCGTTCAACATTGACCAGTTGCTGGTGGTGATCCGTCGCGCCATGGAAACCTCGCGCCTGCGCCGGGAAAACCAGAACCTCAAGCGCCGCGATGTGGCGACCTCCGAGATGATCGGCACCTCGGCGCCCTATCGGGCGCTGCTGGGCCAGCTTGACAAGGTGACCAAATCCAATGGCCGCGTGTTGCTGACCGGCCCCGCCGGATCGGGCAAGGAGGTGGCCGCCCGCTATATTCACGCCCATTCCGCCCGCGCCTCGGCGCCCTTCGTCACCGTCAACTGCGCCGGGGTGGCGCCCGACCGGATGGAAGAGGTGCTTTTTGGCCGTGAGACCCCCGACCGGGGGGTCGAGCCGGGGTTGCTGGAGCAAGCCCACGGCGGGGTGATCTATTTCGATGAGGTCGCCGACATGCCGCTTGGCACCCAGTCCAAGATCCTGCGGGTCTTGGTCGATCAACAATTCACCCGCGTTGGCGGGACGGATAAGGTCCGGGTCGATCTGCGGGTGATCTCTTCGACGAACCGCGACCTGGATCAGGCGATCAAGGCCGATACTTTCCGGCAGGAACTCTATCACCGTCTGAACGTCGTGCCGATCGCCGTGCCCTCGCTTGAAGAGCGCCGCGAGGATATCCCGCTGCTGGCCGAACATTTCATCGCCGAATTCAACGCCTCGCAAGGTTTGCCGCAGCGCGCGTTGACCGAAGATGCCGTGGCGCTGATGCAAACGATGGTCTGGCCGGGCAATGTGCGCCAGCTCAAGAACCTTGTCGAACGGGTGCTGATCCTCGGCGATGGCACCGGCCCGATCGAAGCGCGGGAACTGCCGGGCGAGGAAGAGAACGGCGGCGATGAGGGGCGCGTGGTGCTCTCAGGCGCCTTGGCGACGCTGCCGCTGCGCGAAGCGCGCGAGGCGTTTGAGCGGGAGTATCTTCTGACCCAGATCAACCGTTTCGGCGGCAACATCAGCCGCACCGCGAATTTTGTGGGGATGGAGCGCAGCGCCCTGCACCGCAAGCTGAAATCGCTCGGCGTCGTGACTTCGGCCAAAGCGGGCGTGCGCGTGGCCCATGTGGACGAGGAAGTCGAAGCGGCGGGCTAAGCGCCGCCGGTCGCGCGCGGGGGGCTGTGCCCCGCGCGTCCGCGTCACCCTTGGGTGACGATCTGGAACGACCCGTCGTTGTTGCGGATCACGCAGGACTTGGGGTTGAGCGTGGGCAGGGTGGTCGTTGCCCGCGTCGGTGCCGCACGGGCCACATTGCCGGGGCAAGCGGGGATCGACACGGGCGCAAAGCCCTGGTCGGCCATACATTGCGCCTCGACCCGGTTGCGCAGGTCTTCGTTCGGGTCAAAGGTCACCAATTCCCCCGGCACGTAAAAACCGCCCCGCGTGGTGCAATTGTTATCGGCATCGCAGAGGCGGCGCGCGGGCACGTAGCGCGGCGGCTCGCGGCGGATTTGTGTTGAGATCGGCACGTCGCGCAGGGCCTGAACCTCGCAAGCGGTGGTGGCGCGGTTGACCTGCGCGACACTCGCGCCCGGTTTGTAATAGGTGTTGAGCGGCGCACAGGCCGCCGCGGCCAAGCCGACAAAGGTCAGGGCGACAGCAGCGCGGGAGGGGCGAGGGAATATCGGTTTCATGGCCCCATCATGCCGCCGTTGCGGGGTAAAGACAATTGATTTGACCCTTGCCAACCCATCTGTCATGCCCTCTAACCGACCTAAGACAACCCTCACACGATCTTTGCTCAGGGTAAGGAAGCCTTCATGAAAATCATCATTTGCGGCGCAGGGCAGGTGGGTTGGCAGATTGCCCGTCACCTCAGCGGAGAGCGCAACGATGTGACCGTGGTCGACAGCAATGCCGAATTGATCCGCCGCGCCACCGATACGCTGGATGTTCAGGGCATCGCCGGATTTGCGAGCTACCCTGATGTGCTGGACCGGGCGGGCGCGCGCGACGCCGAGATGATCATCGCCGCGACCCATTCCGATGAGGTCAATATGGTGACCTGTCAGGTGGCGCATTCGGTCTTTGGCATCAACCGCAAGATCGCGCGGCTGCGCAGCCAATCCTATCTCGATGCGATCTACTCTGACCTCTACCGCCGCGATCACATGCCGATCGACGTGGTGATCTCGCCCGAGAAGGAGGTCGCGACCGCAGCGCTTCAGCGGCTCAGTGCGCCCGCCGCTTTCGACACCGAGATTTTCATGGACGGGCAGGCGCAGCTGTTGGGCATCTCGATCGACAGCGATTGCCCGGTGGTGAATACGCCGCTGCGGCAGCTGACCGATCTCTTCTCGACCCTGCGCGCCGTGGTCGTGGGCGTGCGCCGCGACGGCACGCTGTTTGCGCCCGAGGCGAAGGACCAGCTTTTCGTCGGGGATGATTGCTATGTTTTCTCGCATCGCGACGACATCGCCCGCACGATGGAGATTTTCGGCAAGCAAACCACCAAGCAAGAGCGTGTCGTGCTGGTGGGCGGGGGCAATGTCGGGCTGACCGTGGCGCAGCATTTGGAAAGCGGGCCTCTGCGCGTGCGCACCAAGATGATCGAGAAGAACCGCAAATGCGCCGAACGCGCCGCCGAAGGGTTGGAGCGGACCATCGTGCTCAATGGCGACGGGCTGGATGCGGCCCTGCTGGCCGAGGCTGGCATCAGCCGCGCCGATGCGATGCTGGCGGTGACCGATGATGACAAGACCAACATGCTGTCTTGCGTCCGCGCCAAGGCCGAGGGCTGCCCCTATGTCATCGCGCTGATCAATGACCCGACGCTGGTGCCGCTGATGACCCACCTCGGCATCGACGCCTATATCAACCCGCGCGCCACCACCGTGAGTTCGATCCTGCGCCATATCCGTCATGGCCGGGTGCGGGCGGTCTATTCCATCGGTGATGCCGAAGCCGAGGTGATCGAGGCCGAAGTGCTCTCGACCTCGCCCCTCGCCGGTAAGAAAGTGTCGGAAATCGACTTCCCCGAGGGCGTTTTGATCGGCATGCTGCGTAAGGAAGGCAAGGTCATTCGCCCCCTGGGCAGCACGCGGATCGACGAGGGCGATGTGGTCGCCCTCTTTGCTCTGGCCGAGGACGTGCCCCGGGTCGAACAGCTTTTGCAGGTCTCGATCGACTTTTTCTAACCGCAGGAGCGCCTTTGTGACGCAACCGACCCGCATAGGCCCGACCGGCATCCGCCGAGAGATCGTGCAGCTGCCGTTGTTCTTGCAGTTGTTCGGTGTCTCCGCCCTGTCGATGATCCTGCCGTCGATACACGGGTTGGTGATGAACGATCATTTGGCCAGCCGCGCCTTTCTCTATGCGGGGCTTCTGGGGCTTGTGGCCTTTACGCTCATCGCCATCGCCCATGCCGGGCGCAAACCCTTGGACGGGGCGCTTGGGCCGCTTTTGTCGCTGCTCTCGGCCTTTGTGCTGCTGCCGGTCTTCTTTGCGGTACCTTTTCTTGAAGCACTGCCGACGACGCGTTTCGTGAATGTCTATTTCGAGATGGTCAGCGCCCTGACCACCACCGGGGCCACCATGTTCAACCCCGAACGGCTGAGCGACACGCTGCACCTGTGGCGTGCGCAGGTTGGCTGGATGGGCGGGCTGCTCATGTGGGTCACGGCCTCGGCCATTCTGGCCCCGCTGCATTTGGGCGGATTCGAGGTCACGGCGCAGGCCGAGCCGGGGCGGCCTGATGACCGGATCAACACGCGCATGGGCCGGATCACCCCACGCCAGCGGCTGCCGCGCACGACACAGGCGCTGCTGCCGATCTACTTCGGGCTGACGCTCCTGCTGTGGCTCTTGCTGGTCATCGGGGGAGAGACGGCCTTGGTGGCGCTTTGTCACGCGATGTCGGTCATGGCGACGTCGGGCATTTCGCCCATCGGTGGCGTGGCCGAGGCGCAGGTCGGGGTGACGGGCGAGGCGGTGATGATGCTCTTCATGCTTTTCGCCCTGTCGCGGCTAACCTTTTCCAAGGATACCGTCACGGCGACCCAAGGCGGGCTGATGACCGACCCTGAGTTTCGCATCGGTATTCTGGTGGTGATCGGCGTGCCGCTGCTGCTGTTCGCGCGCCATTGGATCGGCGCTTTTGAGGTTGAGGTCGAGGTTGACGGCACCCGCGCCTTACACGCGCTTTGGGGCGGGCTGTTCACGGTGCTGTCCTTCCTGTCGACCACCGGTTTCGTCTCCGAACATTGGGCCGAGGCGCAGAATTGGTCGGGGCTGCGCACGCCGGGGCTGGTGCTTATGGGGCTTGCGCTGATCGGCGGCGGGGTGGCCACCACGGCGGGCGGGGTGAAACTGCTGCGGGTCTTCGCCCTGTATCAGAACGGGGTGCGTGAGATGGACCGGCTGGTCTATCCCAACTCCGTCAGCGGGGCGGGGGCGGCCGGGCGGCGTTTGCAAAGCAACGGGGCTTTCATCGCTTGGATCTTTTTCATGCTCTTTGCCATGTCACTGGCTGGGGTGACTCTGTTGCTGACCCTGACAGGCGCGTCCTTCGATGCGGCGGTGGTCATGTCTGTGGCCACGCTCTCCACCACCGGGCCGCTGATCGAACATGCCGCCGACAAGCCCATTCACCTAATCGAGCTGGGTTTGGCGGCCAAAGTCATCCTTAGCGGTGCTATGGTGCTGGGGCGACTGGAAACCTTGGCGATTATTGCGCTGATGACCCCGAATTTGTGGCGCGCTTGACACGTTTAGCGCTAGAACCACTCTAGTCCTCTGATATTGGGGCTGGAAACTCACGCTTTCGCACTCCATACTTGAGGCAATGGGGGGGTCCGGTACGCGGACGCCAGCAAGAACAAAAGGCGAGACTACCATGGCGTCAGACAGACAGAACCTTCAGGATGCGTTCCTCAACCACGTGCGCAAGACCAAAGTACCGGTGACAATTTTCCTGATCAATGGCGTCAAATTGCAGGGCGTCATTACATGGTTTGACAACTTCTGCGTTCTGCTGCGCCGCGACGGTCAATCGCAACTTGTGTACAAACACGCGATTTCGACCATCATGCCAAGCCAGCCGATCAGCCTATATGAGGGCGAAGACGCTTCTTGAGCCGTCCAGCATTTCAGATCGACAACAGCGACGGGCCCCGCGTGACGCGCGCTTGGGTGCTGCATCCTGATATCAAGTCCGACAACGACCGGCGCGCGCCTGAGCCCGCGCTGGCCGAAGCTGTGGCATTGGCCGAGGCGCTGCCCGAGTTGCAGGTCGTCGGCTCCGAGATCGTGCCCCTGCGCACGGTGCATGCGGGTATGCTTTTCGGCAAGGGCAAGATCGAAGAGCTTGAACAGCGCATGAAGGGGGCTGAGGTCGACCTCGTGCTGGTCGATGGCCCTGTGACCCCGGTGCAGCAGCGCAATCTTGAGAAGGCTTGGGGGGTCAAACTGCTCGACCGGACCGGGCTGATTCTGGAAATTTTCAGCGATCGTGCGGCGACCCGCGAGGGGGTGCTTCAGGTTGAGATGGCCGCGCTGAACTACCAGCGCACGCGGCTTGTCCGGGCATGGACCCACCTTGAGCGGCAGCGGGGCGGTTTGGGCTTTGTCGGCGGGCCGGGTGAGACCCAGATCGAGGCCGACCGCCGTGCCATCGACGACCAATTGGTGCGCCTGCGCCGCCAGTTGGAAAAGGTCGTGAAAACCCGCGCCCTGCACCGCGCCGCGCGGGCCAAGGTGCCGTTCCCGATCGTGGCACTTGTGGGCTATACCAACGCCGGGAAATCCACGCTTTTCAACCGTTTGACCGGGGCCGAGGTCATGGCCAAAGACATGCTCTTTGCCACGCTCGACCCGACCATGCGCAGCCTCGTGCTGCCCGATGGGCCTGAGATCATCCTCAGCGACACGGTGGGTTTCATCAGCGATCTGCCCACGGAACTCGTCGCCGCCTTCCGCGCCACGCTGGAAGAGGTTTTGGCCGCCGATATCATCTGCCACGTGCGCGATGTCTCTCATGCCGAGACCGAGGAGCAGGCCCAGAACGTGCGCGATATTCTCGCCTCTCTCGGTGTGCCGAAAGAGACCCGCAGTTTCGAGGTTTGGAACAAGCTCGACCTGCTGCCCGAAGACCGGGCCGAGGCCATGCGCGCCCGTGCTGCGCGCAACGGTGACGTGCTGGCGATCTCGGCCATCACCGGCGAAGGGCTTGAGACGCTGCAAGAAACCATTGCCGAGGCGCTGCAAGGTGCCGTGCGCGAGGCTATGTTGACCCTTGGTTTCGCCGACGGCAAGAAACGCGCCTGGCTGTTTGCGCAGGACGTGGTCGAGGGCGAGCGCCAGACCGATGACGGGTTCGAGATCACCGTGCGCTGGTCCGCGCGGCAGGAGGCTGAATTCCAGCAAATTTGACGGGTCCGCCATGGGCGGTGAAATTTTGCCGCCCCCGGCATCGAATTCCGCGCTGCGCGCCGCATATGGTCCTATGACCAGAAACGGAGCGCGCCACATGACCCTCGTTATCCTTTACCTCTCAACCGTCGTCATCTTCCTCGGGCTGGACTATCTCGGGCTGACCTATCTCATCAAACCTGCGTTCGAGCGTGATATCGGCGACTGGCTGTTGGATGAATTCCGCATCGCCCCGGCGCTGATCTTCTATGCCTTCTTCGTGGCCGTGGTGCTGTGGTTCGTGTCTTGGCCCGCGATGGTGCAGGATCATTCGCTGCTGTGGGTTTTTGGCAATGCGCTGCTGATCGGGGCGATGGGCTATGGCACCTATGAGTTCACCAATCTGGCGACGCTTAAGGATTGGACATGGCCCATGGTCGCGCGCGACTTCACTTGGGGATCGGTCCTGACCGGGACGGCGGCGACGGCGGGTGTGGCGATCACCCGCGCCTTCACCTAACGGCCCATTTCGGTCGACCAGCGCCAAGCGCCGGGTTGCAGCCCGGCGAGTGTCCAATCGCCCACGCTTTCGCGGATCAGCCGCAGCGTGGGCAAGCCGACATGAGCCGTCATGCGCCGCACTTGCCGGTTGCGCCCCTCGCGGATGGTGATGCGCAGCCAAGCGTCGGGCACCGTCTTGCGAAAACGCACCGGCGGGTCGCGGGGCCAAAGCGGATCGGGCGCGTCGATCTGCTCCACTTGGGCAGGCTTCGTAAGACCGTCCTTCAGTTCGACACCTTTGCGCAGCGCGTCGAGCGCTGCGGCATCCGGCGTGCCTTCGACCTGCACCAGATAGCTTTTGGGCCGTTTGTATTTCGGATGTGCGATACGGGCCTGAAGTGGGCCGTGGTCGGTCAGCACCAAAAGCCCTTCGCTGTCGCGGTCAAGCCGCCCCGCGGGATAAAACCCCTTTTCATCGACATAGGCCGAGAGGGTGGGCCGCGTGCTGCCTTCGGTGCCCTTGTCGGTGAATTGCGACAGCACGCCGTAGGGTTTGTTCAGCAGGATCACGCGGGCGGTCATTGGGCAGGCTCCAATCGGGTCACGCCCACGGCGGCGGCGCGGGCCAGTTCGGCGTCCAGCGACATCGGAATATACTCGCCCCGCCGCCAAAGCTGCGCCAGATCATCGTAATGCCGCGACAGGAAATGCCCCGATTGCCCGGTGGAGGTGACAAAGACCGAACTGTCGGGATCGGCGAAATCGTAAACGCCGCGATAGCCTGCGCCATGCACATTATAAAACGGGTCTTTGCCGGTGCCGCGTGTCAACCCGCGTTGCAGGGTATTGTCCCCGCCCGAGGTCGACTGGCGGATGTTCACGAAGTAGCGCAAAAGCGGCACTTCGCCCAGCACGGGGTGGTCATGGGTCGCCTGATGCGCATCACCCCAGCGGAGCGATTCAAGCTGTGTGCCCCATGTCTCTTTGATCCAGAGCAGCGCATCGTCGAGCGCCAGCCGGGCCATGTCGTGGCAGGTCTCGACCGGTGCGGATTGGCGCACGTCACACCATTTCGCAGCGCCCTGCACATCGCGAAAGGCGCGTTCGATAAAGAGCGGCTGGATATGGGTGAATTCCTCGGCCAGCGGTCCAAGTTCGTCTCGGATCAGCCGGTCCTGTAACGCGCGGATCCACGCGGCATAGATCAGCGGCTCGGGCAGGTGTTCGTTCATCTCACCCGACCAACCGGCGAGCAGGTCGAGCGCGCGCTGGCGCTGGCGCTCGGGCGTGCCGTCTGGGGCGGCTTCTCCGGTGAACCACAGCTCGGCGCCGATGAGCGGCAGCAGCGACCGGGCCGTGGGGCTGACGGTATCGAGCTGCGCTTCGATGAAACTGTCGCGGGTGTGGACCTCGCGGTTCTGCATCAGCCGCTGCCAGCGTTGCACCCGCTGCGTGTCGCCCCAGACAAAGGAGACGTGGTTAGGGAAGGGGCGGTCGACGGTCTTGTTGTTGGTATTGCCGAGGATGCCGCCCGCGGGGGCGACGAACTCGGGGTTCGCGGTATAGGGCAGCATCCCGTCCCAACGGTTGGCGGCGATCCAACCGGGACTGGGCATGCGCCCTTCGCTTTGGTGATTGGCATCGCGGCGCGGCATGGCGCCGATGGTCTTCATCGCGATGGTGTCGCGGTCGACCAGCGTGAGGTTTTGGGCGGGCGCCACATAGTCCGTCGCGGCATTGATCGCCTGCTGCACCGATTTCGCGCGCATCACCTTCATCGCGGCGGCCAGCGAGGTGTCTTCTTCGGTCAGGAGGGTCGCGGCGACTGAGGCGACATGCCCCGGCGGGGTGATGCTGCCAAGGTTGTAATGGCTGCCGGGCAGCACCGGGCCATTGTCGGTCCAGCGCAGGGTGACGGTGATCGGATCGGCATCGGCGATATTGATGATGGAAGAGCGTTTGCGGAATTTCTTGAACCCGTCGGGGGTGCGGTATTCCTCGGCATTATCGGGGTTCAACTCTTCGATATAGACGTCTTGATCGTCGACATAGGCGGTGGTCAGCCCCCAGCCCAGATCGGCGCTGCGGCCGGTGAGCACCACGGGCATGCCCGGGATGGTGCCACCGATCACGCCGCCGGTCTCAAGCTCCAACCGGGCGAGATACCAGATCGCGGGCGCGGTGAAGCCCAAATGCGGGTCATTGGCCAAAAGCGTGCCCCCCGCGGCAGAGCGCGAGGGCGCGGCGGCCCAAGCGTTGGAGGCCCCGGCAAAGGCCTGCCGTTTGAAGGGCGACACCGGGTGGCTGTCTGCCGGCGCTGCGGCGGCGTGGCGGCGGGCGACCTCGGGAAAGAGGGCCGCATATTCGGGCAGGGCGGCGACCCCGCTGCCCGGCGCTTCGGGCAGGATGTCGCGCAGACGGTCTTGGTCGCTTAACTCAAGAGACACCCGTGCGCGCAGCACCTCGGCCTCCAGATGGCCCGACATTTGCAGGCCCATAAGCTTGGTCACCGCCAGTGAATCCGCGGGCCGCCACGGGGCCATGGGCGCGTTGAACAGCCACATCTCGGGCGCACCGCGGCCCAAGGCTTCGGTGTTGATCTGATCCAGCCGCGCATTGATCCCGGCGGAATAGGCTTCAAGCGCCGCTTCGGTTTCGGGGTCGAGCTTATCCGCCGCCGCCACGGCAAGGCGGTAGATGTCATAGCGCCGCATCAGCTTGTCGGTGGTGATGGTGGCGGTGCCGAAGACCTCGGACAGCCGCCCCTGCGCGGTGCGCCGCAGGGTGATCAATTGCCAGAGCCGGTCTTGGGCATGGGCGAAACCGAGGCCGAAAAAGACATCCTCATCGCTCTGCCCGAAGATATGCGGCACATTGGCGTTGTCGCGCACGATCTCGACCGGGGCGCTGACGCCTGCGACCTCGACCGTATCGTCATAGTCGGGCAGGGACCGCGCGGCGAACCAATAGACCAGCAGCAAAACCACGACGCTCAGCGTGACGAGAAACACCGCCAATCGGATAAGCCAGCGAAACATCAATGCCATCGGGGGATCCTCGACTGGCGCGCAGATTGACCGGAGCGCGCAGGGTGGTAGGTGTAATGACAGGGAATAACGCAACTGAATGATAAGGAAAAGCACATGGCAAAGCTCGCGTTTTTGGGACTGGGGGTCATGGGGGCTCCGATGGCGGGGCATCTGCAAAAGGCGGGCCACGATGTGACCGTCTACAACCGCACCGAAGCCAAGGCCGACGACTGGGTGAAAACCTATGGCGGCGCCATGGCCAAGACCCCGCGTGCGGCGGCAAAGGATGCGGATTTTGTGATCGCCTGCGTGGGCAATGACGACGATCTGCGCTCGGTCTGTTTGGGAGAAGACGGGGCCTTTGGCGGCATGACGGCAGGGGCGATCTTTGTCGATCACACCACCGTTTCGGCGGCTGTGACGCGCGAACTTTATGCCGCCGCAGATGACGCGCAGGTGAGCTTTGTGGACGCCCCGATCTCGGGCGGTCAGGCGGGGGCGGAGAACGGCCAATTGTCGATCATGTGCGGCGGCGACGAAGGCGCTTTCGACCGGGCACTGCCGATCATGGAGGTCTACGCGAAAATCTGCCGCCGCATTGGTGAGAGCGGCGCGGGCCAGATGACCAAGATGTGCAACCAGATCGCCATCGCGGGGCTGGTGCAGGGCCTGTCAGAGGCGCTGCATTTCGCTGAGAAGGCCGGTCTTGATGGCCGCGCGGTGGTCGAGGTGATCAGCCAAGGCGCGGCAGGCTCATGGCAGATGGCGAACCGCTATGAGACCATGCTCGACGACAAGTTCGATCACGGCTTCGCGGTGGATTGGATGCGCAAGGATCTGGGCATCTGTCTCGATGCGGCGGACGAGACGGGAGCGAGCCTGCCGGTGACTGCGCTGGTCGATCAGTTCTATAAGGACGTGCAGAAGATGGGCGGCGCGCGTTGGGATACGTCGAGCCTGTTTAAACGGTTGCAGAACCTCGGGTGACGCGCGACGGGCCGTTTTGGCCTTTGCCCCAAACAAAAACGCCCGGCTTAACGCCGGGCGTTTGCTTTTCGCGGGCATGGGCGTCCCTTAGGGAATGATCCGCGTGTATTTCGTGCCTTCTAGCGTCGCGCCGATGCGCAGGCCCGCGCGGCCAAAAACGGCGGCCAGAACCGGGGCCATGACGGTGGTGGTATCCGCGCTGACGCTGTCGCCCTTGTCCGAAATCACATATTCCAGACCGGCGCCCGCCGCCCAACCGGGCGAGCTGCGGAATTCGCGCAGGGCGGGTTCGGTCATGAAGAACAGCACATGCGCATATTGCTGCGCGCCGATCTGCAAACCGCCCGAGGCTTTGGTCACCGAATAATAGTCCACCGTCACGTCGTTGACGCGCAGCGCGCCGCGCCCGTAGGCACCGCCAAAGCCGAGGCCCGCTTCGGTCACCAGCGGCATGACCAACATGCCATTGGCCTTTTGCGCCAATTGGCGGGTGTTAGGATAGCCGCGGTACATCTCGGCCAGTGTCGCATCCACGCGCGCGTCGATCATCGCGCTGCCGCGTCCGCCCACGCCATTGCCGCAGGCCGCGGTCGCGCCAAGCGCCGTAAGGGCGCCCAATGTCACGAAGCGCCGGTTATATGTCTGTTTGGTCATCTTTTCTGCCTGTATATTCAAGATCGGTTGCCTGCTGCCGGTTTTCCCGACTTGCCCGCGAGATTACGCATAATCACGCGGTTTGTCATGTTCATTGGCCCCTGTGCGCAGATTTACGCCCTTAGGTCACGCGCTTTTGTGCAAAAGCCGGGCGACATCGGGGGCGAAATAGGTCAGCACGCCGTCGCAGCCTGCGCGTTTAAAGGCCAGAAGGCTCTCCATCATCGCGCGTTCGCCGTCGATCCAGCCTTGGTCCGCTGCGCCCTTGATCATGCTGTATTCACCCGAGACCTGATAGGCAAAGGTCGGCGCGCCGAAGGCGTCTTTTACCCGGCGGCAGATATCAAGGTAGGGCATCCCCGGCTTCACCATGACCATATCCGCCCCTTCCGAGAGGTCGCGCGCCACCAGCCGCAGCGCCTCGTCACTATTGGCCGGATCCATCTGATAGGTCTTCTTATCGCCGCTCAGCGCCGAAGAGGCACCGACCGCGTCGCGGAACGGGCCATAAAAAGCACTGGCGTATTTGGCGGCGTAGCTCAGGATCATCACGTCCTGATGTCCGGCCTCTTCGAGACCGGCGCGGATCGCGCCGATGCGCCCGTCCATCATATCCGACGGGCCGATGATATCCCCCCCCGCTTCGGCCTGTGCCAGCGCCATCTTGACCAGCGCCTCGACCGTGCGGTCGTTCACGATGATGCCGTCTTCGACGAAACCGTCATGGCCGTTGATGTTATAGGTATCGAGCGCCACATCGGTCATCACCACCATGTCCGGCACCGCCGCTTTAATCGCGGCGATGGCGCGGTTGGTGGCGTTCTGCGGATCCCATGCGCGGGCGCAATCCTCGGTCCGGTCCTCGGGCCCGGTATAGGGAAAGACGCAGACCGTGCCGATGCCGAAATCCGCCGCCGCGCGCACCGCCGGGACCAGCATGTCGACCGACCGGCGCATGACACCGGGCATCGAGGGGATCGGCTCTTCCACGCCTTCGCCTTCGCGCACGAAAACCGGCCAGATCAGATCGCCCAATTGCAGGTCATTCTCGCGCACCAGCGCGCGGATACCGGCATTGGCACGGGTGCGGCGCAGGCGTGTGGCGGGGAAGGGGGCGTGGACGGGTTGCATCAATTATACCTCAGAATGGCTCGGCAAGGGCTTGCCATGTATTTTTGAACGCCTCAACCCTATGAATTGTCGCGCCGGACCGCTAAGAGAACCGAACTCAATATTCGGACGAGCACGCCTTGGACTGGTATCAAACCCTTTTCGAAATGATCGACATGCGCTCTTTCTCGAACCTTTGGTTCTGGATCGCGCTGGCTGTGATGTGGTCGACGGCAAGTCACTGGGTGCTGGGCGTGCCCTTCGACATGGTCCTGCGCGCCCGGCGCTATGGCGGAGAGGCCGAGGCCGATCTGGAAGACATCGTGCGGATCAACGTGAACCGGATGCTCTATATCTCGCAGGTCTCGGGGCTGTGGCTCTTGGGGCTGGGGTTCTTCGCGTTGACCTCTCTGGTGCTCCTGGGCTTCGTCTATGGCATCGAATTCGCGCAAGCCCTGCTGCTCTTGGGTTTTCCGATGTCGCTTGTAGGGCTTTTGAGCCTGTCGACGGCGCGTCTCATTCGCATCGAAGGTTCAACCGGCGAGGTGTTGCGGCGGCGCTTGATGCGGCACCGGCTTTACACCCAGATCATCGGCATGATCTCGATCTTCGTGACCGCGCTTTGGGGAATGTATCAAAATCTAAGCATCGGCCCGCTGGCGGGTTGACAGCCCCCCTCCGAGGGCCAATTGAGACCCGATGAACGATCCGCGCAATATCACCCTCTCCGGCGTTCCCGAAGGCTATGATGCCCGCGCCATCCTCGATGAAATCGCCAAGGGCGGCCAGCCGGTGGTCCATGTGGCGCGCGATGACAAACGCATGGCGGCGATGCAAGCCGCCTTGCGGTTCTACGCCCCCGACATGCCGGTCGTCACCTTCCCGGGGTGGGACTGCCTGCCCTATGACCGGGTGTCGCCCAATGCCGATATCTCCGCCCGGCGGATGGCGACGCTGGCGGCGCTGGTGCATGGGATGCCCGATCAGTTCGTCCTGCTGACGACCTTGAACGCGGCCAGCCAACGCATCCCCGCCCGCGACACCCTGCGCGATGCGGCCTTTGCCGCCCGCGTCGGCAGCCGGATCGACGAAAAGGCGCTGCGCGCGTTTCTGGTGCGCATGGGCTTTGTGCAAAGCCCCACGGTGATGGAGCCGGGCGATTACGCGGTGCGCGGCGGCATCATCGACATCTACCCGCCCGGCGATCTTGGCCCGGTGCGGCTCGACCTTTTCGGCGATGTGCTGGATGGCGCGCGGCGGTTTGATCCGGCGACGCAGCGGACCACAGAAAAGCTCGATCTGGTGGAACTTGCCCCGGTGAGCGAGGTCATTCTCGACGAGGCGGCGATCACCCGCTTTCGGCAGAACTACCGCATCGAGTTCGGCGCCGCAGGCACCGACGATCCGCTTTACGAGGCGATCAGCGCGGGCCGCAAACATCAGGGCGCGGAGCATTGGCTCGCGTTTTTCCACGACGATCTGGAAACGCTTTTCGACTATCTGCCCAAGGCGACGGTCACATTAGACGATCAACTGACCCCGATGCGGATTGCGCGGTGGGAAACAATCGCCGACCAATATGAGACCCGCAAACTGGCGATGAAGACGCGCTCGAAAATGGACAGCGTGTACAAACCCGCCCCACCTGAGGGGCTGTACCTGACCGATGACGCCTGGACCCAAGCGCTGCTGGACCACCGCGTCATCCAGTTCAACCCGCTGCCGCAGCCCACGGGGCCGGGCGTGCTGGACGCGGGCGCGCGGCTCGGGCGCAATTTCGCCCCTGAGCGTCAGCAGGAATCCATCAGCCTTTTCGGTGCTTTGGCCGCACATATTAAAGCAAAGCTTGAAGTTGGGCCGGTGCTGATCGCCAGCTACTCCGAAGGCGCGCGGGAGCGCCTGACTGGGCTGATCGAAGACGAGGGTCTGGCCGAAGCGATCCCGGTGATGGATGCCACCCGCATCGGCAAGCGGGGCTTGCATCTGGCGGTCTGGGCGCTGGAGCATGGGTTCGAGGCGCCGGGGATGACGGTGATCTCAGAACAGGACGTGCTGGGCGACCGGCTCATCCGCGCGCCGAAACGCAAGCGTCGGGCCGAGAACTTCCTGACCGAGGCCCAAAGCCTCAGCCCCGGCGATCTGGTGGTTCATGTCGACCACGGCATCGGGCGCTATCACGGGCTTGAGGTCGTCACCGCCGCAGGGGCTGCGCATGAATGTCTCGTGCTGGAATATGCTGAACAGTCAAAGCTTTACCTGCCGGTGGAGAATATCGAACTGCTGTCGCGCTACGGGCACGAGGAAGGGCTTTTGGACAAGCTCGGCGGTGGCGCGTGGCAGTCGAAAAAGGCCAAGTTGAAAGAGCGCATTCGCGAGATGGCGGATAAGCTCATCCGGATCGCCGCCGAACGCAGCCTGCGAAAAGCGCCGGTGCTCGACCCGCCGCCGGGCATGTGGGATGCCTTCTCGGCCCGGTTCCCTTACACGGAGACGGACGACCAGCTTCGCGCCATCGGCGATGTGATCGACGATTTGACCAGCGGCAATCCGATGGACCGTCTGGTCTGCGGCGATGTGGGGTTCGGCAAAACCGAGGTAGCGATGCGCGCGGCCTTCGTCGCGGCCATGTCGGGCGTGCAGGTGGCGGTGATCGCGCCGACGACCCTGCTGGCGCGGCAGCACTACAAGAGCTTTGCCGAACGCTTTCGCGGCTTCCCGATCAACGTGCGCCAACTCAGCCGCTTCGTCTCGGCCAAGGAGGCGGCGGCAACGCGCGACGGCATGGCCAAGGGCACGGTCGATATCGTCATCGGCACCCATGCGCTGCTGGCCAAGGGCATTCGTTTCAACGACCTTGGCCTTTTGATTATCGATGAAGAACAACACTTTGGCGTCACCCATAAGGAGCGGTTGAAGGCGCTGCGCACGGATATCCACGTGCTGACCCTCACCGCCACGCCGATCCCGCGCACCTTGCAACTGTCGCTCACCGGCGTGCGCGACCTGTCGATCATCGGCACGCCGCCTGTCGACCGCCTCTCGATCCGCACCTATGTCAGCGAGTTCGACGCGGTGACCATCCGCGAGGCGCTTTTGCGCGAGCATTACCGCGGCGGGCAGAGCTTCTACGTGGTGCCGCGCGTCAGCGACCTGCGCGAGATCGAGGAGTTCCTGAAGGCGCAACTGCCCGAGCTTTCTTACGTCATCGCTCACGGCCAGATGGCGCCGGGTGAGCTCGACGACCGGATGAACGCCTTTTACGACGGCAAGTTCGACATTCTGTTGGCCACGACAATCGTCGAATCCGGTCTCGACATTCCCACGGCCAATACGATGATCGTGCACCGCGCCGACATGTTCGGTCTAGCGCAGCTTTATCAGATCCGGGGCCGTGTGGGCCGGTCGAAGACCCGCGCCTATGCCTATCTCACGACCAAGCCGCGCGCCAAGCTGACCGACACGGCGCAGAAGCGCCTGCGGGTGCTGGGCAGCCTCGACACGCTCGGCGCGGGCTTCACGCTGGCGTCCCAAGATCTCGACATTCGCGGGGCGGGCAACCTGCTGGGCGAAGAACAGTCCGGCCAGATGCGCGACGTGGGTTTCGAACTTTATCAGTCCATGCTGGAAGAGGCGATTGCCAAGATCAAGGCGGGCGAGCTTGAAGGGCTGTCCGAGGCCGATGAGCAATGGGCGCCGCAGATCAACCTTGGCGTGCCGGTGCTGATCCCGGATGACTATGTGCCGGACCTCGACGTGCGCCTCGGCCTCTACCGTCGCCTCAGCGAGCTGTCGACCAAGGTCGAGTTGGAAGGCTTCGCCGCCGAGCTGATCGACCGTTTCGGCAAGCTGCCGAAAGAGGTCAACACTTTGATGCTGGTGGTGCGGATCAAGGCAATGTGCAAACGCGCCGGGATCGCCAAGCTCGACGGGGGGCCGAAAGGCGCGACGATCCAGTTCCACAACGACAAATTCGCCTCGCCCGAAGGGTTGGTGAAGTTCATTCAGGACCAGCGCGGGCTGGCCAAGGTCAAGGACAACAAGATTGTCGTGCGGCGCGATTGGAAGACGGATGCCGATAAGATCAAGGGCGCCTTTGCCATTGCTCGTGACTTGGCCGAACATGTGATCGCCAAGGAAAAGACCGCGAAAAAGGCGAAGGCAAAGGGCTAAGCCCTTCGAAAGGCGGCGGTTATTCCGCGGCCGCCGGCTGCCGGTTTTCCACTCGACCCATGTAGAGCATCAGCGCATAGGCCGCGATTGCCATCAGCAGCATGGCCAGCGCCAGCGGCTTGGTGGTGCCGTCGAACATCAACCCCACAGGGGAGGCGATGAGCGCCGCCAGCACGGTGGAAATCGCCCCCACGACCGAGGCTGCCATGCCCGCGATATGGCCCATCGGCTCCATCGCGATGGCGTTGAGGTTGCCCAAAGTCAGCCCCGCTTGGAAGAACAGGCAAGTCTGGAAGAACACGAAAGCGGCGAAGCCGTAAGGGTCGGGCAGGGCGCCGAGGTTGAGAAAATACATGGCCCCCGACAGCAGGATTTGCACGCCCAAAGCGATGGTCACCAGCCGCCGCATACCGTAGCGGACCACCAAAAGCGCGTTGATCAGGCTGGCGCTGGCCGCCACCACGGCGATGCCGCCGAACCACAACGGGAAGCTTTCGCCCCGGCCATAGACGGTGTCATAGATCGGCTGCACCAGCATCAGCATCGAAAAGAGCATCGCCATGGCAAGCGACTGCACAAGGATCGACAGGCGCACCGTGGGATGGCCGACCAACTCGCGCACCGCGCCAATGATCAGCCGTGCGCGGAGCGGGCGGCGGTCTTCGGGGGCGAGGGTTTCGGGCAGGCGCAGGGCCATCCAGATGACCGAAATGAGCGAAAAGGCAATGAAGGCGACAAAAATCGCCCGCCAGCCCGCCGTCAGAATGATCCCCGCGCCCAGCATCGGGGCCAAGGCGGGCACCAGCGCGAAAACCATCATCACCACCGACATGATCCGCGCCATCTCGCGCCCCGCATAGAGGTCACGGATGATCGCCACGGCCACCACACGCGGGCCAGAGGCGCCGAGCCCTTGGAAGACGCGCGCCACCAGCATGACTTCGAGAGAGTTGCTCATCCAAGCGACGAAGGCCGAAAGGCAATAAAGCGCGGCCCCGCCGAAGACCACGTTGCGGCGGCCGAATGCATCCGACAGCGCGCCGCTAAAGAAAGTGCCCAGCCCCATGCCAAGCACAAAGGCCGTCAGGATCAGCGGGGCGCGGTGGGCGATCTCGGGCGACAGTTCCGCCGCAATCTCGGGCAGGGCGGGCAGCATCGCGTCGATGGAAAAGGCGATGGTGGCGATCATCATCGCGATAAGGCCGACGAATTCGATCCGCCCCATAGAGAATTTTGGATTTTCGGTGGTCACGAAGGCGCACTCCGGCGATTGTCCCGAACGGCGGATCCGTTTGGGCAGGATTCAGGGAATAACTTGTGGTTGCGCTCTCGATAGTCGAGAACGCTTAACTTGGCAATGATTGCCGCCCTGTTTAGTCCTGCCGATTGGTCAGATCGGCAATGACCTGCGCCCATAGCTCGGGCGGCTGCGCGCCGGGCACGGCATGGGTGTTGGCCACGATGAAGGTCGGCACCGAATTCACCCCCATCTTGCGGCTGTGCGCGTCGCGGTCGCGGATGTCCTGCGCATCGACATCGGATTTCAGCAGGCGGGTGACCACGGCGGCGTCCATCTCGATACTGTCGGCGATATCGGCCAGCACCTCGTGGTCACCGATGTCGCGGGCCTCGACGAAATAGGCTTTGAAAAGGGCAGAGACGGCGGCGGTCTGGCGGCCTTCGACCCCGGCCCAATGGATCAGGCGGTGCGCATCCAGCGTGTTGGGCGTGCGCTGCATGGCCTCGAAGTTGATCTTCAGCCCGGCCTTTTCGGCATGTTCCACAACCGGTGCATAGGCGCGCACGGCCCCCTCTTTGCCGCCGAACTTAGCCTCAAGATAGGCGCGGCGGTCCATGCCTTCGCGCGGCATCTCGGGGTTTAGCTGGAACGGGTGCCATTCGATGGCAAAGGGGTGGTCGGGGTGGTCTTGCAACGCGCGGTCTAGATGCGCCTTGCCGATGTAGCACCACGGGCAGATCGGGTCGGACATGATATCGAGTTTGATCGCTTCGGCCATGCTGCGCCCCATCTATTGCTGCGCAATGGGCATAGCGGGCCGAGGCCGGTATCGCAAGCGGGCGGCGTTGCAAGCGCCCCGGGGCGCGGCTATAGCAGGTCCATGACAGATACACCGCCCCGTTCCATGATCCAGATCGCCCGCGAAAGCGGCGCGAGTGAGACTGCGCCGCCGGTCGACCTTGGTGCAAGGGTGCGCGAGCTGCGCAAGGCGCGCAATTGGACGCTTGAACAGGCGGCGCGGCAGGCCGGGCTGGCACGCTCCACGCTGAGCAAGATCGAGAACGGGTTGATGTCGCCCACCTATGACGCGCTGAAAAAGCTCGCTGTGGGGCTGGAGATCACCGTGCCGCAGCTTTTCACCCCGCCCGCGGGCGAAAAGATCACGGGCCGCATGGCGGTGACTCGTGCCGAGGAAGGCGCGCCCAAGGCCACGGGCACCTACGAGCATGTGCTGCTGGCCGATGCCCTGCGCAAGAAGCAGATGCTGCCCTACCGCGCCCGCATTCGCGCCCGCCGGATGGAGGAATTCGACGGCTGGGTGCGCCACGACGGGGAAGAGTTCCTCTATGTGCTGACCGGTATGGTGCGGCTTTTCACCGAGTTCTACGAGCCCGTCGACATGCGCCGGGGCGATAGCGCCTATTACGACGCTACCATGGGGCATAATGTCGTCTCGCTCAGCGATGAGGATGCGACGATCCTCTGGGTGACCTCATTGGTCTGACCCCTCCGCCGGTTCCCACCACCAGACCTCGGGCATGAAGTTCGGCCCATCGCCGTAAAGCGGGATCGTCTCGGGGTAGGCCATGCGCGCGTCATGGGCGATCAGCCCCTCGTCGAACTGCCAGAAGGGAATGACATAGCGGCCTGCCGTCAGGATCCGGTCGAGCGCGCGGGTGGCGGCCACGAAATCCGCCGTTTCGCGGGCCTGCAGCATCCGGTCGATCATCGCATCCACTGCCGGAGAGCGCACACCCATGAGGTTGCGCGTGCCGGGCAGATCGGCGGCCTCCGACCCCCAGTAGAAACGCTGCTCCGTACCGGGGCTGAGCGACAGGGCGCGGCGGAAAGTCGTCATGTCGAAATCATAGCTGTTCTGCCGTGCGACGAATTGCGCATCATCCACGGTTTCGATCTCGGCCGTGATGCCAAGCCGCTTGAGAGCCTGCGTGTAAAGCTCTGCAATTGCTAGGTTTTCACGGCTCCCCTTAGACAGGAGAATGGTGAAGGTCAGCGGCGTGCCGTCGCCCCGGCGCATGACGCCACCTTCGGCCTCATAGCCTGCGGCATTCAGCTGCTGCATCGCGGCGCGAATGCCTGCGCGATTGCGGGCAGAGCCGTCGCCCACCGGCAGCCGATAGCCATCCACCGTCCCGGGCGGCAGCGTGTCGGCGTAATCGGCCAGCAAATCGAACACCCGCCCCGACGCCGGACCGTCGCGCATGGCAAGGTCGGAGTTCGAGAAATAAGAGGTGATCCGGGGCAGGGTGCCGCCGGTCAAGGTCTCGTTGATATACTCGAAATTGAAGGCCGAGATCAGCGCATCGCGCACCCGCCAATCGTCGAAAGGCGCGCGGCGGGCGTTCATGACAAAACCGGTCATGCCGGAAGGTTTGCTATGCGGGAAGGTCGATTTCACCACCTCGCCCCGGGTGATCGCGGGGAAGTCGTATTGCGTGGCCCAAGTCTCGGCGTTGAATTCGCGCACGGCAGAGATTTGACCGGCCTTGAAGGCTTCGAACAGCACATTGGCATCGCCGTAGAAGTCGATCTTCACCTCATCGTAGTTATGCGTGCCTTGGCGAAAGGGCACCTCTGCGCCCCAGTAATCGGGGTTGCGCGTCAGCGTAACATGGCGGCCCGCTTGATAGTCGGTGATGGTATAAGGGCCGCTGCCCAAAGGGATTTCGGACAGGGGGGCATTGGCAAAGTCCTGCCCCTCCCATTGCGCTTTGCTGAGGATGGGGCGCATCCCGGCGAGCAGGGCAAGCTCGCGGTTGTCGCTGTTGAAAGTCATCCGCAGGCTGCGCGGGCCGGTCTGTTCGATGCTGTCGATCTGCTGGCGCAGCCCGTGGTAGCGGGGATGGCCTTCGGTGCCGAGCAGATCGAAAGAAAAGATCACATCCTCGACGGTGACGGGCGTGCCATCGGAAAACCGCGCCTCTTCGCGCAGGGTGAATGCCACCCAAGAGCGGTCCTCGGGCACTTCGATCGTTTCGGCCAGCAGACCGTAAAGCGCGAAGGGTTCATCCCAGGATCGCCCCATCAAAGTCTCATGGGTGAAATGCGGCAATTGCCAAGGCGCGGTGCCCTTGCGGACGAAGGGGTTGAGGCTGTCGAATCCCCCGGTATTGCCCAGAACGATCTCGCCCCCCTTGGGGGCATCGGGGTTCACGTAAGGAAGGGCGTCGAAATCGGCCGGCAGAGCAGGTTCGCCATACATGGCGATTCCATGTTGCGGGGCGGCCCATGCCGCGCCCGAGAGCAGAATCAGTGAAGAAAGGGCCGCAACGCCCCGTGCTTTCGAGAAAAATTCCCAGCTCATTTTTGAAACAATCACGATCTGCCCTTATTTTGTTGGAGTTATTCCATACCCGCGGATTCTCGCCTTATCAAACTTTTAGCTTGGATTGTGAGCGTGAAAGGCGTATACAGAGGTCACTGCTCGATAGGTTTCTTGCCTGTATGAAACCTGCCTCAATAACTTACGCCCGCCTCGCGCGGGCGTTTTTTTTGGCCAATTTTCACCGACCCTTAAGCTCCTTCGCGCAAACCCTTTCCCTTTGGCGCGCGCGCAGTACATGATGCAGGCGCAGCATGAACAAGGAGACGCGCCATGGCTTTCACCATCGACCTGTCCGGCAAGACAGCCGTCATCACGGGATCGAATTCTGGAATCGGACTTGGCATCGCCTGGGAATTGGCGCGGGCCGGGGCCGATATCGTTTTGAACTCTTTTACCGATGACGAGGCGGACCATGCGCTGGCGCAGGAGATTGCGCAGACATGCAACGTAACGGCCCGATACATCAAGGCCGACATGTCCAAGGGGGCGGACTGTCGGCGTTTGATTGCCGAAGCCGGGGTCTGCGATATCTTGGTGAACAATGCAGGCATCCAGCATGTCGCGCCAATCCCTGAGTTTCCAACCGAAAAATGGGACGCGATCATCGCGATCAACCTGTCGTCGGCCTTTCACACCACCGCCGAGGTGTTGCCAATGATGCGCGCGGCGGGCTGGGGCCGGGTGATCAATATCGCTTCGGCCCATGGTCTGACGGCATCGCCCTATAAATCCGCCTATATCGCCGCGAAACATGGGATTGTCGGCCTAAGCAAGACCACCGCGCTTGAGACGGCGAAAGACCCGATCACCTGCAACGCGATTTGCCCCGGCTATGTGCTGACCCCGATCGTCGAGAAACAGATTCCCGACACGATGAAGGAATATGGCATGAGCCGCGAAGAGGTGATCGAACAGGTCATGCTCACCCGGCAGCCGTCGCGCGAATTCGCCACTGTTGAGCAGATGGGCGGCACGGCGACCTTCCTATGCTCGGATGCAGCGGCCCAGATCACCGGCACGACGATCAGTGTCGATGGCGGCTGGACGGCGTTGTAAGCGCCGTGGCGGTCAAGAAACGCATTAACCTCGCCCTCCAAGGGGGCGGCGCCCATGGCGCTTTTACTTGGGGGGTGCTCGACCGGCTGTTGCAGCAGGACGATCTGGACATCTGCGGGATCTCGGGCACTTCGGCGGGGGCGCTGAACGGCGCGGCCTTGAAATCGGGGATGATCGCAGGCGGGCGCGAGGGCGCGCGCGAAAATCTTGATTGGCTTTGGGCGCAGGTCTCGGGCATTTCGGACCTGCGTCTGTCGCATTGGCTGGCGCCCTTCGGTTTGGACAAGCTCAGTCAGGCGATGGAATATAGCCTGCCGATGGCGATCTCGGATTCGCTGACGCGGGTTGTGTCGCCCTATGCCTACGGCCCGTTCTATCGCAATCCGCTCGAAGATGTCGTGGCGCGGTTCGACTATGGCAAGGTGGGCGCGCATAGGCCGCCGTTCTTTTTCGTCTGCGCCACAAGGGTTCGCAACGGCAAGATCCGGGTCTTCGAGGGGGATGAGATCGGGCCAAATGCCTTGCTCGCCTCGGCCTGCCTGCCGACGATCTTCAAGGCGGTTGAGATCGACGACGCCCAGACCGGCCAGCGCGAGGCGTTTTGGGACGGGGGCTATACCGGCAACCCGGCGCTGTTTCCGCTGTTTCGCGATGATCTGCCCGAAGATATCGTGGTGGTGAACATCAATCCGCTTGACCGCGAAGACCTTCCGGTCACGCCCCAGCAAATCCAAAACCGCATCAATGAGATCAGTTTCAATTCTAGCCTTCTGCGCGAGATGCGGGCGATTGACTTCGTGCAAAGGCTGATTGCGGATGGCACCCTGCCGGAGGGGCGGATGAAGCGGGTGCACATGCATATGATCGCCGATGACGCGCTGATGGCGCAGTTGTCGGTGGCGACGAAGCTGATGCCCAACCCGGCGGTGATCCGCGCGCTGCATGAGGCAGGCGTGGCGGCGGCAGACCGGTTTCTTGAGGATCACTTCGACGACCTGAACCAGCGCAGCAGCGTCGATCTACCGGCGATGTTTGGCTGAGTTTTCAGGGTCCGACAGCGCCAGCGCCTCGGGCAGATCGGCACCGGGGCGCGGCGGATAGACCAGCCCGGCAGAGATCACCAGCTTCGCTGCGTCTTCGACGCTCATGTCGAGTTCGATCACATCCTCACGCGGCAGGAACAACAAAAAGCCCGAGGTCGGGTTCGGCGTGGTCGGCAGAAAGACCGAGAGCATCTCGCCGCCCGCGTTGGTGCGGGCCAAGACCTCTCCCTTCGCCTCGGTCGAGATGAAGCCAAGGGCCCAGATGCCGCGCCGGGGGTATTCGATCAGGCAGGCGGTCTCAAAGCTCCGCTCGGACTGGGCGAAGATCGTCTCGGAAATCTGTTTGATGCCGGAATAAATTGTCCGCACGACGGGGGTGCGTTCCACCAGACTTTCGGCGAAGCGGATCATCGAACGGCCGATCAGCCCTTTCGCGGCCCAGCCCACCATGACGGTGAAGATCAGAAAGATCACCACCCCAAGGCCGCGCACGTTGAACTGCATCGACGGGTCGAGGCCCAAGAAATCCTGGAGCAGCCGGTCGGGATGGTAGGCTTTGGGCACCAATGGCAGCACAAAACCGTCGATCCAGCCGACAACGCTCCAGATCAGCCAGATGGTCAGCCCGACAGGCGCAATCACGACCAGACCGGTCAGGAAAGACGCGCGCAGCCTTGCGACAAGGCTGCGCCGAACCTGCGTTGGATCGGGATCAAAAGGTGTGTTCATCTGCGCCGTTTTCCGAAGAGTTAATCGCATCATAGCTAAGGCGTATGCCCCGGCCCGGCAATGGCTCCGCGGTGTTTTTCGCCTTTAACGCGGCAGGTTGACGAGGTTTGCGGCGATCTTTGCCCCCAGCCGGGCATTGTTGCGCACCAATGCGATATTGGCGGTGAGCGACCGGCCCTCGGTCAGCTCGAAGATGCGTTGCAGCAAGAAGGGGGTCACGCCCTTACCGTGGACCCCTTGCGCATCCGCCTCGGATTGGGCCTGCGCGATGATCGGGGCGAGTTCGGCGGCGGGGATTTCCTCTGCTGCGGGGATCGGGTTGGCCACCAACTGGCCGCCGGGCAGCCCCATGGCAGCGCGGGTGCGGTGGGCTTTGGCGAGGGCTGCGGCGTCATCGAGGCGCAGCGGCGATTGCAGGTCAGAGCCGGCGCTCCAGAAGGCGGGGAAACTGTCTTGGCCCACGGTGATGACCGGCACGCCTTGGGTTTCCAGCACCTCCAGCGTCTTCGGCACGTCAAGGATCGCCTTGGCCCCTGCTGCGATGACGGTGACGGGGGTTTGGGCCAGTTCCATGAGATCGGCGGAGATGTCAAAGCTGTCTTCCGCGCCCTTATGCACGCCGCCGATGCCGCCGGTGGCGAAGACTTCGATGCCCGCAAGATTGGCCGCGATCATGGTGGCGGCGACGGTGGTGGCACCTGTCCCGCCCGAGGCGATGCAGACGGCCATATCGGCGCGGGAGAGTTTGGCCACGTCCTTAGCTTGGGCCAGATCGCTCAGTTGGTCATCGTCCAGACCGATGTGCAGCGCGCCACGGATCACGGCGATTGTGGCGGGCACCGCGCCTGCGTCGCGGATGTCCTGTTCGACCTGCCGCGCCACTTCGAGGTTTTGCGGATAGGGCATGCCATGGGTGATGATGGTGCTTTCCAAGGCCACGATCGGCGCGCCGCTTTCGCGGGCCTTGGCCACCTCGGCGCTGAAGGTCAGGGGCAGGGCGGATGTGGCGGTGGTCATATCTTGGTCTCTCCGGAAACGTAAAGGGCGGCGGCATCGAGTGCTGCCTTGAGGGCGGATTGCGCAATAGCACCGCCAAGTTCAGCAGCCACATGGGCCGCCATGAATGTATCGCCTGCACCCGTGACCCGCGCGACATGGACCTGCGGCGGGGTAAGGGTGATGATCTCGTCGCCTTGGCCCACGGTGGCGGGGTTGCCGCCGTCGGTCACCACGGCGCGGCGCGCGCCACGGGCCAGCAGGGCGCGGGCGGCGGTGGGGGAATCGTCAAAGCTTGATTGGCAGAGCAACCCTGCCTCTTCGAGGTTCACATAAAGCGTGCCGCGCCCAGCCTTTAGGAAGGGCGTCAGCCGTAGCGCCTTGCCGGGAGAGGCGGGCGCGACGCGCAGGTCAGCCTTTGCCAAGAGCGGGCTTTGGGCCATGCGGGCCAGCAGTTCGACGGTCAGGTTGCCATCGAGCGCCACAGCCCCTTCGTAGGGGCTGGGCAGGCTGCCATCCTCCAGCGGGCGCAGGATCTTGTCGCCCGCAGCCTCCAGCGAATGGGCATCGGCAATTGCGGCGATCAACCCGTTGGACCCTTCGACGGCCATGTAACGGTCGGTCGGCAGATCGTCAGAGCGGTAGACGTGATCGGTGATCAGCCCGCGCAGGGCGCAGGCGGCGATCAACTCATCCCCTTCGGCATCGCGCCCCACAGCGGAAAGCAGCGCGGGCGTCAGCCCAAAGCGCGCCAGCGCCATGCCGATGTTCAGCGCCACGCCGCCGGGCAGGCGGGTGATCCGCCCCGGCATGTCGGAGCCTTGGCGCATGGCGTTTTCAGAGCGGCCGATCACGTCCCACAGGACGGAGCCGATGCAAAGGATGTCAGCTGTCTTGGTCATGCGGCGCTTCTAGCCGCCAAATCTCCCCCCGCGCAAGCGGCGTTGTTGTGGCACCGCGAATGTCAGCGCCGCCCAGAGCGTCTCCCAGACCGGTTGATCGGGGTCGTAGCCCGCGCCGGTCTGCGCTTCTGCCGCCGGGCGCAGCACCACCGCGTCAA
This sequence comes from Sulfitobacter sp. 1A15299, assembly GCF_043556915.1. NCBI lineage: Bacteria > Pseudomonadati > Pseudomonadota > Alphaproteobacteria > Rhodobacterales > Roseobacteraceae > Sulfitobacter > Sulfitobacter sp. 1A15299. The sequence continues at coordinate 25,079 of NZ_JBIFFJ010000008.1, read as the reverse complement.
AAAGGTATTCATGGCCCGCAGTGACCGGAACCAGTGCTTCCCCCGCCGCATCGGTGCGGTGGCGGGTGATGGTCACGCTGTCATCCGGCGCGCGGTCGAACACTTCGATCTGGGCGTTGGGGCGGGGGGCACCTTGATAGAGGAGTGCCACTTTCATCTCACCCGCGAAATCTGCGTCATAGGGATTCGTCAGCGCCACGAACTCGGTCGCCATGCCGGTGGGCGCATCCTGCCCCGTGCCCGCGCCGAGGGCGATCAGTGTTTTCACGTGGCGGGTGTAGCTTTCGACGACCTTCTCGGTCGACCAGCCGTTCGCGCGGTGATCGCTCTCGGCCTTGGGGAAGTCCTTATGCGCCGCGAAACGGAGGAACTTGTCGAAGTCCTCATAGGTCACTTTGGACGGTGTCGTTTCGGCCACCGCTACGATCAGCGCATCACCTTCGGGCGCGGGGAGCGTCAGGGCAGGGTTGTCGCCCGCGCGCGGCGAGAGCGCGACCTCTCGCCCGCCGATCTTGACCTCGAAACGCGTGAGCCGGTTGGGCAGATAGGGAAAGGCCGTGCCGATAAACTCCTCACCATTGCGAAAATGCGCCGCGATCTTTTCACCGCTTTCCACTTGATAGTTCACCGGCGACAGCCAGTATTCATGTGCAAAGGCAGGCGCTGCCGATAAGATACTGAAAATAATAGCGGACAACTGGGACAGTTTCATGAAGAGAACTTTCATTTTGTTGAGATCCAAGCTGGCGTTGCTGTGGCTGTTGTCAAGCGCGTTGCTGCTTTCCTTGGGCGCGGCGGCGCAGGCGCATGAGGTCAAACCCACGATCGCGGATTTGACCGTGGCCGATGGGCGGGCGGTGCTGGCGCTGGACATCAACCTCGAAGCGCTCTTGGCGGGCATCGACCTCGATACCATCGAAGACACCGACAATGCCGAGAATGCGGGCGATTACGATTCCCTGCGCAGTCTGCCCGCCGCGCGCATCGCCGACCGCGCGCCCGAGCTTTTGTCGAAGTGGAACAGCCTGCCGCTGCTCAGCGTAGATGGCACCGCCGTCCCGTTAGAGAGTGTGACGGTCGAGGTGCCCGAAGGGGTCGACGGCGAACTGCCGCGCGACAGCCAGTGGCGGTTGGAGAGCGCGGTGCCTGCGGGGGCGGCACAGGTTCAGGTGACATGGCCGGATGGCGCGGGCGCGCTGGTGCTGCGCCAGCAAGGGGTGGAGGATCCCTATACCGGCTATCTCTCGGGCGGTGAAACCAGCCCCGAAATTGCCCTTGCAGGCGGTGATGCCGAAACTGGCTGGCAGGCCTTCGTCAGCTACATCCCGGTCGGTTTCGATCACATCCTGCCCAAAGGGTTGGATCACATCCTATTCGTTTTGGGCCTGTTCTTTCTGTCGACCCGTCTGCGGCCTTTGATCTGGCAGGTCAGCGCCTTCACCCTGGCCCATACGGTCACGCTGGCGCTTGGGGCTTTGGGCTGGGTCAACGTGCCCGGTGCCATCGTCGAGCCGCTGATCGCCGCCTCGATCACCTATGTCGCGGTCGAGAATATCTTTCACTCCGCCTTAAACCGCTGGCGGCCCTTGGTGATCTTTGGTTTTGGGCTGTTGCACGGGCTTGGGTTTGCCTCGGTGCTGGGGGACTTCGGCCTGCCTGCGGGGCAATTCGTGCCCGCGCTCATCGGCTTCAATATTGGGGTGGAACTGGGCCAGCTGGCAGTAATCGCCATCGCCTTCGTATTGGTCGGCTGGGCGATGAATCGCGACTGGTATCGCCGCGCCATCGCGGTCCCCGCCTCTTGCGTCATCGCGGCGATCGGGGCCTATTGGTTCATCGAACGGGTGTTTCTGTAAGCGAGCGGGCAGCCCTTGAGCGGGCTGCCCCAAGGGCCGCTTAGCCCTGCATGGCGGCGATCAGGGTGGCGAGTTCGGCCACCGGATCGTTCTTGTCCCAAATCTCGGTGCCGATGCCGAAAAAGTCGGTCCGGGAGGCGAGATTGCGGATCATGTTGATGTCAAGCGCGCCTTCGGCGACGACGGGCACTTCGATCACTTCGGACCACCACTGAAACAAGTCGGCCTCGGCAAAACTTCCATCGCCAAGGGCGCTGGCTTGGGTCGGGCCGAAGCTGATGTAGTCCGCCCCGGCTTCGCCTGCCGCCATCCCCTCATGCCGCGATGTGCCGCAAAAGGCGCCGACGATGGCATCTTCGCCCAGTTCTTTACGCGCATGGCGCACGGTGCGGGCGGCATCGCTCAGGTGCACGCCGTCAAGGCCGAGCTTCTCGACCAGCAGCAGGTGATCCGTGATCACCAAGGCCACATCGCGCGCATGGGTTACCTCGCGCAGCGCGTCACCGGCGCGGGCAAGGCGGTCTTCGTCGCGGGTCGAAAGCGCCATGCGCACGCAGGCCACCGGATGGGCGTCGAGCACGGCGGCGAGTTGCGCGGGGAATTGGCTCAGCTCAACTTCAGGTGGGGTGATAAGGTAAATCTGCGGCTGTTCTGGCGCGTCCATGGTCACTGTCCTTAATCGGGTCTGCGGCCCTGCTCGGGTCTGGAGGTCTGACTAGCGCAAGGCGCTGCAAAAGAAAACGGATATGCGTGCGTCGCGCGGGCTTTCTTGCGGTGCTGCGGCGCAGGGGCTATGAGGCGCGCATGACAGAGACATCCTCCTCCCCCGTTCAGCCCGCGCCGATCCCGGCCATCGTGCTTGTCCGCCCCCAGATGGGCGAGAACATCGGCGCCGCGGCGCGTGCCATGTGGAACTTCGGCCTCGATCATATGCGGGTCGTGGCCCCGCGCGACGGCTGGCCGAGCCAATCCGCCGTGGCCATGGCCTCGGGGGCGGGGCGGCTGTTGGACGAGGCGCAGCATTGCGCCGATCTGCCCGAAGCGCTCGGCGATTGCGATTTCACCTTTGCCACCACGGCGCGCAGCCGAGACCTGACCAAACCAGTCTACAGCCCCGAAGCCGCGATGCGGCTGGCGGCGGAAAAGATCGCGGCAGGCCAACGGGTTGCGGTGCTGTTCGGGCCGGAACGGGCAGGGCTTGAGAATGAGGACATCGCACAGGCCAATGCCATCGTCTCGGTCCCGGTGAACCCCAAGTTCGCCTCTCTCAACCTCGCGCAATGCGTTTTGTTGATGTCTTACGAATGGATGCGGGCGCAGGGCGAAGTGACCCATGAGGTGGTCGAGATGGCGGGCACTGATTGGGCCAAGGGGGCCGAGGTCGACCATCTGGCGCGGCATTACGAGGAGCAGTTGACCGAGGCCGGGTTCTTCTTCCCCGAGCATAAGGTCGCCTCGATGAAGCTTAACCTGCGCAACATGTGGTCGCGGATGCCGCTCACGCGGGCGGATGTGCAGATGCTGCATGGCATCCTGCGGCAAATGGTCCGGTGGAAGGAGAAGGGCTGAGCGACGGAGGGCCAGCGCCTGCCCGTGGGGTGGCGATCCTAAAGGTTTTTCTGCCACTTTATGGTGCAGCATCAATGCTTTGCCGCAGTGTTGCGCCTCTCCTTGCCAAATCGCCTCCCCGTGGGGCGGGCAGGTGATGGCCCGGCGCCTTCGGCTTGATTCCGGGCCGGGGTTGGCGGCGCATGCGGCAACATAACCCACCCCGCTAGACCTTTCCCCGCCCATGTCATACCACTCTGTCCAAACGGAAAAAGAGGCGCGCCATGGCGGAGAAACGCAAACTGTTCGAAGAGGTCGGAGCCGACCAACCCAGCCGTGCCCCGGTGCAAACCGGCACGATCGACAAGGGCCGGGGCGGCGCGCGCGGGCCGATCCGGGTCTGGCTGATGATCCTCTTTGCGCTGGTCTTTGTCATGATCGCCGTGGGCGGGCTGACGCGGCTGACCGACTCCGGCCTTAGCATTACGGAATGGCGCCCGGTGACCGGAGCCTTGCCGCCAATGAACGAGGCCGATTGGCAAGCGGAATTCGAAAAATACCAACAGATTGATGAGTTTCAGGTCCAGAATTCTTGGATGGAACTCTCTGATTTCAAAAGCATTTACTGGTGGGAATGGGGGCATCGGCAGCTTGGCCGGGTTATCGGCCTTGTCTGGGTCTTGGGCTTTCTCTTTTTCCTTCTGCGCCGCCAAATCCCTGTCGGCTGGACCAAACGGCTGCTCTTTATCGGCGCATTGGGCGGCGCGCAGGGAGCGATTGGCTGGTGGATGGTCGCCTCGGGCGTGACCAGCGGGCAGGGGGTGACGGATGTGGCCTCCTACCGTTTGGCGACGCATCTGGGGCTGGCCTTTGTCATCCTCGGTTTCATCACATGGTATGTGCTCTTGCTGGGCCGCAGCGAACGCGATCTAATGCAAGCCCGCCGCGCCAAGGAGGCCAAGCAATTCGGCATGGCTACGGGTCTGTTGCATTTCGCCGCAGTGCAAATCCTGCTGGGCGCCCTGGTCGCAGGGATTGACGCGGGGCGTTATTTCGTCGACTGGCCGCTGATGCAGGGGCAGTTCTTCCCGCCCGAGGCATTCGACATCACGCCGACATGGCGGAATTTCTTTGAGAATCCGGGACTGGTGCAATTCATGCACCGGATGGCGGGCTATCTGCTTTTCGCTTTCGGGGTCGTCGTCTGGCTGCGCGGTCGCCGCTCGGCCCATGCCCGCACGCGCTTTGCTTTCAACGCCGTGATGGCGGCGCTGTTTTTGCAGGTGGTTCTGGGCATCACCACCGTACTTTATGCGGCGCCGGTGCATCTGGCGCTCGCGCATCAGGCGCTGGCCGTGCTGCTCTGGGTGCTGATCCTGCGTGCGCGTTTCCTTGCGGCCTATCCTGTCGCCACATCGCTGAGAGGCTGAGACATGACTGCATATGACGATTTGATGGCTTTTCAGCGCGACACCGAGGCGCTGGCGCAGGTCGCGGGCCGTTTGGGCTGGGATCAGGAAACGGTCATGCCCCGGGGTGCGGCCCCGCAGCGGGCCGAGGAGATGGCGGCGATGGAAAGCGTTCTGCACGCCCGCCGCATCGACCCACGCATTGCAGATTGGCTGGCCCAGATCGAGCCCGCGGCGTTGGATGCGGTCGGGCAGGCGAACCTGCGTCACATCAAGCGCGACTTTGATCGTGCCACCCGCGTGCCCGCCGATCTGGCGGCGCGCATCGCCCGAGTCACCTCCGCCGCCCAAGGCACTTGGGCCGAGGCCCGCGCCGCCGATGACTTCGCGGCCTTCGCTCCCACTCTGAAAGAAGTGATCGCGCTCAAACGCGAAGAGGGGGCCGCGCTGGCAGACGGGCGCGGGGTGGGGATCTACGACGCCATGCTCGAGGATTACGAGCCCGGCACCACCGCGGCGGACCTTGAAGCCATGTTCGGCGCGCTGCGGCCAAAACTCTCCGAACTGCGCGCCGCCGTCCGCGAGGCCGAAGCGCCGCCGGTGTTGGATGGGGTCTTTGACGAAGCAGCACAGATGACCCTCACCGCCAAACTGGCGCGGCGTTTTGGCTATGATCTGGCCACCGGACGCATCGACAAGGCGGTGCATCCCTTCTCCTCCGGGTCGGGGCTGGACGTGCGGATCACCACGCGAACCAATGCTCTCGACCCGTTCAATTGCTTTTACTCCACCGTGCATGAGGTCGGCCATGCGGCCTATGAGCAGGGGATCGACAGCGCCTATCTGCTGACGCCCTTGGGCCGGGGCGTGTCGATGGGGGTGCATGAAAGCCAAAGCCGCATCTACGAAAACCAGATCGGCCGCAGCCGCGCCTTCACCGGGTGGCTCTATGGTGAGATGACGGCGGTCTATGGCAATTTCGGCGTGCCGGATGCCGAAACCTTCTACCGGATCGTCAACCGCGTGTCGGATGGTTTCATTCGGACCGAGGCGGATGAGCTTCAGTATAATCTTCATGTTCTGCTGCGTTTCGATCTTGAGCGGGCGCTGATGTCGGGCGACCTCCAGGTCGATGGGCTGGAAGCGGCATGGAACGATCGCTTTGAGGCTGATTTCGGCTATCCGGTCGACCGCCCTTCAAACGGCGTATTGCAGGACGTGCATTGGTCCGTCGGGCTTCTGGGCTATTTCCCGACCTATAGCCTCGGCAATGTCTATGCCGGTTGCCTTCACGAGGCATTGCGGGAGGCCGTACCCGATCTCGACGAGGCTTTGGCGAGAGGGGACACGAGCGCGGCCACAGGTTGGCTGCGTGAAAACGTGCAAAAGCATGGGGGACTCTATGAGCCCCGTGAGGTAATCACCCGCGCTTGCGGAAAGCCGCCGACTGAAGCGCCGTTGCTGACCTATCTGGAAAATAAGTTCAAGGAACTGTATGGAATTTAGGCATCTAAGGTGGGGAACAATTGCCCTATCACGGTGTTGCTTAAACGAAGGGCATCGCTATAATTCCTAACCATAGCTTAATATTTCGCCTTTGCGCCGGATAAGATTATATGCGATGCTGCGGTGAGTTTAATTTTTGACGAAATATAGGAGTACCTAGACATGAAAATTCTTGCAACGGTGGCGGCAACTATCGCTCTTTCGGGTGCTGCTTTCGCCCAAACTACGTCTCAAGCGGCGGTTCTTGGGGCGTCTGACGATCCGGTCTATTCGCTTCAGGTTCAGGGCGCCAACGGCGTGATCTACAACTGCAAGCCTAACCCCGTTATGGTTGACGGCAACACCGCGCGTGTTTGCAAGCCTGCCGCAGCGGGCGCTGGTCTTTTCGCAGCGGGTGCTGGCCTTGGTGGTGGTGCAGCAGCCGCTGGTGCGGCGCTGGTTCTGGTTGCGGTTGCAGCTGCAGGGTCGTCTTCTTCGACCACGACTACCAACTAATTTCCTAACGGAAGTTTAAGATTGGAAAATCCCCCGCGCTGATGGCGCGGGGGATTTTTTATGGTTCAAGGGTATCTCGGAAAAGACCCGCGCCCCCAAAGCATATGCAGGGGGCGGGGGCCGCCGATCACCCGGCGGCGCTGTCACCCTCGGCTTCATCCTCTTCGTTGCCTTGATCGGCGATCCAGGCCACGCTGACGACTTCTTCGTTTTTGCCGGTGCTGAACACTTTTACACCCCCTGCGCTGCGTGAGCGGAAAGAGATGCCTTCGACCGGCACGCGGATCGACTGGCCCTTGGAGGTCGCCAGCATCACCTGGTCGGACATTTCCACCGGGAAACAGGCGACGATGGGGCCGTGGGCCATGGCCTTGGTCCATGCGGTCACGCCCATGCCTCCGCGGCCCCGCACGGGGTAGTCGTGGGCGGAGGAAACCTTGCCCGCGCCCTTGGCGGTGATCGTCAGGATCAGATCCTCGGCGGCGGACATTTCGGCATAACGCTCGGTGCTGAGCTGTCCGGCTTGAACCTGCTCTTCCTCGTCGTCGCTGCTGTCGTCGTCGGTCAGCCCCGCCATCAGACGGCGCTGTTTGAGATAGGCGACACGCTCTTCGGAACTTGCTTCGAAATGACGGATTACGGACATGGAGACGAGGTTGTCTCCCTCGCCCAGACGGATGCCGCGTACACCGACGGAGTTGCGCGAGTTGAAGACCCGCACATCGGTCGCCGGGAAGCGGATCGCACGGCCCGCGTCGGTGACTAGCATCACGTCATCATCGTTCGAGGCAATGCGCGCGTTGATCAGCGTGGTGCCCTCATGCTCGCCTTCGAATTTCATGGCGATCTTGCCGTTGGCCTTCACATTGGTGAAGTCCGACAGTTTGTTGCGCCGCACCGTTCCGGCAGAGGTGGCAAAGATCACCTGAAGATCGTCCCATTCCTTTTCGTCCCGGTCCACGGGCATGATTGCGGCGATGGAGACGCCGGTGGGGATGGGCAGGATGTTGACGATGGCCTTGCCCTTGGCGGTGCGCGCGCCCTGCGGCAGGCGCCATGTCTTCAGCTTGTAGACCATCCCGTCGGTGGTGAAGAACAAAAGCTGTGTATGGGTATTGGCGACGAAGAGGTTGGTGACGACATCCTCTTCCTTGGTTTGCATGCCCGAGACACCCTTGCCGCCGCGGCGCTGCGCGCGGAAGTCGGCCAAGGGCGTGCGCTTGATGTAGCCGCCGGAGGTGACGGTCACGACCATCTCCTCGCGGGCGATCAGGTCTTCGTCGTCCATGTCGCCCGACCAGTCAACGATCTCAGTCCGGCGCGGCACGGCGAATTGGTCGCGCACCTCGCGCAGTTCGTCGGAAATAATGCCGAGGATACGCTCGCGGCTCCCGAGGATCTCGAGGTATTCTTTGATCTTACCCGCCAGTTCTTCCAGCTCGTCGGTCACTTCCTTGACGCCGATCTGCGTGAGGCGCTGTAGCCGCAGTTCCAGAATGGCGCGGGCCTGCGCTTCGGAAAGGTTGTAGGTGCCGTCATCGTTCGCCGTATGGGTCGGATCGTCGATGAGCGCGATATAGGGCAGAATATCTGCGGCGGGCCAGCGCCGGGTCATCAACTTCTCGCGCGCCTCGGCGGCATCGGCAGAAGAACGGATGGTGGCCACGACCTCATCGATATTGGTAACGGCGACCGCGAGACCGCAGAGAATATGGCTGCGCTCGCGCGCCTTGCGCAGCAGGTAAGCGGTGCGGCGCGCCACGACATCTTCGCGGAAGTCGATGAAGTAGCTGAGGAATTTGCGCAAGGTCAGCTGTTCGGGCCGGCCGCCGTTGAGCGCCAGCATGTTGCAGCCGAAATAGGTCTGCATCGGCGTGAAGCGGTAAAGCTGGTTCATCACCACTTCGGCGGTGGCGTCGCGTTTGAGCTCGATCACCACGCGCACGCCGTTGCGGTCGCTTTCGTCCTGAACGTGGGCGATGCCTTCGATCTTCTTCTCGCGAACCTGTTCGGCGATCTTTTCGATCATCGTGGCTTTGTTGACCTGATAGGGAATCTCGTCGATGACGATGGCCCAGCGGTCTTTGCGGATTTCCTCGACCCGGGTCTTGGCGCGGATCACCACGCTGCCGCGGCCCTCGAGGTAGGCTTTGCGCGCGCCGGAGCGGCCCAGCATGATGCCGCCCGTGGGGAAGTCGGGGCCGGGGACATAGTCGATAAGTTGTTCCGAGGTCAGGTCCGGATCGTCGATCAGCGCGAGGCAGGCATCCACCACCTCGCCGAGGTTATGCGGCGGGATGTTGGTCGCCATGCCGACAGCGATGCCGCCCGCGCCATTGACCAGCATGTTGGGAAAACGCGCGGGCAGAACCGTGGGTTCCTGCTGCTTGCCGTCGTAGTTGTCTTGAAAATCGACGGTTTCCTTGTCGATATCCGCCAAGAGATAGGCGGCGGGCTTGTCCATCCGCACTTCGGTGTAGCGCATCGCCGCCGGGTTATCGCCGTCCATCGAGCCGAAGTTGCCCTGACCGTCCAGAAGCGGCAGCGACATCGAGAAATCCTGCGCCATCCGCACCAGTGCGTCGTAAATCGCAGAGTCGCCATGCGGGTGGTACTGGCCCATCACGTCGCCCACCGGACGGGCGGACTTGCGGTAGGGTTTCTCGTGTGTGTTGCCGGTCTCATGCATTGCGTAGAGGATGCGGCGGTGCACCGGTTTCAAACCGTCGCGCAGATCGGGAATCGCGCGGCTGACGATCACGGACATCGCGTAGTCCAGATAGGACGTGCGCATTTCGTGTTCGATGGTCACCGACGGCCCGTGAAAGATGGGTTTTTCGTCTGCGTTTTCAGGGGTATCCGGCGTATCGGTCACGTATCTTGCCCACCATTTTTATGGTTCTATATCTTGGGGTTTTCTATAGCAGACGGGGCATATCAGGTGCAATGGCTGTGGCCGAAACGCACTGGCAGCACTTGGGGTGAAGTGCCAACATACTGTTTTCATTGAAAAGTAATTCCGACCGCGCAAACTTGTTCTACAGAGGCAGCAAGGGAGGCGCAACATGCCCCGCAGTGAAACCGAATTGATGCTAAAAGGTTACGGGCTGACCACGGCAGAGTTCTTTTACCACATGCCCGATTATAGCCATGTGCTGAACAGTTATATCTGGCAGGAATACGACATCGCACCGGACCATCCGCGTCTGTTCGAATTCGTCGAATTCTGGCGCGCGGAGTTGGACGGCCCGCTGCATTCGGTCCGTTTCACCCATCGCAAGTTGATCGGCCCCGGCGAATGGCAAAACCAAGTGGGTGAATTCACGCTACATTGAGCCTGCAGGCCGAAGGGCAGGGGCGTCAGCCCGAACAGCTCGCCCCGCCCAAAACGCAGAACTTCGCGCAGTGCGGGTGGTTCAGAGCCACGTCGCGTTCCGCCTCTGCCAAGGTGGTGCCGAGTTCAAACTCAGGGTCGTAGGGCAGAAGCGTGCAGGCCAGCACGGCGGGCTTCTCGGCTCCCTTGCGTTTGATCACCATACGGGAGGAGGCACACATCACAGCGTCGGGGGACTTGTCCAAAATGCCCCAACAGGCGGTGGTGATTTCGGGCACCTCGACGGCCTCGTCCATCTCGGGGAAAAGGACGGTCATGGCCGGGTCTTGCGCGTCGATGTCAAAGCCGTGTTCGGCGTAGAAGGCGGCATAGCCCGCGCGGCTGTCGGCATCGCTGTCGGCAAAGATCGACCGCCCCGCCACGGCCATGCGAAAGCCGTTGTCGCGCAGCCATTCCATGCCGATCAGGGTCTTGTCGAAGGCACCTGTCCCACGTTCCGCATCATGCAGGTCGCGGCGGTAGTGGTCGACGGAGATGCGGAAGGTCATCTTGCCGGGATAGCTCTCCTGTAGCCGCAAAAGCCCCTTTTGCACCGATTTGCGCATCATCGGACGCATGGCATTGGTCAGGATCAGCACCTCATACCCGCGCTCTAGCGAGGCTTCGGTGATCTCGATCATCTGGGGGTTCATGAAGGGCTCGCCGCCGGTGAAGGCGATCTCGCGCACCGGCCAGTTTCGCTCCTCGATCTGGTCGAGATAGTCGCGCACCTCATCCGCGGTGATATAGACCAGCGCGTCGTTCTTGGGGCTGGAGGCGATATAGCAGTTCACGCATTCGATGTTGCACAGGGTGCCTGTGTTGAACCAAAGCGTTTCCGCCCCGCGCAGGGCCACGGTGGCGCGGGGTTCCCCCTTGGCGGTGACCGCCGGGTTCTGGAACTTGCCCTCGTTTGCTTGCGCAATATCTTTCATGATTGTTCCTTGCGTGATCCCGTGTGTTCCTGTTGTGGTAAGCTATTGCGGCGCACCCTAAAAGTCCAAGCACCGGGGCGCACAGTCTTGTGATGTAGGGAAAAATAAGTATGTTTGCGCTAACTCTGCCATTCTGCCCGGACAAGGATTAATTAATGGTTTCGCGTGTTATCCCTGTCGACCCCTTCGATCTTGTCATCTTTGGCGGCACTGGCGATCTGGCCCGGCGCAAGATTTTGCCGGGGCTATACCGGCGGTATTGCGCGGGGCAAATGCCCGAAGAGGCGCGGATCATCGGCGCTGCGCGTACCGAGATGGACGCCGCAGGATACCGCGAGATGGTGGCCGAAGCGATCGAAGAGTTCGGCGGCAAAGACGCTTGCGACAACCTCGACGCCTTTCTGGCCAAGCTTCACTATGTCGCCATCGACGCACGCGGCGAGACCGGCTGGGCCGAGTTGCAAGAACTCATGTCCGGCAAGGACCGGATCGAGGTCTATTATTTCTCCGTCGCGCCGGGGCTTTTCGGCGATCTGGCCGAACGGTTGCAGCAATGGGGCATGGCGGGGGAGGAATGTCGCATTGTGGTGGAGAAACCCTTTGGCCGTGATCTGGAGAGCGCGCGCGCCCTCAACGCGACGCTGGCGACCTTTTTCAAAGAACAGCAGATCTACCGGATCGACCACTACCTCGGCAAAGAGACGGTGCAGAACCTCATGGCGGTGCGCTTTGGCAATATGCTGTTCGAGCCATTGTGGAACCGCCAATACGTCGACCACATCCAGATCACCGTGGCCGAGACGGTGGGCGTCGGCGGGCGTGGCGAGTACTACGACAAATCCGGCGCGATGCGGGATATGGTGCAGAACCACCTGATGCAACTCTTGTGCCTGATCGCCATGGAGCCGCCCGCGCGTTTCGACCCCGATGCAGTGCGCGACGAAAAGCTGAAAGTGATCCGCGCGATCGACCCGGTGCTGCCGCATCATCTGGTGCGTGGGCAGTATGAGGCCGAAGAGGGCAATGAGGAAGACGCCCCCAGCTACCGCGATGCCGTCGGCAACCCGCGTTCGCGGACCGAGAGTTTCGTGGCGTTGAAGGCCCATATCAGCAACTGGCGCTGGCATGGAACGCCGTTCTATCTGCGCACCGGCAAGCGCATGGTGGCGCGGTCGAGCGAGATCACGGTGGTCTTCAAAGACACGCCGCATTCGATCTTTGCCGAAGATGCAGGCCGCCATCGCAACGTGCTGTCGATCCGTTTGCAACCCAACGAGGGCATCACCCTTGGCGTGACGATCAAGGAACCGGGGCCGGGGGGCATGCGTCTGGTCGATGTGCCGCTCGACATGACCTTTGCCGAAGCGCTTGGCCCCGATGGGGGCGATCAGGTCGATGCCTATGAGCGGCTTATCATGGACGTGATCCGGGGCAACCAGACATTGTTCATGCGCGACGACGAGGTCGAGGCCGCCTGGGCCTGGACCGATCCGATCATCCAAGGTTGGGAGGCCCGTCACGACGTGCCCAAACCCTATGACAGCGGCTCGGCCGGGCCCACGGATGCGACAGAAATGATGCGGCGCGATGGCCGTGAATGGCGAAAGGTATCCCCATGAACATCATCGAATATGCGGACCGCGAAATGCTGGTGATGAATGTTGCCAACAAACTGGCAGGCAAACTGAAATCGGCGCTTTCGGGTAATGAGCGCGTCTCCTTTGCCGTGCCGGGGGGCTCTACGCCCGGGCCGATCTTTGAGATGCTCAGCGCCACCGATCTGGATTGGGACCGGGTGGATGTGATGCTGACGGACGAGCGTTGGGTCGATGAGCATGATCCCCTGTCGAACGCGCGTCTGGTGCGCGAGCATCTGCTGAACGACCGCGCCGCGGCGGCCCAGTTCATCCCCTTCTTTCGCCCCGGGCTTTCCCCGGGCGAGGGGGCAGAGGCGGTGGCCCCCAGTCTGACGGAGCATATGCCGATCTCTGTCCTGCTGCTTGGCATGGGCGACGACATGCACACCGCCTCGCTTTTTCCCGGCGACCCCAGCCTGCCTGACGCTTTGGCCGCCGATGCGCCGCTTCTGTGCCCGGTCTATCCCGAGGGCCAGCCGACCGCGCGGGTCACGCTGCCGGCGCATGTGCTCGACGGGGCGCTGAACAAACATCTCGTGATTTTCGGGGATGAGAAACGCGCCGCGCTTGAGCGCGCGCAGGGGCTTTCCTCCGAAGAGGCGCCGATCGCAGCGGTGCTTGATGAAATCGAAGTTTACTGGGCGGCATGATGAACATTTGGCAAGACCTTCAAGAGCGGCAGAATGCCGTGGCGGAGCGCAAGATCACGGCATTGTTCGATGACCCGAACCGGGCCGAGGACTTCTCGCTGCGCACGCAGCATATGCTGTTCGACTACGCCAAGACCAATATCGACACCGAGACCCGTGCGGCGCTGTTGCAACTGGTCGAAAACGCCAAGGTCACCGAGCGGCGCGACGCGATGTTCGCGGGCGCGCCGATCAATGAGACCGAGGGCCGCGCGGTGCTCCACACTGCGCTGCGCAATCTCGATGGCGGGGCGGTAAAGGTCGCGGGCGAAGATGTCATGCCGCAGGTGCGCGACACGCTGGCGCGGATGCGCAGCTTTGCCGATCAGGTGCGCGGTGGCGAGATCACCGATGTGGTCAACATTGGCATCGGCGGCTCTGACCTTGGCCCTGCCATGGCGACCCGCGCGCTGACACCCTATCACGATGGGCCGCGCTGCCACTTCGTCTCGAACGTCGATAGCGCGCATATCGCGGATACGCTGCGCGGGCTGGATGCCAAGAAAACACTTGTGATCGTGGCGTCCAAGACTTTCACCACCATCGAGACCATGACCAATGCACGCACGGCGCGGGCTTGGATGCGCGACCACGGCGGCGATCCGGCGACGCAATTCGCAGCCCTCAGCACCGCTGATGACAAGACCGCCGAGTTCGGGATCGACCCGGCTCGCGTTTTCGGTTTCGAGGATTGGGTCGGTGGGCGCTATTCCGTCTGGGGGCCGATTGGGCTTTCGCTGATGATCGCCATTGGCCCCAAGGCTTTCGACAGCTTCCTGCGCGGCGCGCAGGAGATGGACCGCCACTTCTGCGCCGCTGATCCGGCGGAGAATATGCCGATCCTTCTGGCGCTGGTGGGCATCTGGCACAATCAAATCTGCGGCCATGCCACCCGCGCGGTGCTGCCCTATGACCAACGGCTTGAGATGCTGCCCGATTACCTGCAACAGCTTGAGATGGAATCGAACGGTAAGGGCGTGCAGATGGACGGCACCGACAGCCCGCGCCACACCGGCCCGGTGGTCTGGGGGGCGGCGGGCACCAATGGGCAACACGCGTTCTATCAGTTGATCCACCAAGGCACACGGGTGATCCCTTGCGAGTTTCTGGTGGCGGCCAAGGGGCATGAGCCGGAGTTGCAGCACCACCACGATCTGCTCATTGCCAATTGCCTTGCCCAATCCGAGGCGCTGATGCGCGGGCGGTCTTTGGACGAAGCGCGCGCCATCATGCGCGACGCAGGGCTTTCGGGCGACGCGCTTGAGCGCCAAGCGCGCCACCGTGTTTTCCCCGGCAACCGGCCCTCGACCACGCTTGCCTATGAGACGCTTGATCCCTTCACGCTGGGACAGATCATCGCGCTCTATGAGCATCGCGTGTTCGTCGAAGGCGTGATCCTTGGCATTAACTCATTCGATCAATGGGGCGTGGAACTGGGCAAGGAACTGGCCAAATCGCTCCAACCGCTCGTCGAAGGTGAGGCCTCTGCCGAGGGAAAAGACGGCTCCACCGCCGGGCTGATCAGCTATATCCACCAGCATCGCGGCTAGGGGCTGCCCTGAGACCGGGAACGAGGCACCGCGCGGGAGGCAGCCGCCTGCGCGGTGCCATTGTCCTGTCCGTCAGCGCTATTCCGACTTGCCGGAGGGGAAGGCTTGCAACTGCACTGACCTTTGGACAGTCTCGAAGCAAATGATTGGAGGATCTTCATTATGCTTGGCCAAATGATGTCGCAGCCGCTGCTGATCTCAAGCCTGATTTCCCATGCCGAACGCTATCACCCCGAGGGGGAGATCATCTCGGTCTCGACCAGCGGCGGGGTCGAAGAGACGAACTGGGGGCAGGTGGCCGAGAATGCGCGGCGTTTGGGCGCGGCCCTGACCGATCTGGGCCTCTCGCCGCAGGCGCGCTGCGGGACCATCGCATGGAACAACCGGCGGCATCTGGAGATCTACTTCGGCACCTCCGGCGCGGGCTTTGTCTGTCATACGATCAACCCGCGGCTCTTTGCCGATCAACTGATTTACATCCTCAACCATGCCGCGGATGAGGTGCTCTTCATCGACAAGACCTTCGTGCCGCTCGTCGCCGCGATCCGCGACAAGCTGGAGCATCTCAAGCATCTCGTGTTGATGTCCGGCCCTGATGCCGAGGCCGCCGAGGCGCTGCCGGGGCTGGTCTTCTACGACGAATTGGTGGCTTCGGGCGATGCTGGGTTTGATTGGCCCGATCTGGATGAGAACACGGCGTCAAGCCTGTGCTACACCTCTGGCACCACGGGCAACCCCAAGGGCGTGCTCTATTCTCACCGCTCGACCGTGTTGCATTCCTTCGGCATCAACATGGCCGACAGCATTGCGATCTCTGCGCGGGACATCGTGATGGCCGTGGTGCCGATGTTCCATGTCAACGCTTGGGGCTGCCCCTATGCCAGTGCGATGACCGGCGCGCGGATGGTGCTGCCGGGGCCGAACCTCGATGGGGCGTCATTGGTGGGTCTGATCGACACCTACCGCGTTTCCTTGGCACTTGGCGTGCCGACGATCTGGCAGGGGCTCTTGGCGGCGGCAAAGAAATCCGGCAGCGCACTCCCCAGCCTAGAGCGTACCGTGGTCGGCGGGTCGGCCTGTCCGCCGTCGATGATCAAGACCTTCCGCGAAGACTATGGGGTGGAGACCATCCACGCTTGGGGGATGACCGAAATGTCGCCGGTCGGCAGCGTCAACAAACCCTTGGCGAAACACGGTGAATTGCCCGAAGACGCACAGCATAAACTGCGCGAGAACCAAGGCCGCCCGGTCTTTGGCGTCGAACTTGAGATCTGGGACGACGCAGGCAAACCGTTGCCCCATGACGGCGAGACCCAAGGCGCGCTGGTCACCCGCGGGCATTGGATTTTGGATGCCTACTACCAATCCGACCGCGACAGCACCCTGCGCGATGGCTGGTTCGACACCGGCGATATCGCGACGATGGACGCCGACGGCTATATCACCATCCGGGACCGCGCCAAGGACATCATCAAGTCAGGCGGCGAATGGATCAGTTCGGTCGAGTTAGAGAATATCGCCATAGCCCATCCCCAGCTGGCCGACGCTGCCGTCATCGGGGCCACCCATCCCAAATGGGACGAGCGCCCCGTTCTGGTCGCGGTAAAGGCCGAAGGGGCCGATCCGTCAGAGGCGGATATCCTCAAGATTTTCGAGGATCAGATCGCCAAATGGCAGGTGCCCGACAGGGTAGTTTTCGCCGAGGCGCTGCCGCGCAATGCCACGGGCAAAGTGCTGAAGCGCGACCTGCGGGACCGCTTTGGTGACGTGCTGATGCGGGGCGACAGCTAAGGCAGCCCGCCCCGGTCCGCGTTGGGCCGGGGCGGGCTGCCGTCACGCCGAGCGGCGCATCGCGCTATTGGCCACAGGGCGGGGCAGGGTCAGCCGGAAGGTGCTGCCCACGTCGAGTTTGCTTTCCAGCGACAGGCTGCCGCCATGCAGGCTGGCCAATTGCTCTGCAATCGCAAGGCCCAATCCCAAGCCGCCGTTCTCACGCGACATGGAGCCATCCACCTGCTGAAACCGCAGGAAGACCCGTTCGAGATTGTCCTCGGAAATACCGCAACCCGTGTCGGAGACCGAGAAGGTGATCTTTTCGGCATCCTGCTGCATTTGAAGATGAATATTGCCGCTGCGGGTGAATTTGATCGCGTTTGAAATGAGGTTGTAGAGGATCTGCCGCAGGCGCACCGGATCGGCATTGGCGAGGGCCGTGCCATTATCCTCATAGGTGAGCGTCAGCCCCTTGGCTTCGGCATCCGGGCGCAGGTCATCGGCGACCGAGCGGGCGATCTCGCTGGTCTCGATCTCTTGCAGATCAAGCTCCATCTTGCCGCGCGCGACCTTGGTCCAATCCAACAGGTCTTCGACGAGGCGCAGCATATGTTTGGACGACCCCGCGATGCCGCCCGCTTGGTCAGAAACGAAGTTTTGGAACTCATCGACACTGTGGCGAATGTCGGGCGTGGCATTGGCGCTGTTGTTCAACGCGGTCTGCAAGCGCCGGGCTTGGGGCAGTTTCTCGGCATGTTGCAAGAAGGTGGCGCGGCCCGAGATCACGGTCAGCGGCGTGCGCAGCTCATGGCTGACGTTGTTGAGGAATTCGGTCTTTTCACGGTCCGCCGCCTTGGCCGCGTCGAGCGCGCGTTTCTCGGCCGTTACATCGGTCCAGATGCCCACGGTATAGCCATGCGGCGTGCGCGATTCCGTGACCTTGAGCCAGAAGTTATCCGACACCTCAAGGATGAAAGCGCCTGTCGGGTTGCGGAAGCGGGCGAGACGTTTGGCGATCCATGCCTCGCGCTCTTCGACCTTCTCGGGGTGCTGATGGCGGGCGACCCAATGGCGCAACAGCGCTTCGATGGTTTTGCCGGGAATCAGAAGGTCAGCGATTTCAGGGTGATACTCCAGAAACTTGCTGTTGACGGTGACAAGGCGCTCTTTCTCGTCAAAGGCGATGAACCCCTCTTGGATCGAGCCGATGCCTTCGGCCAATAGCGCATGGGCTTCCTGTTTTTTCAACGTGACCCGGCGAAAGGCCCAGAGACCTGCCATCAGCGCGATGGTCGCGATCAAAGCGAAGGCCACGAGGTAGGGGCTTTGCGGGGCATAGGGGGGCAGACCGTTGGCAGGGCTGGCCGTCGCCTCCCAGGTCTTGCCCAGAAGCTCAAACCGGGTGCGTACGGGGGCGGTGGGGTCGACCGTCGCAGGCTCGATCTCGGGCGGCATGACGCCCGTGGGGAAGGCGCGCAGGCTGTAGATGTAGTCGGCGGCCTGATGCGGGTTTTGATGCGGCTCGAACAGCCGGTCGGGCTGGAAGACGATGGACATCACCCCCCAAAAGCGTGGCGCGCCCAGTCCGATGGGGCGCTCAAACACCGGGTAGTGCATGATATAGCCCTTGCCGCCTTGAACCAGGTTCAGCGGCCCTTCGATGGTCGGGCTTTGGCGGCGGTAGGCATTGGCGACACCGGAAAGCTGCGTTGGAATGTTCTTGTATTCCAATCCGATAACCCCGGCATTCGGGGTCTTGGGATAGCTATGGGTGATCTTGAGGTCCGGGGCGAGGGCGAAGGCCTGAATGCCGGGGTTCCGGTCGCGCAACTCCTTGACCAGCAGTTCGATCTTCTTGTCTTTGAAGGCCTCGCCGGAGAGCAGGATGTTCTCGATGTTCTTGGTGACCAGAATGGTCTCTTGGAACTGATGCTGCACTTGATTGGTGACTTCATGCAGCGTTTGCCGGGCATCCTGACGGATGCTGGCGATATGCTGCTCGTAATCCAGCTTGACGATCGAATAGCTGATGCCAGCGACACAGCAAAGCACGATGAAGTTGACGATGATATACGCCTTGGAGGTCGCGTAGTCCCGAAACGCGTTTGCCACGCTTTTTTCCTTTGCCTCAATGCGCATCCGACATCGTTGGGCCATCTGCGCGTAAGTTACTTCCCTGTTGATTGCTACTTTTGCGGGCAATCATGGCGAAATTCGGACCAGAATGGGCTTTTCATGGGTGCGACCTTGGGGAACCCAGTGTGCCCTGCGCGGGGCCATCTGGCGGGGGCACGAAGGCGGAGGGGGAAAGCGTGGAGCGGGTAACGAGAATCGAACTCGTAACTAAAGCTTGGGAAGCTGCCGTGATACCTTTTCACCATACCCGCGCGCTGAGGGTGAGATAATCGGCGCGCGGGAGAAGGTCAAGTCAGGGTTTTATCGCGGTGACGAAATTGATCTCGGCGGGCAGGCGCAGGGGGCCGTCTTCCGCATAGGGGCGCAGGGCTTCGGCGATGGTTTGCCGAAGCTTTTCGACCTGTGCCGGGTCCGCCTCGAAATAATTGATCGCGCCGCTGGCCGGGCCGATTTCGCACATCTGTTGGGCAAGGTCATCGACCGTGCCCGCGGGGGTGAGGTCAAGCCGTGTGATCTTGCAGGCGATATCGACAAATCCCGCCTCGGCGAGGATCGCTACCACGCGTTCGGGGTCGCGAAAGGCGAAGGGGCCGGGGCCGTCGGGATCGCTTTTCGGCATGGCCCCGATGGTGTCCCGGGCGGCGCGGGCGGGCAGGGTGAAGAAAGGGTTTTCGGGGATCCGGCCCCAAGCGGCAAAGCTGAGCTTCGCGCCGGGGCAGAGTTGCGCGGCCATGCGGGTAAAGCTCAGGACCGGATCGGCAAAGAACATCACGCCGAAGCGCGAGATCAGCCGGTCATAGGGAGGGGAAAGCGCTAGCGTCGTCGCGTCACCATGGTGAAAGGCGACTTGAGGCAGGGCGGCAGCCCGTTGCCGCGCGAGGTCGAGCAGCGGGGCAGAGACATCGACGCCCAGTACCGCGCCCGCATTGCCCACCGCTTGGGCGGCGGCGAGACAGCCCGCCCCCGCGCCACAGCCAATGTCGAGCACCCTCAGCCCCGGTGCCAGTTCGGCCCGCGCCAGCACAGCGTCGAGCACCGGCTGCATCAGAATGTCCAACTCTGCCTGCCGCGCGGCCCATCTTCGGCCCGCAGAGGCGCTCCAGAATTCGACCTGATCGCTGTTGTCGGAGGCGCCCATCACGTCGTCTTTCTTCTGCGCCGACGCCCGCCGCGTTCGCTATCGCCGCTGCCGCCGGTGTTGAAGGTCACCTCTGGCAGGGCGACGAGGCTGTTGAGGATGGGGAAAGGCTCCACCGCATTGGGGATGGCCGAAGCATTGACGAAATGCTCCTGAAAGCGCGGCTCGACGGCGGTTTCGATCTTGTGGATCGCGCCCACGGTCGCCTCGATCTCGGCCCGGGCCTCGGTATTGAGCAGGGCGATCCGCGCGCCGGTGCCTGCGGCATTGCCCGCGCTGGTGACTTTGTCGAGCGGCGCGTCGGGGATCATGCCCAGCACCATCGCATGTTTGGGGCTGATATGGGCGCCGAAGGCTCCGGCCAGCACCACGCGGTCAACCTTGTCGACGCCGAATTTGTCCATCAGCAGCCGCGCGCCGGAATAGAGCGCGGCCTTGGCCATCTGGATTTCGCGGATGTCGCGGTTGGTCACCGTGATCTTGGGTCCGCCCTTTTCGGTGCCGTCATAGACCAGATAGCTGTTGGTGCGCCCATCGGCAAAGACCGAGGCCGAGCCCGTCTGCGCAGCACTGCCGATCAGCCCCGGCGCGTCGACGATGCCGTGAATGCGCATCTCGGCGACCATTTCGATAATGCCGGAGCCGCAGATGCCCGTGACGCCGGTGCTTGCCACCGCCTCTTCAAAGCCGTCCTCGTCGGACCAGAGGTCACAGCCGATCACCTTGAACCGCGCCACCTTGGTTTCTGGGTCGATCTCGACCCGCTCGATCGCGCCGGGGGCCGCCCGTTGGCCCGAACTGATCTGCGCGCCCTCGAACGCGGGGCCGGTGGGGGAGGAGCAGGCCAGCACCTTTTCCTTGTTGCCCAGCAGGATCTCCGCATTGGTGCCCACATCGACCACCAGCATCAACTCGTCGGATTTCTCAGGCGCCTCGGACAGGGCGACGGCGGCGGCATCCGCGCCGACATGGCCCGCGATGCAGGGCAGCAGATAGACACGGGCCGAGGGGTGGATGTTCAGGTCCAAATCCTCGGCCCGCAGACGCAGCGCGCCAGAGGTCGCGAGCGCGAAGGGCGCTTGGCCCAACTCGAAGGGGTCGATGCCCAGCAGCAGGTGGTGCATCACCGGGTTGCAGACGAAGACCGCATCGACGATCAGATCGGGCGCGACATTCCCCTCGGCGGCGATCTGGGTGAAAAGCGCAGCCATCCCCTCGCGCACCGCGCGGGTCATCTCCTGCGCGCCGTCGGGGTTCATCATGGAATAGCTGACCCGGCTCATCAGGTCTTCGCCGAAACGAATTTGCGGGTTCATCACACCGGAAGAGGCCATGACCTCACCGGTTTGCAGATCGCACAGATGCGCCGCGATGGTGGTTGAGCCGAGATCGACCGCCAGACCATAGACCGTGCCCTCGTAATACCCCGGGCAGATGTTCATGATCCGCGCGGCATTCTCCTGATCGCCCAGATGGACGGCGACCGTGACCTTCCAATCGCCCTTGCGCAGAACCGGCTGCATCATTTGCAGGATGTGCAGATCGGCGGTGACTTTCTCCAGCTTCCACTGCTCGGCCAGCGCGGCCCGGAGGCGCTCCAGATCGCCCGAGGGTTCGTGCATGTCGGGCTCCGTGACCTCGACGTAGAAGAGTTTGACCGACGGGTTCAGCACGATCTCCCGCGCCTCGGCGCGTTTGCGCACGACCTGTTTGTGCACTTGGCTCTCTGGCGGCACGTCGATCACCACGTCGCCCTGCACCGTCGCCTGACAGCCCAGACGACGGCCCGCCTTCAGGCCCCGCTTCTCGTCATAGCGTTCTTCCACCGCGTTCCATGGGCTCAGCGCGTCAGGCGCGACGGTCACCCCGTGTTTCGAGAACTGCCCATAGCCCGGCGAGACCTGACATTTCGAACAGATGCCGCGCCCGCCGCAGACCGAGTCCAGATCGACACCCAACTGCCGCGCGGCGGTCAGCACCGGGGTGCCTTTGGGAAAGCGCCCTCTCTTGCCGGAGGGCGTGAAAATCACGAGGGGGTCACTGCTCATCGGGGCCGTCCTTTGTTTCTTTGCGACACCATAGCGTGCCGCGCGGCGGGGGAAAGATGCGGGGCGGCAATTCATGCCGCGCCCGCGTCATTCCCGGTCTGTGGCTTACGCGGGGGAATAGGCCTTTCCAATCCCGGCCATCCGTGAAATAGGAAACCGCCAAATGAACCCATCCAGACCCGAGGTGTTAAATGGAGATTCGTGAGGCCCTGACCTTTGATGACGTCCTGCTGGTTCCCGCAGCGTCTTCTGTGTTGCCGTCCACCGCAGACACGCGAACCCGCGTCACGCAGAGCATCGCGCTCAATATCCCGCTGCTCAGCTCGGCCATGGATACGGTGACCGAAAGCCGCATGGCCATTGCACTGGCGCAGGCCGGGGGCATGGGGGTGGTGCACCGCAACCTCACGATCGAAGAACAGGCCCGCGAAGTACGCCGGGTGAAACGCTTTGAATCCGGCATCGTTTACAACCCGATCACCCTGCGCCCGGACCAGACGCTGGCGGATGCCAAGGCTTTGCAAGAACGCTACCGTGTGACCGGCTTCCCGGTGGTGGACGAAAATGGCCGCGTGCTGGGCATCGTGACCAACCGCGACATGCGTTTTGCCTCTGACGACCGCACGCCGGTGTCGGTCATGATGACCTCCGACCGGCTGGCGATCCTGCAAGAGCCTGCCGACCGGGACGAGGCGATCAGCCTGATGAAATCGCGCCGGATCGAGAAGTTGCTGGTTACGGATGCCAGCGGCAAGCTTACCGGGCTGCTGACCCTGCGCGACACTGAACAGGCGGTGCTGAACCCCACTGCCTGCAAAGATGACTTGGGCCGCTTGCGCGTCGCTGCGGCGACGACAGTGGGCGACGCGGGCTTCGAGCGCTCGGAGGCGCTGGTCGATGCCGGCGTCGATATGATCGTGGTCGACACCGCCCATGGCCATTCCGAAGGCGTGGCCCATGCGGTGACCCGCGCCAAGAAACAGTTCGGCGATGTGCAGGTCGTCGCGGGCAATGTGGCCACCGGCGACGCCACCCGCGCGCTGATCGACGCGGGCGCCGATGCAGTCAAGGTCGGCATCGGTCCAGGCTCCATCTGCACCACGCGGATGGTCGCGGGGGTGGGCGTGCCGCAACTGACCGCCATCATGGACTGCGTGGCCGCTGCGGGCGACGTGCCGATCATAGCCGACGGCGGCATCAAGTTCTCCGGCGATTTCGCCAAGGCGATTGCCGCCGGTGCCTCCTGTGCCATGGTCGGAAGCATGATCGCTGGCACCGACGAAAGCCCCGGCGAAGTCGTTCTTTATCAAGGCCGTAGCTTCAAAAGCTACCGTGGCATGGGCAGCATGGGCGCCATGGCGCGCGGCTCGGCAGACCGGTATTTCCAGAAAGACGCCGCCTCTGACAAACTGGTGCCCGAAGGGATCGAAGGTCAGGTGCCCTACAAGGGCAGCGCGGGCAATGTGTTGCACCAATTGGTCGGCGGTCTGCGCGCGGCCATGGGCTATACCGGTTGCGCCACGGTCGATGAGATGCGCCGCAATTGCAGCTTCGTGAAGATCACCGGCGCGGGGCTGAAGGAAAGCCATGTGCACGATGTCCAGATCACCCGCGAAAGCCCGAATTACCGGATCGGTTAACCCATGAAGCAACGGCCCGCGGGCCGTTCTTTGCCAGAAGGAAGATGCCATGACCCCCGGCGCGCGCGTATCGGCTGCGATAGAAGTTCTGGACGCAATTGCCGGGGGGCTGGCCGCCGAACAGGCGCTGACCCGATGGGCACGTCAAAGCCGTTTCGCAGGATCCAAGGACCGTGCCGGCGTGCGCGATCATGTGTTCGACGTGCTGCGCCAGAAACGCAGCGCGGCGCATTACGGCAAGGGGGAGACGGGCCGCGCGCTGATGATCGGTGTGCTGCGCGGGCAGGGGGGCGACCTTGACGCGCTCTTCTCAGGGGCGGGCCATGCGCCTGCGCCGCTGTCCGAGGATGAGCGGGCTATCCCGCCAGCGCCCGAGGATCGCGCAACGCGGCTGAACCTGCCCGACTGGCTGCTGCCCCTGTTCGATACGGCGCTTGGGGAGACTGCGGATGCCGTAGCCCTCGCGCTTCAAGAGCGCGGGCCGATCTGCCTGCGGGTCAACACGGCACGGATCGCCGTGCCCGCGGCGCAAGAACTGCTGGCCGAAGAGGGTGTCCAAACCCGCGCCAACCCGCTTGCCGAGGCCGCGCTGACCGTGACCGAAGGCGCGCGGCGTATCCGAAATTCCGCCGCTTTCGCGGATGGTTATGTCGAACTGCAAGACGCGTCGAGCCAAGCAGTTGTCGCCGCGCTGCCGCAGGGGGGGCGGGTGCTCGACTACTGCGCCGGGGGTGGCGGCAAGGCCTTGGCCTTGGCCATGGACCCCCTGCGCGAGATCACGGCCCACGACATTGACCCCCGCAGGATGAGCGACCTTCCCCCCCGCGCCGATCGCGCGGGCGTCGCAATCTCCCTGGTCAATACCGATGAGGCCGCAGCGGGCGCGCCCTATGACATCGTTCTCTGCGATGCGCCCTGTTCCGGCTCCGGCGCATGGCGCCGCGCGGCAGAGGGAAAATGGACCCTGACCCCCGAACGTTTGACAGAACTGACGGCCATTCAGGATCAAATTCTCGATACGGCGGCAGGGCTTACCGCCCGTGACGGTGTCTTGGCCTACGCCACTTGTTCCCTGTTTCGAGAGGAGAACGAGGCGCGGGTCGAAGCCTTTCTCGCCCGCAACCCAGAATGGAAAGTCGTCCGCATGGACCGTTATGACGTGACCCCCGATGGCGACGGGTTCTTTTCAACACAGTTGACGCGCGAGTAAATTTACCCATAATCAACCAATGCGTGCAAACCGATTTCGGTTAAAGCCTGCTTAACCTCTGTCGCACGTAATAGTCGTATGATTCGGTTGTTAGGGGATGTGCGTGCAGCAGGGCGTTGGGCATTCAGGGATTGGG
>NZ_JBIFFJ010000068.1:0-2928 GCF_043556915.1 Sulfitobacter sp. 1A15299 | reverse complement strand
TTTGAGTTCGCGCCGGTCCGCGAAACGGCAAACTGTCCGGGGGACAGTTTGAGGCAAGAACGGGCGGAGCCCGGCCACCCGCAGCGTCTTGGGTTCTTTACGTGACATGCGAGTCTCCGTTCTCCGTATGGTCAAGCAGCCTCGGCGCTGCGCCCTGCCCTGCCCGCCTCTGACCGTGCGATCAGGTAATCACAGGCGCGCTGCGCATCCGCGGCGTGCTTGAAGATCGCACCCTTATCTGAGCGAAGAACGCGCAACCAGTTGTGGAGATAGGCGGCATTCATCTCGAGCGTATGGGCCGTGAAGCCGAGCGTCTGGCCGAGAAACACCGAGGTCAGCTCGGCGACGATCTCTTCGCGGGCATAGGCCGTGTTGCCGAAGCGCGAGAGGCCGTAGTCGCGATTGAGCCGATGCGGGGTTTTCGTGGCATGGGCCAACTCATGGGCCCAGACCCCGTAGAAGTTCCGCGGGTTCTCAAACCGCGTGATGGACGGCATGTAGACCTTGTCCACGGGCGGCAAATAGTACGCTTCCGTGCCCGTGAAGACGGTCGTGATGTCGATAGCGTCGAAAAACGCCTGCATGTGCGGGATGGGTTCAGCGGGCGGATGCTCGGGCGCGGGCTCCGGGTCCGGATAGAAGCTCTCGGGCAAGCCCTCGATCTGACAGGCATTGAACACGCGGTAGGATTTCTGGAAGCGGAAGACGCGGGCCTCCTCGGAGTGATCATTGCTCTCCCCCTGATCATCCTCGCCGTCGGCGTCTTTCCGGCTTTGACCATAATAGACGACGACAGAGGACTTCTCGCCCTTGCGCACCTTCGCGTCCAACGCATTGGCCTGCGGCAGCGTCATCCAGAAGGGCGAGCTATGGCCCGCCATGACGGTGCGCATGGTCAGCAGGAAGTTGTTGACCCCTTGGTAGGGCTCACCGCCCACGCGCAGGGGGCGTGAGCTGCCGCCTGCCGTCCAGGGCTTGCGCCACGGCAGAACGCCGCGCTCGATGATGCGGATGATTTCGTTCGTGATGACCTCGGAGGCATCAAATTTGGGCGTGCGGGATCGGGCCATGGCTGGCCTCCTTTCGTGTGTGGGTGAGATGTTTGGGGATCAGATTTTCTGACTGGGCCGCGGATCGTTGGCGACCTTCGCGCCAAGCGCTTCGACCATGTCGATGTAGGTGGTCAGCGAGACAGACTGGCCGGCACCTGAGTGGTCAGCGTCGACCGATCCGCCTCGCACCACCCGCGGCAGGTTCGCGAAGGCAATAACATCGGTGACGGGTCGGATATCGATGAAGGGCGTCCCGAGTGCGACCGCAAGAGCGGCCAAGGGAAATCGTTCGGTCGGCGCGAAACTCGACACGGTGGTCCAACCGAGATGGATGAACGTCCCACCCTCCCCGCAGATCACGTGCGCGTTTGGCAATGACGCCGCCTGCCTGAGATAGCCGAGATCGCGGAGAACGGCTTTCCGCTCGAGCTTCCGTGCCAGCCCTGTCTGACCGGCTCGGCGCAGCTCTCTATGCCGCCACCAAGAGGCAGCGGTCGCGCGCAACACGCGCAAGACACCTGTTTGCATGGGAATGCCCTTCATCCGGAAAAACAGACCGGAACCCGGCCCGGACCCATCTGAGGGACCCCAAAGGCCCTCATCCGTCAGTCACAAAACCCGAAGAACACTTTCTCTTTCCAACCGCCAACTGGACCGCGGAAACTGACAAGGGTCCGACACCACCGCGGTTCCCAAGGGCTTCATACAGTCAGTGCCGGTTGGGGTCCAAGATCGGCAAGGAATATCGGCAACCCCAGCCCGGACGCGGCAATCGTCGCCCTATTATCAATGACTTATCTGATTTTCTCGATCGGCAAAAATCGCGCCTGCTGCGACTTTTCGGGCCCAAAAATCTGGATGTCCGACGTTCAGAGCAATCCCGCGTTACGGATTAGCTTGGGAAACGAAGGTGCTGCACCCCCTGCCACCTTGCAATTCAGCAATAATGTCGCTATATACCGTCATTATCACTGTAGGGGCATAGATCATGCACATCACGAACTTTGCAGAAGCTGGGCAATTCGAACCGCGCAAGATCGCCGCAGCCTTGCGCACTTCGGCTGAGGAAATCGCATTGACCGTTGGCTTGGGCAAAGATGCGTTGCAGAGGCGAACCCGCATCGGTTCGGACAAGACGCAGCGTCGCCTGCGCGAGTTGGTTGAGGTGCTGAACAAAGTCGAACCGCGCTTCGGCTCAGAACTGATGGCCTATGCATGGTACCGGTCAGAGCCCCTGCCCGGCTTTGATGGCCGGACAGCCATGCAGCTGGTGCAGGAAGGCAAAGCTCAGCAAGTTCTGGAATACATCGATGCGGTCGATGCGGGCGTCTTTGCCTGATGCCGCTGAAAGATGGGCGCTACACAGGGCCACTCTATCGCGCCCTGAACCCGGTCTATGCGCGTGAACCTCTCTCCGGACGAGGCGCTGAACTCTATGGAGGGCGCTTCAACGCCAAGGGCACCCCTACGCTCTACACCTCGCTGGATCCCGCGACCGCTCTTAGAGAAGCCAACCAGGTCGGCAGCCTGCAACCCACGATCCTGGTGTCCTACAAGGCCGACCTTGGGCCTATTTTCGATACCCGCCATCAGGACGGACTTGACCGGTATGGCGCGACCGAGGCGATGCTTGCCGACCCTGTATGGCGCATGAAGATGCTCGATGGCCAATTGGTGCCGACACAGGAGTTAGCACGCGCCCTCAATGCGGATGGGTTTGCAGGGCTTCTGATCCAGAGTTTTGCCAAGGGCGCGTCATCATCGGACTTCAACATCGTTTTGTGGGGCTGGGCTGGCAAAAACGGTTCTCTGATTGCGGCTGTGTCAAGCGGGATAGCGATCTGTCCGTTCGGGGTCATGGTTCTCTCCGAGGTCG
>NZ_JBIFFJ010000067.1:0-3592 GCF_043556915.1 Sulfitobacter sp. 1A15299 | reverse complement strand
AAGGTTGATCCAGGCACCTTGAAATTCGATCTCGACCCATGAGTGGAGAATTTCCTGCGGAGCAAGCGGATACACCAGCTCAGGTACAACACCGCGCTGCAAGCCTTTATGGATCGTAAACCCATGCAACCGGCAACGAATGCCGACACCACGCAGCAGCGCCATCAAGAGCGTGCCTTTGGTATTGCACTGCCCGTAGCCGTCGGAAAGCACTTCCGATGCGGGGATGTCGTCAGCTCGATTGTATCCGAACGCGATTTCATTCCGAACGAAATCATAGGCAGCTCCGATCCGATCGTATTCGGATAAGCCGCGCCAGCTGCGGTTCTCAATTAGATGCGCAAGAGGCGCGGCATCAAAATCCAGTAGTTTGGTGGGTACAAGTAGGGGGTCGGTCATATGCAACGGGTCGCTCCTCGAATGTAAGCGCTGTCTGCGCCCCACGCGGGATCAGCTTGACGTGGTGAAGTTCCAGGGCATCAGCTCGTCGATCCTGCTGGCGGGGTGACCGGCGGTGATCGCTTCGAGGGTCGCCTCGAGGTAGGCGAAGGGCTCCACGCCGTTGATCTTCGCGGTGGCGATCAGGGAGGCGATGCGGGCCCAGGTGCGGCCGCCCTCGTCGTGGCCGGCGAAGAGTGCGTTCTTTCTTGTCAGGGCGATCGGGCGGATCAGGTTTTCGACGGCGTTGGAGTCCATCTCGACGCGGCCGTCGTGGAGGAAGGTCTGCAGGCCGCCCCACTGGCGGTGGATGTAGGTCAGTTTCTCGCCGAGGCGCGACTTAACCGAGATACGCAGACGCTGTGCCTGCAGCCAATCACCGAACTCGGCCACGAGGGGCGCGCTGCGGGCCTGACGGGCCGACAGACGTTGGCCCGGGCCCATGCCCCGGATCTCGAGCTCGATGCGGTAGAGCTCAGCGATCCGGCGCAGGCCCTCGGCGGCGATTTCCGAGCCGTCGCGGTCGAAGACCTCCTTCAGCTTGCGCCGCGCTTGCGCCCAGCAGTGGGCCACCGTGATCGGCGCGCCGCCCTTGCGGGAGGGGCGCGTCAGTCGATCGTAACCGGTATAGCCATCCAGTTGCAGGATGCCGTCGAAGCCCTGCAGGATCTGCTCGGCATGGGCGCCAGCACGGCTTGGACGATAGGTGAAGACCACGCCGGGCGGGTCATCGCCGCCCC
The DNA here is from genome assembly GCF_043556915.1 of Sulfitobacter sp. 1A15299. Lineage (NCBI taxonomy): Bacteria > Pseudomonadati > Pseudomonadota > Alphaproteobacteria > Rhodobacterales > Roseobacteraceae > Sulfitobacter > Sulfitobacter sp. 1A15299. Next base: position 2,414 of record NZ_JBIFFJ010000067.1, on the reverse strand, counting down.
ATCCACGATCATCCCGGGCAAGCGCCCAGAGGTAGCCGGTCTTGGTTCGGCCACGGCCCGGATCCAACACCGGGGCGGTCGTCTCGTCCATGAACAACTTGCCGGAGGACTTGAGATGCTCGGTTAGCCTGTCGACCACGGGGCCGAGGTGGAAGGCCGCTGTGCCAGCCCAGTCCGCCAAGGTGCTGCGATCGATCTGGATGCCGGAGCGGGCAAGGATCTGGCTCTGTCTGTAAAACGGCAGGTGGTCCGCGAACTTGGACACCAGGACATGTGCGATGGACCCTTCGGTCGGCAGCCCGCCTTCAATCAGCCGGGGTGCGGCGACAGCCTGAATGACCCCATCCGAGCAGATGCCGCAGGCATACTTCGGCCGGATGTCGACCAGCACCCGAAGCTGCGCGGGCACGATGTCCAGCCGCTCGGTCCGATCCTCGCCGATCCGGTGCATGCGGCCGCACCCACACGGGCACTCAAGGCTCGCCGGTTCGATGACACGTTCGATGCGCGGCAGATCAGCGGGCAGATGGCCGAGATTGCGCTGCCGTCTCCGGCGCGGCGTCGTGGTGGATGGCGCGGCCTGCTCCTTGCGGGCCTCGACCTCCGTGACGGCGGTTTCCAGGTCTTCGAAGGCCAGCTGCCGGTCGTCTTCGCTCAGCTTCTCGGACCGTTTGCCATGCACGACATGGTTCAACTCGGCGACGAGATGCTCGAGGCGCCGGTTTGCGTCCTTCAGCGCACCATTCTCCTGCAGCAGCGCCAGAACGGCGGCGCGCTGGCTCTCGGGGATCGCGGACAGGTCGATGGGCGGGGCGTTGGACATGCGCAGATTATACCGCGCCAAATGCGTCGATGCCCTATCATTCCCTGGGGCGAGTCACTCTGCCACAGCTGGTCTGCGCACCTCCAGCGATCGCACACGGCGCCAGTCCAGGCCGGCAAACAGGGCCTCGAACTGTGCCCGGTTCAGCGTCATGGCCCCATCCCTGATCGCAGGCCAGGTGAAAGTGCTTTCTTCCAGCCGCTTGTAGGCCATCACGAGCCCGCTGCCGTCCCAGAATAGGATCTTCATTCGGTCGGCGCGCTTCGAGCGGAAGACGAAGACCGTTCCGGTAAACGGATCTTCCGCCAGAGTAGACTGGACCAGGGCCGCGAGGCCGTCATGGCTTTTGCGGAAGTCGACCGGCTTCGTCGCCACCAGAATCCGCACACCCTGCGAGGGCATCAGCATGGATGCGCCTCGAGCGCGTGGACGATCTCAGCGACCCGGGCGACGGGCATGTCATGCGCCAGTTCGATCACAACAGCCCCCGAATGATCCTGATCGGGGCCGCCTGCGATGTTACCTCCGGACGCGCTTCCTCCTCGGCGACCTCGCAGACGACGAGCGGCGCAAAGACAGGTTCCTCGACTTCGGCTGCAGGCAGCACCAGCTTGCCCTGTTTGGCCTCTCGTCGCCACGCCGAAAGTTGATTGGGCAGAATGCCAAACCGCTCCGCTACGGCATTTACAGTCGCTCCAGCTTCCAGGGTCATCGAGACGGCCAAGGCCTTTGCTTCATCCGGCCACCGACGATGACCCGACGCGTAGATCTCGACGCCCAGCGATTTGAGAAACGAATTTGTAGCGCACATTGCGAAACGCACTCCCCATCATGAGATGGAGATCACTTCGCAGCCGAAGCCATCAGCAGCAACGTGGGGTCGAGACGACGCTTACCCTCGAATCGTCTTGGAACAAAACTAATTTCTATAGTCACTGTAGCTTCAATCCTTTCTTTCAGAAAGAATCTCCCGCAACTATTTGTCCGTGTGAACCGCTTTGTGGTGTTCGCCGTGTGCGTCGCGCAGAATGTCGATACCTCCCCAGGCCGCGATCTCGGCGACAATCACGCCGACGACGAGGTCCGGCCAGTTGGTTCCTAGCCAGGCGACGAGGCCACCGGCCACGACGATCCCAAGGTTCGCGGCGAAATCGTTGTAACTGAAGGTGTTGGCCGCGCGGATGTTGACGTCCGGATTTTTGAGCTTAGCGAGCAGCCAGACGCAGACCGCGTTGATGGCTGCTGCGATCAGGGCCATGGCGATCATGATCGTCCCGAGCGGATCTGACCCACCGATGTAGCGGCGCCACGCATCGTAGAGGATGCCTGCAGCGAACAGGATCAGCAGCCCGCCGGAAACGTTCGCCGCCCCGCGTTTCCATTTGGCGGATCGGGACAAAGCGAAAAGGCTGATCGCGTAGACGAAGCTGTCGGAGAGGTTATCGAGCCCGTTGGCGATCAGGGCACTTGAGTCGCCGAAGGCGCCTGTTGCGAAAAAGGCCACGGCCAAACCAATATTGAGCGCCAGAACGATCCAAAGCGTCCGTCTCTCCATTGAATCTTGTCTAGCGGCCATTTTGTGGTTCCAGCT
>NZ_JBIFFJ010000066.1:0-3809 GCF_043556915.1 Sulfitobacter sp. 1A15299 | reverse complement strand
CGTGTCAGGTATGTCCTTCGCCTGATCCGTTCTCGTTTTAGGAGTTGGAAGAAGCTCTCGGCAACGGCGTTGTCGTGGCAGTTTCCACGACGGCTCATGTTGAACCGGCAATGGTTTGCAAGCAAACCATGAGAGGCTGGCATCCAGATTATGAGCGATGTCTCTTAATAAACGCGTACCTCACTGGGGAGTGTCATGAACTCTGTGTATCTGGTCTGGCCCATGCGGGTTTCAGATACAGTTACGCATTGAAGCGATCCTCGAACATGATAGCGAAATGGTTGCGTGCGGCAAACCATTCTCGAACATTTCGACCACCTTTCTCGAAGTTGCGGATCGCCAGGTAGATTAGCTTTGTAGCAGCGTCTTCGGTTGGGAAGCTGCCGCGGGTTTTGATTGATTTGCGGATCACCCGGTTCAAACTCTCGATCGCGTTCGTGGTGTAGATGATCTTACGGATTGCCGGATCGAAGGCAAAGAACGGGATCACCTCCTGCCATGCTCGGCGCCAAGCTGGCGCGATGGAAGCGTATTTACTGGCCCATTTTTCCTCGAAAGCATCCAGCTCTAAGCCGGCCTGATCAGCCGTCGGGGCACTGTAAATCCGACGCAGGTCCGCAGCCACTGCCTTGCGATCCTTCCATGCGCAGAAGTTCAACGAGTGGCGCACGAGGTGGACGATACAGGTTTGCACTGCGGTTTCCGGGAAGGCGGCGGTGATGGCGTCGGGGAAGCCTTTGAGACCATCCACGACCGCAATCAGGATGTCCTGCACCCCGCGGTTCTTCAGTTCCGTCATCACCGACAGCCAGAATTTGGCACCCTCGTTGTCGGCAATCCACAGGCCCAGCACCTCGCGCATGCCATCCCGGTTGACGCCGAGGGCGACATAGACGGCCTTGTTCTTGACCATGCGGCTGTCGGCGTCGCGGATCTTGACCCGCAGAGCGTCGAAAATGACGATCGGATACATCCGGTCCAGTGCCCGCGACTGCCATTCTCGCACTTCGTCCAACACGGCGTCAGTGACGCGGCTGATCAGGTCTGGCGATACCTGAAGGCCATAGACGTCCTCGAGATGGGAGCGGATGTCGCGGACCGTCAGACCCGCCGCGTAGAGGCCGATGATCTTGTCATCCATGCCATCGATCCGGGTCTGGCCCTTCTTCACCAGTTCGGGCTCGAAGCTGCCGTCCCGGTCCCGCGGCACGGCGATAGGCAGCTCGCCGTCCTGGCCCTTCAATCGTTTGGTGGATGAGCCGTTACGGCGGTTGGCCTGATCGGACGGCGCATCCTTGCCGTCCTCATAGCCCAGATGCGCGGTCAGCTCGGCACCCAGCATCCGCTCCATCAGCTTGATCTTCAGCTCTTTCATCAAGCCGTCGTTGCCGAGAAGATCTTCAGGCCGCTCGCAGACCTTCAGAAGTTCGTCCAGCAGTTCCTTGGAAATCGTCATCGTCATCGTCCTTGCTTCTCTCAGGAAGCATGAACCAAATCCCAGTTACACAAAAGATCGGACACTCTCCTCCCACAGCGCGAACAGCGCAGCGACAATCGGTGCGGAGACAGCCTGGCGTGCGGCAGCGCGGGCTTCGGGGCTTTGACCGCGAACAGTCGCCTCGAGCATCCAGAGCTCCGTCATCATTTCGATCGTTGCGGTGGCGACCTCGGAGGCACCGGTCGTGTGCAGTTCATAGAAGCGGCGTCGGCTGTGCGCCCAGCATCCCGCCAACAGCGGACCATCGTTGCCGCCGTCCTTGCGTGCCAGCTTGCTGTAGGCGGCATAGCCGTCCACCTGCAAGATACCGCGATATCCCCCAAGATGCCGCTGCACACAGTCTCCGGACCGGCTGTCCTCAAAGCGATAGGCCACCATCGGCGGACCACTTCCGCCAAAAGGCGTGTCGTCGCGGGCATAGGCCCAGAGCCAAGCTTTTTTCGCGCGGCCGTTGCCAGGGGCGAGGGTTGGCAGGCTGGTTTCATCCGCGAAGACCCTGTCGCCTTTCAGGATCTCACGCAGGACATGGTCTGCGAGGATATCCAACTCGAAGCCAACCCGGCCCATCCACTGGGCCATCAGCCGTCGGTTAAGGTCCACTCCATCACGGGCATAAATGCCCTCCTGCCGGTAGAGCGGCAGCCCATCAGCGTATTTCGAGACCGCGATCTGTGCCAACAGCGCTTCGGTCGGCAGGCCGCTCTCAATGATATGGGACGGGGCCAAAGCCTGGATGACGCCGTCCCAGCCCTTGAACGCATATTTCGGGCGTCGTGTGATGATGACCCGGAACTTCGCCGGAATCACATCCAGCCGTTCGGCCACATCTTCGCCAATCAGCACCTTCTGCTTGCCGGCATGTTCCGGCAGGTCGTCCAGCTCGATGACCACTTCGATGCGCTCGAGATGCGGCGGGAAGCCTTTGCGTGGTCGGGGTGGCCGCTTCTCATGTGAAGCTTGGCCCTTGCCGACCTGCGCCCGTAGCGCCGAGATACCCGTCTCGATCTCCTCGAAGAGGAAAGCCTGCTGCACATCCTCATCACCCGTCGTGGCAGAACCAAGCTTCTCGGACCGTCGTCCGAACCGCGCCCGGTCGTAAGCCTTCAGGATCTGCATCAGCCGTTTGATCCGCTCGTCGGCATCCGCGTTGCGGGCCCTGAGCGTCTCGATCTCACGCTCCAGCGCGTCCGCACGGGACGCTTTCGCAACCATGGCGCGCACCATGGATTTCAACTGATCCATGTCGTCAGGAAGGGGGATTTCACTGCTGCTCATCACCTCCGATTAAAGCATATTTCCCCCTGTTTTGCTCACGTTTTCTTCATGCAGCAGCCCAAATTATTTACTACCGCAAGACTGTTTAGCCGACAGTTTCGGGACGCCGGACGGCGACCGGCCGCACCCGTTTCCAGTCCAGACCATCCACCAGCGCCATCAACTGGACAATGTTAAGCTGAACCCGGACATGCCCGATGCGTGGCCAGCAGAACCCGGCTTTCTCCAGACGCTTCGCATAAATGCAGACGCCGCTACCGTCCCACCAAACGATTTTGATCCTGTCCGCCCGCTTTGCGCGGAATACATAAAGTGCTCCGTTGAACGGGTCGCTCCCCGCATCACGGACCAGTGCCAACAAGCTGTCCGGTCCTTTGCGGAAGTCGACAGGGTGGCTGGCCAGGAAAACCTTCACGCCGGACGGGATCATGCTGTGCGCACCGCACGAATGATCCGACACAGAGCGGCTTCCCCGATATCCGGGCTCACACGAATGATCGCATCCCCGATCACAATCTCCGTCGGTGCCTGCGCTGAAGGAGTAACGGATGTCGGAACATCCAGCGTCTTCAGATATGCCCTGCGCCAGCCAAACAGCTGTGGGGGCGAAATCCCCAATCGACGGGCCAAAGCCGAAACATTGACATCTGGAGCCATCGCCGCGGCGACAGCCTGCCCCTTGAACTCATCAGACCAGCGACGACGCTCTCCGACGGGCGCACCGTCAAGACGTTCGACGACGGCTTCGATCAACTGAAAGCTACCATGCGTAGGCATAGGCGTAGAACTGGTCGTAGACATAAAACCCCGGAGCTTGCGTGAATGCCGCAAACCTAACCCCGAATAGCTCGCCTATTAACCCATGGGGATGCCTTGTCGCTTACCGTTCTGGAACGAGACCGAGACGTGAATGTTGCCGGTGTCTTGCGTAAAGCCGTTGACCAGATCGGTGCCTGCCGCGCCTTGGCCAATCCAGCTTAGCGTTTCCGTTGTGGCGGTGGCCGTGGCGACATCGTCGCCATAGATCACGTCGTTG
>NZ_JBIFFJ010000007.1:0-124643 GCF_043556915.1 Sulfitobacter sp. 1A15299 | reverse complement strand
GCGGCTTAAGCCCGCCGCCCGCCCTGCAAACGGGTCACGCGCAGCGCCTTCTGGCGCTCGCGCAGGTAGACGAACAGGCCAGAGGCGAGGATCAGCGCGATCCCGACCCAGACCTCCCAGACCGGGAGGTCGCCGAAGATCACGAAACCCCAGAACACGGCCAGCGGCAGGCCGATATATTCGAACGGGGCCACGGTCGCGGCATCCCCCAGCCGGTAGGCTTGGCTCAGGCAATAGCCGATCAGCGCCACATTTAAGCCGATGCCGAGGAAAGTCAGGTAATCATCCTGTGCAGGCCAAACCCATGCCCTCAGCAAAAACGCCAGCGATGCACTGCTGTCGCCCGCCACAAAACGGCCATCGCCAGCAACCACGAAAAAGCCAAGCGAAACCACGATAAACACTGCCTGAATATAGACCGACAGAACCGAAGCCTTGGTGCTTACCCCCAATTTGCGCGTCATCAACTGGTTCAACGCATAGGTCAGCGCTGCCAAAACCGGTAGAAACAGCACCAGTCGTGACGCCTGCAAGGCGTCCCCGCCGGCCCAAGGCCGCTGCATAATGACCACGCCGACAAAGCCGACAACCACCGCACTCATTCGCAAAGGGCCGACCTTTTCGCCCAGAATAGGGATCGACAAGAGGGTGATAAACAGGGGTGCGGCAAAAAAGAGCGCCGTCGCTTCGGCCAAGGGCAGGGCGGCGATGGCCAAAAAGAAAGACATATTTGAAATCACGATGAGCAGCCCACGCAGCAGATGCAGCCCTGGCTGCCGCGTCTTGAGCAGATGAAGCCCGCCTTCGAGTTTGACCAGAACCAGCCCCAGCAGAATCCCGATGGCCGAGCGGGTAAAGACGATCTGATGCAGCGGATAGCCGCCCGACAGACGTTTGATCAGCATGTCATTGACCGAAATCGCGGCGACGCCGAGAAGGATCAGCCCGATCGCCAGTCCGGCGCGGTTTTGGAGGTTACTTGTCATGGCAAAGACCTATCAGCCCGGCGCGTAAGGTCCAGCGCTTTGACATTGGTTTGCACAGAATTACTCGCTAGACTGCTGCGATACGCCAAAGGGAGAGCCAGCCATGCAGATGTCCGACACCCGCCAGATCGCCGCCACCCCCGCCGAGGTTTACGCGGCATTGCTGGACCCGGAGATGCTGCAAACCTGCGTACCCGGGGCGCAGGATGTCTCAGGCTCGGCCGAAGAGGGGTATGACGCGACGGTGGTGCAAAAGGTCGGCCCGGTGAAAGCGACGTTCAAGGGCCATGTCACGCTCTCCGATCTGGTGCCGAACGAAGCGCTGACCATCACCGGCGAGGGCAAGGGCGGTGCTGCTGGTTTCGCCAAGGGCGGGGCGGAGGTGCGGCTGGCCGAAAAGGACGGCGGGACCGAGCTGAGTTACGATGTCGAGGCCAAGGTCGGCGGCAAGCTGGCGCAGCTTGGCAGCCGGATCATCGACGGTTTCGCCAAGAAAATGGCGGATCAGTTTTTCGACAACCTGCAATCCTCTCTCGAAGGCCCGGCTGTGGAACAGGAGGCGGAGGCGCAAGCCGCCGATGAAGACGCGCCCGCTAAAAAGGGCTGGTTCGGTCGCGCCAAGACCTGAAGGCATCTGTTCAGCCGGTGCAAAGCCGGTTAGGTTGCGCGCCTTACCAAAGCGGAGACGACCATGCCGACAATCGTGGATATTCAGAACCTGCGTAAATCCTACGCGGGCGGTTTCGAGGCGCTAAAAGGGGTCAATCTACAGATCGAAAAGGGCGAGATTCTCGCGCTTCTGGGCTCGAACGGGGCGGGGAAGACGACGCTCATTTCGACCATCTGCGGCATCACCACCGCGACCAGCGGCAAGGTAACCGTGGGCGGCCATGACATTCGGGATGATTTCCGCGCGGCCCGTTCGATGATCGGGCTGGTCCCGCAGGAGATCAATCTCGAACCCTTTGAGAAAGTCATCAACACGGTGCGCTTCTCGCGCGGGCTGTTTGGCCGTCCGGCGGATGAGGCGGTGTTGGAGAAAATCCTGCGGCAACTTTCGCTCTGGGACAAGAAAAACAGCCAGATCCGCGAGCTTTCGGGCGGGATGAAACGCCGCGTGCTGATCGCCAAGGCGCTGGCGCATGACCCCAAGGTGCTGTTCCTCGACGAGCCGACGGCGGGCGTCGATGTGGAACTGCGCAAAGACATGTGGGAGATCGTGGCGGGGCTGAAAGCCTCGGGCGTGACGATCATCCTAACCACCCATTATATCGAAGAGGCCGAGGCCATCGCCGACCGGATCGGCGTCATCGCCAAGGGCGAATTGCTGCTGGTCGAAGAGAAGCACGCGCTGATGGCGCGGATGGGCAAGAAGCAACTCGAAGTCCAGCTGACCGAGCCGATCACCGAAGTGCCGCTGGCGCTGCAATCGCCGGACGTGGAATTGTCCGCCGACGGGCAATCGCTGATCTACACCTATGACACCAATGCCGAGCGGACCGGCATCACCAAGCTGCTCTCCAAGGTCGCGGAAAGCGGTCTGGTGCTGCAAGACGTGGCGACACGGCAAAGCAGCTTGGAAGATATCTTTGTCGACCTGCTCAAGGAGGATGCGGCATGAACTGGACCGCGATCAAAGCCATCTACGCTTTTGAAATGGCGCGTTTCTTTCGCACCATCACGCAGAGCATCATCTCACCAGTGCTGTCGACCTCCCTTTATTTCGTGGTCTTCGGCGCCGCTATTGGCAGCCGCATTGATGAGGTCGAGGGCGTCAGCTACGGCGCCTTCATCGTCCCGGGGCTGATCATGCTCAGCGTCATCACGCAGTCGATCTCCAACGCCTCTTTCGGGATCTATTTCCCAAAGTTCATCGGCACGGTTTACGAATTGCTCTCGGCCCCGATCAATTTCTTCGAGATCGTCATCGGCTATGTCGGTGCGGCGGCGACCAAGGCGCTCTTTATCGGCACGATCATCCTGATCACGGCCTTCTTCTTTGTCGACATCACGATCCAGCATCCCATCGCCATGGTGGCCTTTCTGATCCTGACCTGCATCAGCTTCGCGCTGATGGGCTTTATCATCGGCATCTGGGCGGGCAATTTCGAGCAGTTGCAACTGGTGCCGCTGTTGATCGTCACGCCGCTGGTCTTCCTTGGCGGGTCTTTCTACTCGATCTCGATGCTGCCGCCGGTCTGGCAGGTGATCTCGCATTTCAACCCGGTGGTCTATCTGATCTCGGGCTTTCGCTGGGCGTTTTTCGGCGCGGCGGATGTGCCGATCATCACCAGCCTTGCCGCCATCGCGCTGTTTACGGCGCTTTGCCTCGGCGTGATCTGGTGGATTTTCCGCACCGGCTGGCGTCTGCGGGCCTGAGCCTAGGAAACTTGGGCCTCCGCCTTGTTTGCGCGGGGTGGGCGTTCTACATGAAGGGCATGAGAATTCGGCTGCCCTTCCTTAAATCCCCGCCCAGCGTTTCCGTAATCCGGCTTTCCGGCATGATCGGCGCGCAGGGCCGCGCGGTGTTGAACGATGCCACCATGGGTCCGGTCATCGAAAAGGCTTTTGCCAAGGGTAAGCCTGCCGCTGTCGCCTTAGAGATCAACTCTCCCGGTGGCAGCCCGGTGCAATCGTCGTTGATCGGCGCGCGCATCCGGCGGCTGTCCGAGGAAAAGAACGTTCCCGTCATCGCCTTTGTCGAGGATGTAGCCGCCTCGGGCGGCTATTGGCTGGCGGCGGCGGCGGATGAGATTTACGCGGACCCAAGCTCGGTTGTGGGCTCCATCGGGGTGATTTCGGCCTCCTTCGGGGTGCATGAGTTCATCCGCGAACACGGGGTCGAACGGCGCGTCTATACGGCAGGGCAGAGCAAATCCATGCTCGACCCGTTCCGCCCGGAAAACCCCGAAGATGTCGCCCGGCTGAAACTGCTGCTCGAAGACATCCATGAGAATTTCATCGACCATGTGAAGACCCGCCGCGCAGGCAAGCTGCCCGAGGGGCAAGACCTGTTTACCGGGGAAATCTGGCTGGCGAAACGCGCCGCCGAACTGGGGCTGATCGACGGGATCGGCCATTTGAAACCACTGCTGAAAGAGCGCTTTGGCGACAAGGTCAGGCTGCGCCGCTATGGTGTGAAGCGCGGGCTGTTGTCGCGTTTTGGCGTGCAGATGATGCAGGACGCGGTGCAGGGCATAGAGGAACGCGCGGCTTTCGCGCGGTTTGGACTCTAGCCCATGGTTTTCAAGATCGTCCTGCTGTTTCTGGTGGCCATGGGCCTGCTCGCTTGGTTCGGAAAGATGCATTGGCTGGGGGGCAAGCGCCTGACCCGGTCCAAATGCCGTGACTGCGGACGTTACCGTATTGGCAAAGGCGATTGTGCCTGTAAGGGAGGGCGTTGATGCTGATGCCATGGCTACTTTCGGGGCTTGGCCTCGTGATCCTGCTGTTTGCGGGGGATGCACTGGTGAAAGGGGCGGTGAACCTGTCACTGCGCCTTGGCGTGCCCGCGTTGATCGTCAGCCTGACCATCGTGGCCTTTGGCACCTCGGCGCCGGAGTTGCTGATCTCGGTCAAGGCAGTCGTGGATGGGGTGCCGGGGCTGGCGCTTGGCAATGTGGTGGGGTCGAATACGGCCAATATCCTGATGGTGCTGGGCATTCCGGCGTTGTTGGCGACGATGCACACATCGGAATGCAGCACCCGCAAGACCTATAACCAGATGATCGCGGCCTCGCTGTTGTTCATCGTGCTGGCCTTCCGCGGCGTCTTTGACTGGATCGCGGGGCTGATCCTGCTCGCCGGTCTGGCCTATATGCTTTACGATGCGTTCGGCGATGCCAAGGATCACCGCCACGCCTGCCGCAGCGGTGTGGCAGAGGAAGAGGAGGAGCCCGAAGGCGCGGACCCCGATATGGCGGGCTGGCAGATCGCGATGTTCCTGATCCTCGGGCTGATCGGCCTGCCCTTGGGGGCGAGCCTGTTGGTGGATAACGCCACGATCATCGCCCAGACCTACGGCGTCAGCGACACGGTGATCGGCCTGACGTTGGTGGCCGTGGGCACGTCGCTGCCAGAGCTTGCGACCACGGTGATGGCGGCGCTGCGGCGTCAGGCGGATGTGGCGCTTGGCAATGTGATCGGCTCCAACATGTTCAACCTGCTGGCGATCATCGGCATTGCGAGTCTTGTCGGTCCGATCTCGGTCGACGAAGCCTTCCTGCGGATCGACCTGTGGGTGATGCTGGGCGCGTCGCTTTTGCTGATCCCCTTCGTCTATCTGGGGCGCGATATCACGCGGCTTTGGGGCGTGGTGCTGAGCGCGCTTTACGGGCTATATTTGTTTATCATCCTGATCTGAGGAGGGCGGCAGATGCGGCGGGCATTGGTGACCGGAGCCGGGCAACGTCTGGGCCGCGCCATGGCGCTCTACCTCGGGCAGCGCGGCTTTGACGTGGCGGTGCATTATGCCACCTCGCTTGACGGGGCCGAGGCGACCGCCGACGAGATTGCGGCCATGGGTCGCCACGCCGTGGCCCTGCAAGCCGACCTTCTGGACGATGCCGCAGCCGCGGCGCTTTTGCCCCGCGCGGCCGAAGCGCTCGGCGGGCCGATCACCTGCCTTGTGAACAACGCCTCTATTTTCGAGCAGGACGATATCGCCAGCGCCACGCGCGAAAGCTGGGACCGCCATATGGGCAGCAACCTGCGCGCGCCCTTCGTCTTGACACAGGCGATGGCGGGGCAGGGGCTGTTGCCTGAAACCGACGCCGGGGGCGAGCCGCGTGCCAGTGGTTTGATCGTCAATATGCTCGACCAGCGGGTGCGCAACCTGACGCCGGAATTCACCACCTATACGATCGCCAAGATGGGCCTATGGGCGATGACGCGCACCAGCGCGCAGGCGCTGGCCCCCGCGATCCGCGTGAATGGCATCGGGCCCGGCCCGACCCTGCAAGGCCCGCATCAAGACCCCGAAGACTTTGCCGCGCAGCGCCGCGGCACGGTTCTGGGCCGCGGCGCGAATCCCGAGGATATCACTGCGGCACTGGGGTATTTTATCGATTCGCCGGGGGTCACCGGGCAGCTTATCTGCACGGATGGGGGAGAGCATTTGCAATGGGAAACAAGCCTTAAAAGCCCCCGAAACTGACGCACATGCGGGAAGTTTTGCACGTCCTTAACCTATGTAACCAAAGTGTTACCGAAACCCTTTTGTTTTCAGGGGCTTGTTTCATGGTAAACAAAAGAATGAGCAAAATCAGGATATTATGGCTGCGCCTAAAAATTAGGCAAATCAGCGAACCATGTTAAAAACAAAGAGAAATCCAAGATGCCCAGAAGTTATCGTCAGAGTTATCCACATGTTTGGTGGACATGTTAAAGCTTGCCCCTATTGCCGTCCTATTGCAGCGAAGCACGAGAATCAGCGCCTGAGATGACCACGCCCAACGACAGCCCTCCGCCGCAAGGCCGAGAGGTGATTCAAGCCTATCTGAAGTCGCTCGATTCCTCGCCGGGCGTCTACCGGATGCTCGATTCGGAAAGCCGCGTGCTTTATGTCGGTAAGGCGCGGAACCTGCGGGCGCGGGTGTCGTCCTACGCGCGGCCCACGGGCCATTCGGCGCGGATCTCGCGGATGATCGCCAATACCGCCTCGATGATGTTTCTGACCACCAAAACAGAGACCGAGGCGCTGCTGCTCGAACAGAACCTGATCAAGCAGCTCAAGCCCAAGTTCAACGTGTTGCTGCGCGACGACAAGAGCTTTCCCAATATCCTTGTCACCGCCGATCACGATTACCCGCAGATCAAGAAACACCGCGGCGCGAAAAAGGAGAAGGGCAGCTACTACGGCCCCTTCGCCAGCGCGGGCGCGGTGAACCGGACGCTAAACCAATTGCAACGGGTCTTTTTGCTGCGGGACTGTTCCAACGCGATGTTCGACAGCCGCACGCGGCCCTGTTTGCAGCATCAGATCAAACGCTGCTCTGCCCCCTGCGTCGGCAAGATCTCGGCAGAGGATTACCGCGAGACCGTGCGCGATGCCGAACGGTTCCTCAGTGGCAAGTCGACGGATATTCAAGGCCGATTGGCGCGGGACATGGAAGAGGCGTCAGAGGCGATGGAGTTCGAACGCGCCGCCGCCCTGCGCGACCGGATCAAGGCGCTGACGCAGGTTCAGACCGCCCAAGGCATCAACCCGCAGGGGGTGAATGAGGCCGATATCATCGCACTGCATATGGAAAGCGGGCAGGCCTGCGTTCAGGTCTTTTTCATCCGCGCCAACCAGAACTGGGGCAACCATGACTACTATCCTCGGATCGGGAGCGAGATCGACGCCGCCGAGGTGCTGGAGGCTTTCATCGGCCAATTCTACGACACCCGCGAACCGCCCCGGCAGTTGATCCTCAGCAACGAGATCGAGAACCCCGATCTGATGGCCGAGGCGCTGAGCGGCAAGTTGGGCCGTAAGGTCGAACTGCTGGTGCCGAAACGGGGTGAGAAGGCCGAACTGGTCGATGGGGCGCTACGCAATGCGCGCGAAAGCCTTGCCCGCAAGATGGCCGAGACGGCGACCCAGACCAAACTCTTGCAAGGGCTGGCCGATGCTTTTGACCTGCCCAAGCCGCCCGAGCGGATCGAGGTCTACGATAACTCGCATATCCAAGGCACCAATGCGGTCGGCGCGATGATCGTGGCGGGGCCCGAAGGCATGATGAAAAACCAGTACCGCAAGTTCAACATCCGTGGTGACGATCTGACCCCGGGCGATGACTTCGGCATGATGAAAGAGGTGCTGCACCGCCGCTTCAAACGGCTGTTGAAGGAAGACCCGGACCGCAGCCGCGGCCTTTGGCCCGACTTGCTGCTGATCGACGGCGGCGCGGGGCAGGCAAGTGCCGTGGCCTCTATCATGGCGCAGCATGGGGTCGAGGATATTCCCATGGTCGGCGTGGCCAAGGGCATCGACCGCGATGCGGGCAAGGAAGAGTTCCACCGCGTCGGCAAGCGCCCCATGGCCCTGCGCCACAACGACCCGGTGCTTTATTTCGTGCAGCGTCTGCGCGATGAGGCGCACCGTTTCGCCATCGGCACCCACCGTGCCAAACGGGCCAAGGGGGTCAGCGCCACGCCGCTTGACGACGTGCCGGGCGTTGGCGCTGCGCGCAAGCGTGCGCTGCTTGCGCATTTCGGTTCGGCCAAGGCAGTGAGCCGCGCGAACCTTAGCGATCTCAAGGCGGTCGAGGGCGTGTCGGATGCGCTGGCAGAAACCATCTACGGCTATTTCCATGAAAAAGGCTAGGGCGGGCCGCCCCGTGGTGGCGACGGCCTGCAGGCGGGGCGGTTTCGTCCTTTCAGCCACGAACGGCGCAAGATAGGATAACGTCATGAAATGGAATTTGCCCAATATCCTGACCCTGCTCAGGCTGGTCGCGGCCCCCGGTGTGGCGGTCATGTTTCTCTATTTTACGCGCCCCTATGCCGATTGGTTCGCCCTGCTGCTTTTTGTCGGGGCGGCGGTGACGGATTGGTTCGATGGCTACCTTGCCCGCGCTTGGGCGCAGGAAACCAAACTCGGCGCCATGCTCGACCCGATTGCCGACAAGGCGATGGTGGTGATCGCGCTGATGGTGATCGTCGCCTTCTCAAGCTGGTCGCCGTGGTTGGTCTTGCCCGCCACGCTGATCTTGTTTCGCGAGGTCTTTGTTTCGGGCCTGCGTGAGTATCTGGGCGATGTGGCCGGCACGTTGAAGGTGACGCAACTGGCCAAATGGAAGACGACGTTGCAGATGATCGCCATCGCGGTGCTGTTTTCGCAGGGCGTGTTCGAACATTACCTCGGGATGAGCGTTTTCGGGATGGACCAGCAAATGATCGAAGCGATCCTTGATGGCGAGGTCGAGGATCATCTGGGGCTGGGCTGGAAACTCGCCGGAATGGAATGGGCCGGGCTGCTGGGGCTGGCGCTGCTCTGGGTCGCCGCGGTGCTGACCGCCATCACCGGCTATGACTATCTGCGCAAGGCGCTGCCGCATCTGAAGGAGCCACGCTAATGGATGTTCTGTATTTCGCATGGGTCCGCGAACGCATCGGCCTGCCCCGCGAACAGGTCGAAAGCCAAGCCGCCACAGTGGCCGAATTGGTCGAAGAATTACGGGGCCGAGAGGAGCGCTACGAAATGGCTTTCTCCGACCTTTCCGCGCTGCGGGTCGCCGTGGATCAGGAGTTGACCGATTTCGATGCCCCGTTGCAAGGCGCGCGCGAGGTGGCGTTCTTCCCCCCGATGACCGGGGGCTGAGCGATGCGTGTTTCGGTGCAGGAGGCGCCCTTTGATCTGGGCGAGGAAGCCGCGCGCTTTGCCAAGGGCGAGGGAAGCAGTGGCGCGATTGTGACCTTCACGGGCGTGGTGCGCGACAATGATGCGGGCACGCTCAGCGCGATGGAAATCGAGCATTACCCCGGAATGACCGAAAAGGCGCTGCGTGAGATTGCGCAGCGAGCGATGGCGCGGTTCGATCTGCAGGATGCGCTGGTGATCCACCGCTACGGGCGTCTGGTGCCGGGGGAGCAGATCATGATGGTCGCCACCGCCGCGCGGCACCGCCGCCATGCCTTTGAGGCGGCAGAGTTCTTGATGGATTACCTCAAGTCCCGCGCGCCCTTTTGGAAGCGCGAGATCACGGCAGAGGGCGACACTTGGGTCGCCGCAAAGGACGAAGACGAGGCGGCGCTGGAGCGTTGGTGAGCCTTCGGCTCAGGCGAAGCGGCCACCTTTTTCGATAACTTCGATCTGGTAGCCATCGGGGTCTGCCACGAAAAAGAACTTCGCCACAGTCTCTCCGGCGGGGCGGAAATCCACGATCTCGCGCGGGGTGGCACCGGCCTTGATCGCGGTCTCGCGCGCGGCTTCGAGGTCGTCGACCACGAAGGCCAGATGACCATAGCCATCGCCCAGATCGTAAGGGGTCTCGCGGTCCTTGTTGACGGTCAATTCCAACTCGAATGCGCCCGTGGCATCGCGCAGGTAGATCAGGGTGAAGCCGTCGAAATCCAGACGGTCCGCAATCTGTAGCCCGAACACGTCTTCGTAGAATTTCACCGATGCCGCCTCATCAAAGACGCGGATCATGGAGTGGGCGAGTTTGGCCATGGCAGGGCTCCCAAGGTCTGGGGTCAAGCTTTCTGACGTTCGATATAGGCGCGCATCTCCTCGGCCTCATGGCGGGCGTCGCGCAGCCCGTCCATCGCGGCGCGCAACTCAGCCTCGGTCTGGGCCAGTTGATTGGTCAACTCGGCCTCGCGTTGTTGCAAATAAGTGATCGCCTGATCGCGGGTTTCCTCGGCCTCATGCAGCTCTTGGCTCATCCGGTCCAGCTGGGCCACATCGTCGGCGGCCACGCGGGTAAAGCGGTTCAGCAGCCAATTGGCGAACCATCCCATGCAGAAGGCCACGAAAAGAATGATGGCTGTTGCCAGGACAAACTCAGTTCTGCTCATCACCGCTGCCTTCTTCGGTTTCGTCGGATTCCCCGATCTCTTCTGCCGTGGTATCGCCCGTTTCTTCGGCAGATTCCAGCGCTGTTTCGTCTTCGGGCGTCTCGGCCTCGGGCTGGATCAGGCGGAATTCGATGCGGCGGTTGGCTTCGCGGCCCTCTTCGGTCTTGTTGTCTGCGATCGGGTTTTCCTCGCCATAGCCCTTGGCCACGAAGGAGGAGGTCAACACCCGGCGCGCGCGCAATTCGTTCAAAACCGATTCCGCGCGGCTTTGCGACAGCGACAGGTTCATCGATTCGCGGCCCTGACTGTCGGTGTAGCCCTGAATCTCCAGCCGGATGTCGCCGCAGTTTTTCAGCACTTCGGCGATATCGTCCATCGTCCCGAGCGCGGAGGCGTCGATCGTGGCGCTGCCCGGCTCAAAGGTGATCTTGCCGATCTTCAGGATCTCCCGGATCTCGGCTTCGCATTCTTCGGGTGTCGGCAGGCCCGCGATGGGGTCGAGCTTTTCTTGATAGGTGATGTCGATGCTGTAATCGGCGCTTTCGCCCAGTTTGTCGGCCAAAAGTGAGGCGACGGCGGTATTGGCGTCCTTTTTGCCGGTATTGCCCATCACCTCAAGCCGGTCCGGCGTGACTTTGACAGAGCCGTTTGCAAGGGAGGCCATGGCCTCAAGCCCGGTCAGGACGCGGGTGGCCCAATCGCCCGGCAGGGTCTCGTCCAGCCGCGCGGCGGTATAGACATTGGCCGAGCCGAAATGCGATTTCGCGTAGCTGTCGGCCAGATCGCGCAGCCCCTCGGTCGAGAGCCGCCCGCGCAGTTGCACCTGCCCCTCGGGCGAGAGGGTCGCGGTGAATTCGGGCGGGCCTGCGTCGGGGTCTTCGACCTTGGGCAGTTTCGCAGTGAGGGCAAAGACATCGGGCAGGGCGTTTTCCAACTCCCCCACAACGCGGTCGAATGTGTCGGACGCGGTGCCCGGCGCGGCCAGCAGGGTGATGTCCGCATCCGCAAAAGAGATGCTGCCTTGGCCCAGGCGGCGCAGCGCGTCGATGGTCAGCGCCACGGCGCGGCCCCAGTTCGGGCTGGGCACGCCCAGACCGATGGTGCAGTCGGCGCTCTCGGGCGCACCGGCGGTGATCCCCGCTTTCAAGATACGGTCGGCGGCGGTTTCGGTATCGGCAGAGCAGGCATCGAAACGCGCGCCTTCTTCGTCGATCTCAAACCGCAGGGTAAAGGGGGTGATCACCGGGCGCGGGGCCGCGATGTCCAGCCGCAGCCGCAGGCTGGGCGGGGCGGCGCGTTGCAGTTTACGTTCCATCTGCGCCTTGGCGGCGGCGCTGTCGGCGATGGCGGTGATGGTCACGCGCCCCGCATCGACCGAGGCTTTGGCCCGGGGCAGGTCGGCCATCGCCTGTACGGCAAAGCTCAGCGCGTCTTCCCAGCCTTCGGGCGCGGGATAATCCGCGGATTCCAGAAGGTCGGTGACCGAGGCGTCGCCTGCCATGGCGCCAAAGGCGTCGATCACCGCCTCGCGGTCGGTGCTGGTGGGGATCAGGCCGATGATCGAGATGCCCGCGTCATTGCGCAGCACCTCGGCAGAGAAACGCGGCGGGGCGATGCCGGATTGGGCCTCGACCTCCATCTCGTCGATGACGCGGGCGGCGTCGACCACGGTGCCTGCGGTCGACAGGGCGCGAAAGCGCACGGCCTCGGTCGGCGCAATCCCGGCGAGGGTGACCTGCAAGCCATCGGCCTGCACTTCGGCCCATGTCATGCCCTGCGCGTCCAGCGCGTCACGCACGCCGATTTCCGAGGTGTCTTCGATCAGCTGCACCGAAAAGCTCGCCGCCACCAGAGAGACCACCGCTGCGGCTGCAAAGGTCAGGGCGATCGTGAAAATGGCGGAGAGGCGCATGGGCGGTCTTCTGGTTGTTAAGCTCAAGACTTGATACGCGCGTCCTGCCGGGGGTGCAATCAGGCCAGCAGGCTTGCCGCGAAAAACAACAGCGGGATCACGCCGGTATCGCGGTTGGCCCGGAAGAGCTGCAATAGCTTGGCGTTGTCCTTGGTATCCAACCCGCGCAGTTGCCATGCCATATGCCATCCCATCGCCCAAGGCCCGCCAAGGGCCAGCGCCAGCGCCAGCACCGAGGCTTGGGGCAGCCCGGCATAGATCACGGCAATTCCCATCAGCCCCACCGTGGCCATCAGAAAGCGCCGCAGCCATTTGCCGGAATTCTCACCAAAGAGCCGCGCGGTGGATTTCACGCCGATCAGCGCGTCGTCCTCGGCATCTTGATGGGCATAGATCGTGTCATAAAACAGCGTCCAAGCGATGCCCGCGAGGTAGAGCACCACGGCGGGCGCATGCAGCGTGCCTGCATGGGCTGTCCAAGCCAGCATTGCGCCCCAGTTGAAGGCGAGGCCAAGAAAGACCTGCGGCCACCAGGTGAAGCGTTTGGCGAAGGGATAGACAGCCACCGGCAACAGCGCCAACACGCCCATGGCGATGGCCGCTTGGTTGAAGGACAGCAGGATCAGCAGCGCCAGCAGCATCTGCCCCACCATCCACGCCAGCGCCTGTTTCACCGAGACCGCACCCGAGGGGATGGGCCGCAGCCGGGTGCGGGCGACCTTGCCGTCGATATGCCGGTCGGTGATGTCGTTCCATGTGCAGCCTGCGCCGCGCATCAGGAAAGCGCCGATGGCGCAGCCCGCGAAGATCCACAGATCCTCCCACCGCGGCGACTGGTCGAAGAGGATCGCAAGGCTCAGCCCCCACCAGCAGGGTAGCAGCAACAGCCATGTGCCGATGGGCCGATCCGCGCGGCTCAGCCGCAGGTAGGGGCGTAGCCCCGCCGGGGCGTGACGGTCGACCCAATTGTCGGCCACCGCATCGGCAACAGGCGCATCGGGCGTAGCATCTGGCGAAGGCGGCTGGTTGTGCATATATCTGGCCCTATGAACGCGAAAATCAGATTGTATGTAGATCAGCCCTTGGGGCAGGGGCAAACGGTTCCTTTGGCGCGCGAGCAGGCGCATTACCTCTTTGGGGTGATGCGGCTCACGGTCGGGGCCGGGGTGCTTTTGTTCAACGGGCGCGATGGCGAATGGCTGGCCGAGGTGGCCGAGGCGGGCAAACGCGGCGGGGTGCTGACCTGTGTCGAGCAGACCCGGCCTCTGCAAATGCCGCCGGATCTGTGGCTGCTCTTCGCTCCGATCAAAAAGACCCGCACCGATTTCATCGTCGAAAAGGCGGCTGAGATGGGGGCCGCGCGGATCGTGCCGGTGATGACCGAATTTACCAATGCGGGCCGCGTGCAGCAGCCGCGCCTTCAGGCCCATGCAGTCGAGGCCGCAGAGCAATGCGGCGGCACCTATGTACCGGAAGTGGCCGAGGCCGAGAAGCTGGGCCGGCTGCTGGATCAGTGGGACAGCAGCCGTCAGATCATGTTCTGCGATGAGGCTTTGGCCGGGGAGAGCGGCGCGCTGCCGTCGGGCGCGCAGGGGCCGTGGGCCATCCTGATCGGCCCCGAAGGCGGCTTTTCCGAGGGCGAGCGCAAACGGCTGCACAGTTTCGATCACGCCCATGCGGTCACGCTCGGCCCGCGCATCCTGCGGGCCGATACGGCGGCGGTGGCGGCGATGACCATGTGGCAGCAGGCCTTGGGAGATTGGTGATGCGAAGGGTGGCCCGATGAGTTTCCTGCGCCAAGGCGCCCGCGACCAGCTTTGGCGCTGGCGCGAAGCGATTGTCGGCGGCGGGCTGATGGCCCTCGGTCTCTGGTTGGTCGCGGGGCCGGGTTTCTTGCTGGCGGTGCCGGGCTATGCGGCACTGGCGGGCGGTGCCGCGCTGATCTGGCTCGGCGTGCAACGCGCGCGTTTTCGCGGGCAGGGCGATGGTGCGGGCGCGGTGCAGGTCGTCGAGGGGCAGGTCACCTACTTTGGCCCGCTGACCGGCGGCACGGTCGCCCTGCGCGAGTTGCAGCGGTTGAGCCTCGACCGGCAGATGTTTCCAGCCCATTGGCGGCTTGAGCCGCGCGACGATGAGACGCCTTTGCTGATCCCGGTGAACGCCGCAGGATCCGAGGCGCTGTTTGACGCTTTCGCCGCCCTACCGGGGCTGCGCACCGAGCGGATGCTCTTTGAGCTGCGCAAGACCCGCCATGACGCCGTTGTGATCTGGGAGCGCGCGCCGCTGCGCCCGGCGCATGTCTTGCTGCATTGACAGCCCCGGCAATTCCGCCCATCCCTGCTAGACGCGACGCCATGTCGACATCTTAGAAGACACCCAAGACGACCCTTCAAAACGGAGCCCTCGCATATGTCCATTCCTCAATCCGGCGGCGGCCCGATCGAACATCACGACCAGATGGCGCAGTATCTGGCGGACGGCTGCAAGCCGCGCGAGCAGTGGCGCATCGGCACCGAGCATGAGAAGTTCGGCTATTGCAAGGACACACTCAAACCGCTCCCCTATGAGGGGGAACGCTCGATCCGGGTGATGCTGGAAGGGCTGCGCGACCGTCACAATTGGTCCCCTGTCGAAGAGGGTGGCAAGCTGATCGGGCTTGAGAAAGACGGGGCCAACATCAGTCTTGAACCGGGCGGCCAGTTGGAACTCTCGGGCGCCCCGGTCGAGACCATTCACGAGACCTGCGACGAGGTGAACACCCACCTGCGCGAGGTGAAGGACGTGGCCGATGAGATCGGCGTGGGCTTCATCGGTCTGGGCGCCGCGCCCGAGTGGTCGCATGAGCAGATGGATCTGATGCCCAAGGGCCGTTACAAGCTGATGGACGGCTATATGCAAAAGGTCGGCACCATGGGGACCACCATGATGCGCCGGACCTGTACCGTGCAAGTGAATCTCGATTTCGCGAGTGAAGCCGACATGGTGCAGAAGATGCGCGTCGCCGTGGCCATGCAGCCCATCGCCAATGCGCTTTTTGCCAATTCACCCTTCCTCGACGGCAAGCCCAACGGCGTGAAATCCACGCGCGGGCTGGTCTGGCGCAATCTGGATGACGCGCGCACGGGCATGATCCCCTTCGTTTTTGACGAAGGCTTCGGGTTCGAGGCTTGGGTGCAATATGCGCTCGATGTGCCGATGTATTTCGTCTACCGCGACGGCAAATATATCGACGCGCTCGGTCAATCCTTCCGCGACTTCCTGAAGGGCGAGCTGCCCGCGCTGCCCGGCGAGAAGCCGACGCTGAGCGATTGGGCCGATCACCTCACCACGCTCTTCCCCGAAGCACGGGTCAAGAAGTTCATCGAGATGCGTGGCGCCGATGGCGGCCCGTGGCGGCGGCTCTGCGCCTTGCCGGCCTTCTGGGTTGGGCTGATGTATGACCAAAGCGCGCTGGATGGCGCGTGGGATTTGGTCAAAGGCTGGGATGCCGAGACACGGGAAGAATTGCGCATCGCCGCCTCTACCCACGGCCTTCAGGCCGAGGTGGGCGGGCTCAAGATGCATGATCTGGCGCGCGAGGCCGTGGCCCTGTCAGAGGCGGGGCTGAAGGCCCGCGCCCGTCCCGGCGCCGGTGGGCTGGTGCCGGATGAGACGCATTTCCTCAACGCTCTGCGCGACAGTATCGAGACGGGCCGGGTGCCTGCCGACGATCTGCTGGCGGATTACCACGGCCCATGGAACGGCGATCTGAGCCGTATCTACGCCGAATATTCCTACTGAAGGGTAAAGAGGCTGATGCCGCCCAGGGGCGGTGTCAGCCTTTCTGGCCGATGCGCGATTCCGTACCTGCGCGGATCCGGCGAATATTATCGCGGTGCCGCCAAAAGATCAGCAAGGTCAGGGCGATGCCCAAAAGCAGCATTTCCCCGTAGCCGAGGAAAATCAGCAAAAAGGTCGAGCTTGCCGCCGCCGCCAGTGCGGATAGGGATGAGATGCGAGAGAGCGCTGCCGTGGCCAGCCAGACCGCACAGCAGGCCAGCCCGACCGGCCAAGCCAGCGCCAGCATGAGGCCCAAAAAGGTCGCCACACCCTTGCCGCCACGAAAGCCCAGCCAGACCGGGTAGCAATGGCCGATCATCGCACCAAGCGCCGCCGCCTGCGCCGCATCTTCGCCCGCGAAGGCACGGGCCAGCAGCACCGCCACGGCCCCCTTGGCCCCGTCCAACAACAGCGTCAGCGCCGCCGCCTTCTTGTTGCCGGTGCGCAGAACATTGGTCGCGCCGATGTTGCCCGATCCGATATCGCGCAGGTTGCCCAGCCCCATCAACCGCGCCAGCAACATGCCAAAGGCGATAGAGCCGATGACATAGCCTGCCAGCGCCCAGAAAAGGATCAATTCGACGGAAGTCTCGATAGGGGGCATCAATTCGCCTCGTAAACGCAGGAACCTGCTACATAAGTTGCCACGACCTTACCCTGCATCCGCATCCCGTCAAAGGGCGTGTTGCGGGATTTCGACCGCAGCGTCGCGCGGTCCAGCACGAAGGGCGCGTCGGGGTTGAAAAGGACCATATCCGCAGGCGCGCCCACGGCAATCCGCCCGCCGGGCAGGCCGAGGCGTTTGGCCGGGTTCAGCGACAGCGCGCGCCAGAGCGTGGGCAGGTCCATCATCTCGGCATGGACCAGACGCATCGCGGCGGGCAGCAACGTCTCCAGCCCCACCGCGCCGCTGGCGGCTTCCTCGAAGGGCAGGCGTTTGCTCTCTTCGTCCTGCGGGGTGTGCATGGAACAGATGATGTCGATCAGGCCGCTGGCCACGGCTTCGACCACGGCAAGGCGGTCTTCCTCATCGCGCAGCGGCGGCTTTACCTTGAAGAAGGTGCGATAGTCGGCCACGTCGAGCGCGTTCAACGTCAGGTGGTGGATGCCGACACCGGCGGTGATGTCGAGCCCGTTGCGCTTGGCGCGTTCCAGCGCGGGCAGGGCGCGGGCGGTGGTGATCTGGTCGGCGTGGTAGCGCGCGCCGGTCATCTCGATCAGTGCGATGTCGCGGTCCAGCCCCATCCGCTCGGCCATGGGCGAGACCGCCGGAAGCCCGCGCAGTGAGGCGAATTTGCCGGAGGTGACGGTCGCCCCCTTGCTCAGCCCCGGATCCTGCGGGTGGGCGATGACCAGCGCGCCGAGGCTGCGGGCATATGTCAGCGCGCGGGAGAAGACCTTGGTATCCGTCACCACGCGGTCGCAATCGGTGAAGGCAGCGGCGCCGGCGTCCATCAGAAAGCCGATCTCGGTCATCTCGCGCCCCTCGCGGCCCTTGGTCAGCGCGGCCATGGGCACGACATTCACTGGGGCGGCTTCATTGGCGCGGCGGGTGACGAATTCGAGGGTCTCGGGGCTGTCGATGGCCGGATCGGTGTCGGGGCGCGTGACCATGGTGGTGACCCCGCCCGCCGCCGCGGCAAGGCCCGCAGAGCGGTAGCTTTCCTTGTGGCGCTCGCCCGGTTCGCAGACTTTCACGCCAATATCGACGATACCGGGGGCGAGGATATGACCGCCGCAATCGACCAGTTCCGCGCCCTCGGGCGCTGTGGCTCCATCGGCCAGCACCTCGGCAATCACCCCGTTGCGGACCAGAACCGCAGCAGGCTCAAGCGTGCCTGCCTGAGGGTCGAGAAGGCGCAGATTGGTGAAGAACTGGGTCATGGGCGGGCCTTTGATGCGATAGCGGATGCGCCGCTGTCATGCCCCAAATCGCCCCCCAAACCAAGCGGTCTTTTGGGCGGGTGCCCCCCGTTCTGACCGCTAGCCGCCAATCCAAATCATCAGCCCGACCACGCCGAAGGCCACCAGAAGGGCGACTATGGCGATACGGCCAGACATCTTGGGATCGTGTTCAGGTTCTTGCATGGGCCAGATGTAGCCCGCCAGCCCCGAGGGTGCCAGCGGTTTTCGTCTTAGGCCAGCAGCCACCAGATGATCAGCAGGATCAGCGCGACAACGGCCACGATCACCATCGTCTTGCCGCCGCCGCCCTTGGCGGGCTCAGTTGGAGAGACCCGGGGGATGCCAGTGTAGGGCTGCGCGGCTTCGGCCTCCATCGCCTGCACGGGCGTGTCGGGGCCGCCTTCGGTATAGGTGCCGATATGGGTCAGCGCCGGGATTGGGGCCAGCTGCAAAGATTGCCCGGCGAAAGCGCGGGAGTAGACGATCATCACCCAACCGTCGAGCGCGGCAAGCTTGCTGCGGTCCGTCTCGATCTGCTCGGGGTTCACGCCATTGCCGTCGCGCAGATAGCCTGCAAGCCCCAGTTGATCGAGGTCGGCCACCCGAAAGACCTCTGTATAAGCCCCGTCGATCCGCTCGACCCCGAGGGCTGCGGCCTGCGCGGTCTCATCATCGCGCATCGCCCGTGCCTCGGCATCCGAGAGCGAAAGGGCATAGACGCGGACCTTGCCAGCTTCTTGCGGGGCGACTTCTGTATGGGGCATGACGGCTTCCTTTGACTGTTCTCAGGAAAACGCCGCCCGGCCCTTCGGGGTTCCGGTCAGGCCGCGCCGGGTTGGGCAGCGATGTGGTTGCGCGCCAGCAGGTCCATCGCGGCCATGCGCACGGCGACGCCCATCTCGACCTGATCTTGAATGACGGAACGGTTGATGTCGTCGGCCAAGGTGCCGTCAATCTCCACCCCGCGGTTCATCGGGCCGGGGTGCATGACGATGGCCTCGGGGCTGGCATGGGCAAGCTTTTCGGCGTCGAGCCCGTAGCGGTGGTAATACTCGCGCTCCGACGGGATAAAGCCGCCGTCCATCCGCTCTTTCTGAAGCCGCAGCATCATCACCACGTCGACACCTTCGAGCCCCTTTTTCATGTCGTCGAAGACCTCGACGCCGAACTGGTCGATCTGGCTGGGCATCAGGGTCGGCGGGCCGACAAGGCGGATGCGGTTCTCCATCTTGCCCAAGAGCAGGATGTTCGACCGTGCCACGCGGCTGTGCGCGATATCGCCGCAGATCGCGATGCTGAGCCGGTGCAGCCGCCCCTTGGCGCGGCGGATCGTCAGCGCATCGAGCAGCGCCTGCGTGGGGTGTTCGTGCCGCCCGTCGCCCGCGTTGAGCACGGCGCAGTTCACCTTTTGGGCCAGCAGGTCCACCGCGCCGGATTGCGGGTGGCGCACCACCAGTAGATCGGGGTGCATGGCATTCAGCGTCATCGCCGTGTCGATCAGCGTCTCGCCCTTTTTGATCGAGCTTGCCTGCATCGCCATATTCATCACATCCGCGCCAAGGCGTTTGCCCGCGATCTCGAAACTCGCCTGCGTGCGGGTGGAATTCTCGAAGAACATGTTGATCTGCGTCAGCCCGCGCAGTGCGTCGGAGTGCTTTTGCGGCTGGCGGTTCCGGTCGGCATAGGTGTCGGCCAAATCCAGAAGGGTGGTAATGTCGGATTGCGAAAGCTGCTCGATGCCAAGCAGGTGGCGATGGGCGAATGACATGGTGGCGATCCCTTCTGCTGTTGCCGCCTTATAGGCGCGGGGGGCTTGGCGCGTAAAGCGCAGCGATAGGGCATTTCGCCTCTCGCCCACAGGGCGTAAGCTACGGGTCATGGAATCATTCGATTATCATCAGGCGGCAGAGATGCTGGCGTGGCAGGTCGAGCTTGGCGCGACCGAGGCGATCTGCGACGCGCCGGTCAACCGCTATGAGGTGCCCGCAAGCCCGCCCAAGGCCAGCGCCAAACTGGCCAAAGGGCCGCAGCCCCTGCAAGCTTCTGAGCAGCCCGATCCGGTGGCGCTGGCCCGGCGCGCCGCGCAGGGCGCGCAGAGCTTGGAAGAGCTTCGCGCCGCGATCCAAGGGTTCGATCATTGCGAGCTGCACAAGGGCGCGCGCAATCTGGTTTTCGCCGATGGGGTGCCCGGCGCGCCGCTGATGATCTTGGGCGAATCCCCCGACCGCGACGAAGACCGCGCGGGCAAGCCTTTCGTGGGGCGCGTGGGCCAGATGCTCGACCGGATGCTGGCGGCGATCGACATGGGGCGGGACCGCAATGTCTATCTGTCGAACATCCTGCCGTGGCGCACGCCGCAAGGGCGCGACCCGAAGCCTGATGAGATCGCGATGATGCGGCCCTTTGTACAGCGTCACATCGAATTGGCCAAGCCCAGGGTGTTGGTGCTCTTTGGCAATTGGTCCTGCCAGTCGCTTTTGGAGAAACGCAGCATCATGCGTCTGCGCGGCAATTGGACCAAGGCCGCCGATCTTTCTTGCATGCCGATGGTGCATCCCGGCTATCTGCTGCGCAACCGCGAGGCCAAGCGCGAGGCTTGGGCCGATTTGCTCAGCGTTCAGGCCAAGCTGCGCGATGGTTGATGCGCTGACCCTTCTGGCCTTCGTGCCTGCCGCCTTGGCGCTGAACCTCACGCCGGGGGCGGATATGATGTTCTGCCTCGGGCAGGGGCTGCGCTCAGGCCCGCGTGCCGCATTGGCGGCGAGCGCGGGGATCTCGGCGGGCGTGCTGGTGCATGTGGCCTTGGCCGGGTTGGGGCTGGGCGCGGTCGTCGCGGCGCTGCCCTGGGCGCTGGACCTGATCCGCTGGCTTGGCGTGGCCTATCTGCTCTGGCTTGCGGTGCAAACCCTGCGACAGGCCGGCAAGCCGCGCGATACGGCGCCCGGAATGGGCGGATGGCGCGCGTTCAACACCGGTTTCGCCGTCAATCTGACGAACCCCAAGGTGATCCTTTTCGTGCTGGCCTTCTTGCCGCAATTCGTGGTGCCCGAGGCTGGGCCGGTCCTGGCGCAGTTCCTGACCTTTGGTGCGGTGCTGGCTCTGGGCGGCTTCGTCATCAACGGCGCGGTGGGTGTCTTTGCCGCCGGGATCGGGCGGCGGTTGGCGGGCGGCGGGCGGCTGCTGGGCTGGATCAGCAGCGGTATTTTCGTGGCACTGGCCGCGCGTTTGGCAATGATGGAGCGGACATGAGCAGGATCGACGACACCCGGGCGTTCATCCCCGTGAGAATCGCCGTGCTGACCGTCTCGGACAGCCGCAGCTTGGCGGAGGACCGTTCGGGTGATGTGCTCGTCGCGCGGATCGAAGCGGCAGGCCATCTGCTGGCCGCCCGCGAGATCGTGACCGACGACCGCCCCGCCATCGCAGCGCTTCTGCGCGACTGGTGTGCGGATCCAGAGATCGACGTGGTGATCAGCACGGGCGGCACCGGCCTAACCGGGCGCGATGTGACAGTCGAAGCGCACCGCGATGTCTATGAGAAAGAGATCGACGCCTTCGGCACGGTCTTCACCATGATCTCGATGGAGAAGATCGGCACCAGCGCGGTGCAAAGCCGCGCCACGGGCGGCGTGGCGCAGGGGACGTATCTGTTCGCGCTGCCGGGCAGCCCGGGCGCCTGCAAAGATGCGTGGGACGGGATCCTTCTGAAACAGTTGGACTACCGCCACATGCCCTGCAACTTCGTTGAGATCATGCCCCGGCTGGACGAGCATCAGCGCCGCAAGTAGCGCGCGGGTTTAGCCCGAGGTACAGCCCGTCACCTCGACCGCGTGGTTCTTGCCAATCACCGTGATCCGAATGGCGGAACGGTCGAGCGCCAGCGCGGTGCCATTCTCGGCGATCATCTCACCGCTGGCGACGAGCGTATTGCCCGACCGCTGGCTCACGGTCTCGCTCATCCACATGTTGGGGTTGCCGGGTTCGATCACCACGGTTTCCTTGCCCCCGGCAGAGGGCAGGGAAAGCCGGGTTTCGATCTCCAGCCCCCGGGCGGTGGGGCGCAGGCTGCAATGGGCGCTTTTCAGTCCGGCCTCGGCCCCGGAATAGGGGCGTGCGGCAAAGGCGGCGGCGATGGCCGGGGTGGGCTTGCTCTCGCGGGTGTCGAGCAGGGCGCGCAGGTGGATGGTCTGGGGCAGGCAGATGTCGCTGCAGACGCCAAGGTCGATGCTGGTGTCCAACGTCACCGGGGCACCGGGGCGGCGCGGGGTGATGGTCAGCGGCAGGATCACCTCGCGGGCATAGCCGATGGAGTTCACCCCGCCTTGGTCAAAGACCTTGGGCGCGGGCCATGTGATCTGCACATCGCGCAGGTTGTCCGAGCCGGACCAGTCGAACTCAGGCGGGATGCCAGCATCCCCGGGGCTGCGCCAATAGGTCTTCCAGCCCGGCGCCATACGCAACCGGATCGCTGCCACCCGCCGCCCGTCAGGCTGCTGCCACCCGGTGAGCAGATCGCCCTGCAAGGGCGTGCCGACAGCATTCTGCGCCGCGACGGGCAGGGCGAGGGCGAGATAGGAGAGAACGGCGGAGAAGAGGCGCGATATATTCATGCGGACTTGATGCGGTATCCATCCGCGCCTGCCAAGTCACATTTGTATCATCCATGTTTCGCCGATGCGGCGGAGGCTGGGGCGCCTCTCTTGTTTTGTGGGGCGCAAGCGGCCATGTTCAAAGAAAGGTTACCTTCAGGAGGTGAGCGTTGACGGGGCAGAAGATGGAACTGACGGGCAAGCTGCTGGTCGCGATGCCGGGCATGGGCGATCCGCGTTTCGCCCATTCGGTGATCTATCTTTCGGCGCATTCCGAACAGGGGGCGATGGGGTTGATCGTGAACAAACCCGCCCCGGAACTGCGCCTGTCGGATGTGCTGGATCAGCTGGTTGAAGACACGCCGCCGCAGGCCAAATCGCTGGCCGTGCACTTCGGCGGGCCGGTCGAGACCGGGCGCGGCTTTGTGTTGCATTCGGACGAATACCGATCGGCCATTGAGACGCTGCGCGTGGGCGATGGCATCGCCCTGACCACGACCCGCGACATCCTCGAAGACATCGCCACCGGCAAAGGCCCGGCGCAGGCGCAGTTGATGCTGGGCTATGCGGGCTGGGGGCCGGGGCAGTTGGAGGGCGAGATCGCCCAGAACGGATGGCTGACCTGCGAAGCCTCGCCCGAGGTGATTTTCGACCTGCCGGATGCCGAAAAATGGGGCGCGGCGCTCAAGTCACTGGGGATCGACCCTTTGGGGCTGTCGGCCTCAGCCGGGCACGCCTAACGCGGTGCTGCGGCGCGGGCCAATCGGTCATTGATCGCGCGGCCCAGCCCGTGATCGGGGATCGGGGCCACGGCAATGGTCTGGCCGGTCGCGTCCAACTGGTGCAGGTGGTCGAACAGTTTCGCCGCAGCCTCGGTCAGATCGCCGGAGGGGGAGAGGTTGAGGTCGCAGATCATCTCGCCAAACCCGAGCAGCACTTCACCCGGCCCCGCCGTTCGCGCATTCAGCCGCACCGCCGCGCCGGGCGCGTAATGCGAGGCGAGCTGCCCCGGCGCGATGATCTCGGCCCCATCGATAACCTCTAGCCTCTGGCCAAGCGCGGCCTCGATTGCCTCGCTCGGCAGACCGCCTGCGCGCAGCAGCGCGGGGCGGGGGCCGGTCAGGCCGATGATCGTGCTTTCCAACCCAACGGGGCAAGCGCCGTCGTCCAGCACCGCTGCGATCTTACCGTCGAGGCCCGCCTGCACATGCGCCGCCGTGGTCGCGCTGATCTTGCCCGAGGGATTGGCCGAGGGCGCAGCGACCGGCCCACCGAGTTCCTGCAAGACCTGCTGCATGGCGGGGTGGGCGGGCACCCGCACCGCAAGGCTCGGCAGCCCCGCCGTCACCAGCGACGACAGCCCGCTGTCCGGTTTCACCGGCAGGACCAGCGTCAGCGCGCCGGGCCAAAAGGCCTGCGCCAGCCGGTCGGCCTCCTTGGTCCATTGCACGTAGCGTTTGGCGGTGTCGATATCCGGCAGATGCACGATCAGCGGGTTGAAACTGGGCCGGCCCTTGGCGGCGTAGATGCCCGCGACAGCCTCACCGTTGCGGGCATCCGCGCCAAGGCCATAGACCGTCTCGGTCGGCAGGGCAACCAGCGCGCCGTCTTGCAGCAGGCGCGCCGCGCGGGCGATGCCTTGGGGCGTGGCGGTCAGGGTTTCGGTCGGCTGGGTCATCGGGTGTTTCGGCCTGTCGGATCATGCAGCATCCCGTGACGCCGCGTTTGGGTTGCGGGGGGCGGCCGGGCATTTCATGCTGGCGGCAACATAAACCAGCCTTTATCAGGGCCATGTCAGGCTTGCCAGAACAAGCGCGCCTTTCAGGAGGATATGATATGCCGTACCGCGCCGCCGTGGATGACTACCGTTTTCTGATTGAGGACGTGTTGGATTTCGCAACGCTTCGCAGCACCGAGCGTTTCGCTGAGGCCAGTGAAGACGTCACCGGCGCGATCCTGTCAGAGGCCGGACGGCTTTGCGATGACGTGCTGGCGCCGCTGCAACGGGGCGGAGATCTGCACCCTGCCAAGCTGGAGAACGGCGTCCTGCGCACCTCTCCGGGGTTTGCCGAAGGTTTCGCCGCGATTGCAGAGGGCGGTTGGATCGGCATGTCGGCGGACCCTGAATACGGCGGCATGGGCCTGCCGATGACCCTGACCAGCGCGGTCAACGAGATGATGAGCGGCGCTTGCCTGTCGCTGCAACTCGCCCCCCTGATGAGCCAAGGGCAGATCGAAGCATTGGAGCATCACGCGAGCGACGCGATCAAGGAATTGTACCTGCCTAAGCTGATCTCGGGCGAATGGACCGGCACGATGAACCTGACCGAGCCGCAGGCGGGCTCGGACGTAGGCGCGCTGAGCAGCCGGGCCGAAGACAATGGCGACGGGACTTATGCGGTCTCTGGTCAGAAGATCTACATCTCTTGGGGTGACAATGATTTCGCGGGCAATGTCTGCCACCTTGTCCTAGCGCGCCTGCCGGGGGCGCCCGCGGGGACCAAGGGGATCAGCCTTTTCCTCGTGCCGAAGTTCATCCCTGATGAGAATGGCGCGCCGGGCCAGCGCAATGGCGTGAATGTGGTCAGCCTTGAGCATAAGATGGGCCTGCACGGATCGCCCACCGCGGTCATGCAATATGACAAGGCCACCGGCTGGCTGGTGGGCCGCGAAGGTGGCGGCATGGCGGCGATGTTCACCATGATGAACAACGCCCGCCTTGGTGTCGGCGAACAGGGCATCGGCGCGGCTGAAGGCGCCTATCAACTGGCGCTGGACTATGCGCTGGAGCGTAAGCAGGGCCGCTCTCCCGTCGAAGGCGGCACCGGCACCATCGTAGATCACGCCGACGTGCGCCGGATGCTTCTGAGCATGAAGGCCGATATCTTTGCCTCCCGCGCGATCGCGCTGAGCTGTGCCTATGCCAGCGACATGGCGCGCGCCGGGCAGGGCGACGAATGGGCGGCCCGGGCCGCGTTCCTCACGCCGATCACCAAGGCATTTGGCACTGATGTGGGCATCGGCGTCGCCGAGATGGGCGTGCAGGTGCATGGCGGCATGGGCTTTATCGAAGAAACCGGCGCGGCGCAGTTCAGCCGCGACGTGCGCGTCACGGCGATCTACGAGGGCACCAACGGCATTCAGGCGATGGACCTTGTGGGCCGCAAGATGATGGACGGCGGAGAGGCGGCGAACCGGCTCTTGGATGAGATCGAAGCCCATGCGGAATCCGCCCGCGGCCCTTTCCCGCGCATGGCCGATGCGGTCTGGCAGGCCAGTGAGACCCTGCGCGAGGCGACCGAGTGGATGACCGCGCAGAAAGACATGAACGCGCGTTTCGCCGGTGCCGTGCCCTATCTGCGCGCCTTCGCCCGTGTGCTGGGCGGGCATCTGCATCTGCAAGCCGCCATGGCCGAGAAGACCGCCGGCGCGGGCGATGCGCGGGCCAAGCTGGCGCGGTTCTATATCCAACGTCTCTTGCCCGAGCATCAGGGCCTGCTGGCTCATGCGCAGGCCGGGGCAGAAGATCTCTATGCGCTCGATGTCGAAGACCTGAGAAGCTGATGACAGAACAGGCCACCCTCTCCGCCGCTTCGCCGAAAACGCCCAAAGGGCTGCGCTATCCTTGGGAGGTGCCGCCCGCCGAGGGGGAGGCGATAGAGGTGGCGCCGGGGGTGCTTTGGTTCCGCCTTCCGCTGCCGATGAAGCTGGATCACGTCAACGTCTATGCCTTGGACGAGGGCGATAGCTGGACGGTGATCGACACGGGCTTCGCCTCGCGCCGGGCCAAGGAGATTTGGCGCGGGCTGATGGCAGGGCCGCTTGGCGGCAAGCCGATTGCGCGCGTGGTCGTCACCCATCACCACCCCGATCACATCGGCCTTGCCGGATGGTTGCAGAGCGAGTTCGGGGCGGAACTGGTCACCACGCGCACCGCGTGGTTGACCGCGCGGATGCTGACGCTCGATGTCCAAGAGGTGCCGGTCGCCGAAGCCCTTGCGTTCTACCGCAAGGCGGGGATGGCCTCGGCGCTCTATGACAAACGCGCCAGCGAGCGGCCGTTCAATTTCGCCGATGTGGTGGCCCCGCTGCCGCTGGGGTTCACCCGCCTCCGGCAGGGCGATGTGATCCGCATGGGCGGGCGCGATTGGGAGGTGCATATCGGCAATGGCCACGCCCCCGAACATGCGACCTTTTGGAGCCGCGACGACAATCTGGTGATCGCGGGGGATCAGATCCTCCCCTCCATCAGCCCCAACATCGGCGTCTACCCGACCGAGCCGATGGCCGACCCCATCGGCGAATGGCTGGAGGCTTGCGAGCGTTTTCTGCCCTTGGCGCGGGAAGATCATCTGGTGCTTGGCGGCCACAAACTGCCCTTCACCGGCCTGCCGACGCGGCTAAAGCAGTTGATCGAAAACCATCACAGCGCCCTGCGCAGGCTTCTGGCCCATATCGACATGCCGAAATCGGCCTCGGAATGTTTCGCGCCGCTGTTCAAACGCAATATCGGTGAGGCGGAATATGGCCTCGCGTTGGTTGAAGCCGTCGCCCATCTGAGCCACCTTTACCAAGCCGGAGAGGCCACGCGCAGCTTGCGCGCGGCGGATGGCGCATGGGTGTATCAGCGCAAAGGGTGAGCGATGGGCGATGAGGTGAAAACGGCAGCCGAGGCCTATGAGGCTGCGGCATTACCGCGCATGCATGAGGTGCACACGGGCGCGGATCAGCCCAAGTCGGGCGATCAACCCCTGCCCAAATCGGTGACCGGCAAGCCGGTTAAACAGAAATCCCCCGCCCAATGGGCCTATGAGCGGGTCGTGCTCTACCTCAAGAATTTCGAGGAAAAGCTCGACAACGATCATGAGGCGGCGATCGGCTTTGCCGGGGGCGACGCCGGCGTGCTGCGGATCGAAGGCATGGGGTATTTCGACCCCGATATCATCACCTTCTACGGCGTCGATCCGGCAGGGGCGCGGGCGCAATTGGTGCAGCATGTGGGGCAGTTGAACGTGATGCTGCGGGCCTTGCCGAAAAAGGTGCCGGATGCCGCGCCGCAACGGATCGGCTTTCGCTTGGTCGCCGATCTGGAAGACGGCGAAAGCTGAGAGACTCTATAACGTGCGGGGAAGTGTAAGATTCCCCTTTAGCGCGTAGTTCCGCGCAAAGCTAGTATGGTTTTCTGCGCATGATCCCCCCGTGACAGGGTGATGCGAATAGGGTAATCAGCGCCAACAAATTGTCTTAGGGAGACGAAAATGGCTGAACATGAACACGGCAGCATGAATTACGAAGCGCAGAAAAAGACCTTTGACGGGTTCATGACCTTCGTGACACGCAGCACCGTCGTCATCCTCGTGATTCTTGTTCTGTTGGCAATCTTTGCCGGTTGATCATGTCCTATCCCTGGGCGAGAGGGTAATGGTTTGAAGACTCTCTTGGCGTCGATTGCGCTTATTGGCGTTCTGGCTGGCTGTTCGGTGGATCAAAGCCCCGATAGCCCGCCCGAGGTTGTGGCGCGTGCAGCCTACCGCGCGCCCGAGCCGCCGTCCCTCACATTGATGACCATGGTGAACAACCGCACCGGCAGCGGCGGCCATAGCGCGCTGATGGTGAATGGCTCGCAACGGGTGATCTTTGACCCCGCCGGATCGTTTCGGGATGCGCGGATGGCCGAGCGGGGCGATGTGCTCTACGGGGTGACGCCCGCGTGGTTGCAGGCCTATAAATCGGCTCATGCGCGCAGCACCTTTCATGTGGTCAGTCAGGAAATCCCCGTGAGCCCCGAGGTGGCCGAACGCGCGCTTGAACTGGTGACCGCCAATGGCGCGGTGCCCGGTGCCTTTTGCGCCAATGCCACCAGCGGCATTCTCAGCCAGTTGCCGGGGTTTCAAAGCGTCGGGTCGACCTTCTATCCCGTCAAGCTGCAAGAGCGGTTCGAGGCCCTGCCGGGCGTCACCACGACGAAATATTACGAAGACGATGAGGGCGATGTGATCGACGCCCTGCGCGCGGCGCAACTGGCCCGACAGTAGCGCCCGCGCTTACCCCACCAGATAGAGCATCCCATAAAGCGCCGCGGCCCCTGACAGGATCGCGGCGAGGACGTTCTTGGTCACCAGCCCCACGCCCAATGTCACCGCCGCCGCGGTGACGCGCGGCAGGTCGAATTGCCCCCCGGTGGCCGAAGGCCAGATCACCTGCGGTGCCACCAACGCGGGCAGAATCGCCACGGCAGTATAGCGCAGATGCCGCAAGAGCCATGCGGGCATCTGTTTGTTGCCAACCAAGCCGGTAAAGACAAAGCGCAGGAAAAAGCTGCCCAGCCCGAGGCCGATGATCACGACCCAAAGTGCGGTTCTATCGATCATCATGCCGTGCTCCCCGGTTTGCGCCGTTCCATCCACGCCTCGACCTGGGCGCCGGTGATCATGCCTGCGAGCCCCGCGATGATCAGCCCAAGCGCATAGGGCACCTCGACGGCGAAAAGGCTGACAACGACCGCGACCACCGCCGCCGCCACATGGGCCAGCGTGCGGAACATCGGCGCGATCATGGCCAGAAAGGTGATCGGAATGGCGAAGTCCAGCGCCCAGCTATCCGGCACGCTGGCTCCCACCATCGCGCCGATCAGCGTGAAGATATACCAAAGCGGCACAACCGGCGTCACGGTCCCAAAGAAATAGGCCATCCGCTGCGGCACCGTCATCTGAGGGTCGCGCTCATATTGCGTCATCGCAGCGACATAGGATTGGTCAACCGTCATATAGGCCGCCAGCGCCCGTTGCCACAGCGGCGCGCCGCCAATCCACGGGGTGAGAGAGGCCGAATACATCGCCATGCGCAGGTTCACCGCCAGCGCCGAGGCCAGCACGATGGCCGTGGGCACGTCTTCTCGCAGCAGTTGCAGCGCCGTGAACTGCGCGGCCCCGGCGATCACCACGATCGAAAAGGTCAGCGTTTCGAACACGTTCAACCCGGCCTCGGTGGCCAATAGACCGAAGAGCGAGGCGAAGGGGATGATCACCAGCACAAAGGGCAGCGCATCGACGATCCCTTTGCGATAGGCGGATTTGGTGGTGGTGATGGCCATGGCGAACTCTTAAATATAATGTCAAAGGCTTAGACCTAACCGCAGGGGGATACAATTGGCCCGAGACAATGAACTTAGCAATTATCTGATCGCCCCGGATCCGACTGCTGTTCGGCTGACGCGCAGCGTCTCTGGCGTGGACCACACCGGGGCCGAGGTTGCGATCAACGTGGTCGAAGAGCGCCCCCTGACGATATTCCTCAACCGGCAAGAGATCGTGACCGCCATGACCATCGGCGATTACCCGGCCTATCTGGCGCTTGGGTTTCTGCGCAACCAGGGAATGCTGCGCCCGGACGAAGAGATCACCGGCGTCGATTACGACGAAGAGCTTGAAACCGTCGTCGTCCGGACCAAACGGGCCACCGATTACGAAGACAAGATGCAGCGCAAGACCCGCACCAGCGGCTGCGCCGTGGGCACGGTCTTTGGCGATATGATGGAGGGGCTGGCGGAGGTGAGCCTGCCCGAGACACCGGTGCGCACATCGGACCTCTACGCGCTGGCGGCCAAGATCAACCGCACGCCGAGCCTCTATCTGGAGGCGGGCGCGATCCACGGCACGGTGCTTTGCCAAGGTGACCGACCCTTGGTCTATATGGAGGATGTGGGCCGTCACAACGCGGTTGACAAAATCGCGGGCTGGATGCTCTCCGAAGGGGTCGGGGCCGAGGATAAGGTGCTCTATACCACGGGGCGGCTGACCTCTGAGATGGTGATCAAGACGGCGATGATGGGCATTCCGGTGCTGGCGTCCCGCTCGGGCTTTACCGCTTGGGGGGTGGAGATCGCCCAGCAGGTGAACCTGACCCTGATCGGGCGGATGCGCGGGCAGCGCTTTACCTGTCTGGCCGGGGAGGGGCGGCTGATCCGCGATGCGGATCCGGCCAGCGTGGCCGAAGAACCGCGCAAAAGCGGGCGCAAGGGGGCGAAGGATTGACCACATGAAACAACCACTTGGCGTCATTCTGGCGGGCGGGCAGGCGACCCGTATGGGCGGCGGCGACAAGGGGCTGCTGCCGCTGGGGCAGGGCACGCTTCTGTCCTCGGTAATCGACCGGCTGGAGCCGCAGGTCGCGGGGCTGGCGCTTAATGCCAATGGCGATGCGGCGCGGTTTGCCGACCTCGGCTTGCCGGTGCTGGCCGATAGTATCGAAGGCTTCGCCGGACCGCTGGCGGGGGTGCTCGCCGGGCTGGACTGGGCCGCCGAACAGGGGGCCGAGAGCATCGTGACCGCTGCCGCTGATACGCCTTTCTTCCCCTGCGATCTGGTGCCGCGTCTGTTGCTGGCCGCCGATGATATGGCCCATCCGCTGGCCTTGGCCGCCACGCCGGATGCCAAACGCGGCACGGCGCGGCATCCGACCTTTGGCCTCTGGCCCGTGGCGCTGCGCGACGATCTGCGCAGCGCTTTGGCGGGCGGGCTGCGCAAGGTGGTGCTCTGGACGGAACGCCACGATGGGCGCGAGGCGCTCTTCCCCGATGAGGCAGCCTTCTTCAACGTGAACACGCCCGGGGATCTGGCGAAAGCAGAGGCGATGGTATGAGGGTTTACGGCATTGTCGGTTGGAAGAACGCGGGCAAGACCGGGCTGATGGAGCGGCTGGTCTCCGAGATCACGGGCCGTGGGTTCACCGTCTCCACCGTCAAACACGCGCATCACACATTCGACGTGGACCACCCCGGCAAGGACAGCCACCGCCACCGCATCGCGGGCGCGCGGGAGGTGCTCTTGGCCTCGGGCGCGCGTTTTGCCCTGATGCATGAGTTGCGCGGGTCCGATGAGCCGCCGCTGGAGGCGCATCTGGCGCGGCTCTCGCCCGTCGATCTGGTGCTGATCGAAGGCTACAAACGCGACGGCCATCCGAAGGTCGAAGCCCATCGGGTCGAGACCGGAAACCCGCTGATCGCGCCGGATGATCCGACCGTGCAGGCGCTGGCCAGCGATGTGCCGCTTGAGGTGGATCGGCCCGTTTTCGATTTGAACGACACCGCCGCCATTGCCGATTTCATCCTGCGCGACGTGGGGCTGATTGCCACTCCGGCGGCCCCCGCCACACCCGCGCCGCCGCCCCTGCGCAACGATTGTTTCGCCCTGCCGCCCGGCGTGCATTGGACCCCGGTGCATGAAGCGCTGGACCTGCTGCGTGCGCGGCTTCACGCGGTGACAGGAGCCGAGCCATGCCCCGCCGCCGATGCCGGGGGCCGCATCTTGGCCGAAGATGTTGCCGCCATCCGCGCCAACCCGCCGCTGCCCAACACGGCGGTCGATGGCTATGGCTTTGCCGGGGGCCGGGGCGATGGCCTGCACGAAATGCCGCTGGTGCCGGGCCGCGCGGCGGCGGGCGACCGCCCCGGTGCGGTGCCTGCGGGGCAAGCGATCCGCGTGCTGACCGGCGCGGCGCTGCCCGAAGGTGTCGATACCGTCATCTTGCAAGAGGATGTGACCGCCGAGGGGGGCGTGCTGCGCTTTCACGGGCCGGTCAAACAGGGGGCCAACGCCCGCAAGGCCGGGGAGGATGTGCAGGCGGGCGACGTGATCCTCGCCGCGGGCACGCGCATCGGTCCGGCGGAACTGGCGCTTCTGGCCGCCGCCGGTGTGGCGGAGGTGTCTTTGCGCAAAAGGCTCAAGGTCGGTGTGATTTCGACCGGCGATGAATTGGTCGAAATGGGCGATACGGCCCGCGACGGGCAGATTTACGACGCCAACCGCCCGATGCTGCTGCAACTCGCCACCGACTTTGGCCATGAGGCGGTGGATCTGGGCCGCGTGGCCGACGACCGCGCCGCGCTGCACGCGCGGCTTGATGCGGCGGCGGGGCAGGTCGATGTAGTCCTCACCAGTGGCGGCGCATCGGCGGGGGATGAAGACCACGTCTCGGCCCTGCTGACCGAAGCGGGGGCGATGCAGCTTTGGCGGATCGCGGTGAAACCGGGGCGGCCCTTGGCGCTTGGGATGTGGCAGGGCGTGCCGGTCTTCGGCCTGCCGGGCAACCCGGTGGCGGCGATGGTCTGTTCGCTGATCTTCGCGCGGCCCGCCATGGCGCTTTTGGCCGGAGGAGGCTGGCAAGAGCCGCAGGGGTTCGACGTGCCTGCCGCCTTCGAGAAACGCAAAAAGGCCGGGCGGCGGGAATACCTGCGCGCGCGGATGCGCGATGGCCGGGCCGAGGTCTTTGCCTCCGAAGGGTCGGGGCGCATCAGCGGGCTCAGCTGGGCCGAAGGGTTGGTCGAATTGGACGAGGCCGCCCGCGACATCGCGCCGGGCGATCCCGTTCGGTTCATTCCTTACGGCAGTTTTACCGGCTAGGCCCGCGCGTCAATCGAAGGTGCCCGCGCAGCGACCCAGCAGCATAAAGGCGCGGGCGGTGCGGGTGTCGGCCAGCATCGAGATTTCCTCATCCGTGGCCTGTTTCTCGAACTCCGCAAAGGTCCGATCGAAGCGGCGCAGGAAGTGATGCGCGGCATCGCGAAAGATCGGGTCTTGCCGCATCCGCGCATTGGCCAGCGCCAGCGACGAACGATCCCGAATGCCCCCCAAAGGCGCGATGGTCCGGCCCCGCGCACCGCTGGCGAACTGCCGCCAGACCTCGGGGCGGGCGCGGTCGGGGCGCAGGTCGTCCATATAGATGCCGTCTTGGCTGAGCAGGGTCAGCACATCCTGCGCGGCCTGCACAAGCTGCGCGGCGGAGCGGTCTTTCAGCGCACGGCGCAGGGCGTCGAAACCCGCCTGATCCTCCGCCGTTTCGGGGAAGTTGAGGGCGCGGGTGAAATCCTCGGCAGAGAGCGGCTGTGCGCTGTCGCCCGCCTGCGTGCCAAGGGCCAGCGCCGGCTGGTCTTTGGCGGCGGGCGGTGTGGGCGCGGGGGCCGGATCGACGGCACGCGACGGCGCATCGCGGCCCTGAAGCCCGGCCAGCGCGATCTCGGTCTTGCGGGCGCTGGCGGCGAGTTCATCGAGCTTGCGCGCAATGCTGCCTTCGCCCGCCGGTTTGTTGCCCTGCTGTTGCGAGATATAGGAGTGCCGGATCGTGTCGATCGCGGCTTGCAGACGTTGGCTTTCTTCACGCATGACACGCCCGGCGCGGGCGGCCGTGGCCCCGACCCAGATCATCGCGACGGGCATGATCACCACCAGCAGGATCAACAGCCCGCGCAGCCCGCTGTCGGGCGTGCTTTCGGGCACTTCTGCGGCGATGAAGGTGAAATAGATCGCCGTTCCAAGCAGCCACAGCGCCGAAAGCGCGCCTGCGATGATCTCGACCTCGGTGATGCTATTGGCCCTGGGCCGGTCGTAGATGCCCATCGGCGTGGGCCGTGCCGCGCCGGTCCCGCCGCGCGGGGCGCGGGGGGCTTGTTCTGGGGATGCGGAAACGTCGGGCTCTGCCATGTCAGCCTTCCCGGTCAAGCGTAGACGATCTTGAGAACCTCATAGGATTTCTGCCCGCCGGGGGTGCGCACCTCGACGGAATCACCCTCATCCTTACCGATCAGCGCGCGCGCGATGGGGGATTTGATGTTCAAAAGACCCTTTTCGATATTGGCCTCATATTCGCCAACGATCTGATAGGTTTTCTCTTCGTCCGTGTCCTCATCGACGAGCGTCACCGTGGCCCCGAATTTGATCG
Organism: Sulfitobacter sp. 1A15299; assembly: GCF_043556915.1. Classification (NCBI taxonomy): domain Bacteria; kingdom Pseudomonadati; phylum Pseudomonadota; class Alphaproteobacteria; order Rhodobacterales; family Roseobacteraceae; genus Sulfitobacter; species Sulfitobacter sp. 1A15299. The sequence continues at coordinate 90,213 of NZ_JBIFFJ010000007.1, read as the reverse complement.
AGCCCGACAGTTTCTTGGGGTCGATCACATCGGCGAGCGAGATCACGCCCTCAAGCTCCTTGATGCGGCCTTCGATGAAAGACTGCTTTTCCTTGGCCGAGTGATATTCGGCGTTTTCCGACAGGTCACCATGTTCGCGCGCCTCGGCGATGGCCTTGATGATGGCGGGGCGTTCAACCGACTTGAGGTGCTTAAGTTCGACTTCGAGCGCGGTGTGACCATCGCGGGTCATCGGAATTTTTTCCATGGCGGTGTGCCTACATAATGAGGGCCGCACCCGGGTTTTCGCCGGGGGGCGGCCAATTGCGTGTTAACTTGACAGATACCTGACCCAAACTGCCGGCCAATTGCAAGGGGCTAACGGCTCCGAGATCGGCGGTTGACTGCCGTCAATAAGGTCTCGTTTTCGCCGTGCGGGCCGCGGCGGCTGGGTGGTGAAACCGGGCCTCGCCGCGCTATCTCGAAGGGGGACGAACCGGCGACCTGATAGGTCGCGCGTCATGTTATGTCGTGGAGCCCACGTTTTGCGCAATAAACGCAGGGTCGCGATTGCATTGCGCGCGGCGGTGGTTTAGCCAAATCCAAACCGAATTTGCCGTGAGGGAGCACCAAAATGGCCGAGATTGAACGCGAAGCGATGGAATATGACGTTGTGATCGTCGGCGCCGGGCCTGCTGGCCTGTCGGCTGCGATCCGGCTCAAGCAGTTGGACGCCGATTGCAATGTTGTGGTGCTGGAAAAGGGCTCCGAAGTGGGCGCGCATATCCTGTCGGGCGCGGTGCTCGACCCCTGCGGGCTGGACGCGCTGATCCCCGATTGGAAGGAAAAAGGCGCGCCGCTGAACGTGCCGGTGAAGGAAGACAACTTTTACCTGTTGGGCGAGGCGGGCAAGCTGCGCATCCCCGAGTTTCCGATGCCCCCGCTGATGAAGAACCACGGCAACTACATCGTGTCGATGGGCAATGTCTGCCGTTGGATGGCCCAACAGGCCGAGGAACTGGGCGTCGAGATTTTCCCCGGCATGGCCTGCTCCGAACTCGTCTTTGGCGAGAATGGCGAAGTCAAAGGCGTTGTCGCCGGTGAGATGGGCAAAAATGCCGACGGCACCCCCGGGCCGAGCTATGAGCCGGGGATGGAGCTGCACGGCAAATATGTCTTCCTCTCCGAAGGCGTGCGCGGCAGCCTCAGCAAGCGGGTCATCGCGAAATACGGACTGGATGAGGGCAAAGAGCCGCAGAAATACGGCCTTGGCATGAAAGAGATTTGGGAGATTGACCCCGCCAAGCACCGCGAGGGCACCGTCACCCACACGATGGGCTGGCCGCTCAACAGCAACGCAGGCGGCGGGTCGTTCATCTATCACCTTGAGAACAATCAGGTTTACGTCGGCTTCGTCGTCCACCTCGGCTACAAGAACCCGCATGTTTTCCCTTACATGGAATTCCAGCGCTTCAAGCATCACCCGATGGTGGCCGAACTGCTTAAAGGCGGCAAACGCGTGGCCTATGGCGCGCGGGCAATCACCGAGGGCGGCTATCAGTCGATGCCCAAGATGGTGGCCCCCGGTGTCGCGCTGCTGGGCTGTTCGGTGGGCATGGTCAACGTGCCGCGCATCAAGGGCAACCACAACGCCATGCTCTCGGGCAAGGCGGCGGCAGAGGCGGCCTATGCCGCGATCCAAGCGGGTCGGGGCGGTGATGAGCTGACCGAGTATGAAGCCGATGTGCGCGAAGGGCCGATCGCGACGGACCTCAAGAAAGTGCGCAACGTCAAGCCGCTGTGGTCGAAATACGGGCTCACCGCGTCGCTGGCACTTGGTGGGTTCGACATGTGGACCAACACGCTCGGCTTCTCGCTCTTGGGCACGCTGAGCCATGGCAAATCGGACGCCGAGGCGACCGAGCCTGCGGATAAGCACAAAAAGATCGACTACCCCAAGCCCGACGGCAAGCTCAGCTTTGACCGTCTGACCAATGTGGCCTTCTCCTTTACCAACCACGAGGAAAGCCAGCCTGCGCACCTCAAGCTGAAAGACCCGAGCATTCCGGTCGAGGTGAACCTGCCGAAATACGCCGGCCCCTCGGCCCGCTATTGCCCGGCGGGGGTTTACGAGTTCGTCGAGGATGACAAAACCGGCGAGACGCGGTTCCAGATCAACTTCCAGAACTGCGTACATTGCAAGACCTGCGACATCAAAGACCCGACGCAGAACATCGTCTGGACCACCCCGCAGGGCGGCGACGGGCCGAACTACCCGAATATGTGAGCCGTCGCCAAAGGGCACAGTCACAGGACCGACACGCGCAGGCGTGTCGGTCTTTTTCGTTTTTTCGGCGAAATCCTGTCGGCCAGGGGCGACATCTCCGCCCCGCCATTGCGCCCCGGCACGAAGATGATAGCCTGCAAGCAAAGCGATATGAGGCGGTTTGCATGTTTCGGAATGTCCTAGGTTTCACCAGCGTTGCGGCGCTTTGCATCGGCCTGTCGGCGCCGCTGATGGCGCAATCGGTCGCGGGCCCTTATTTGGCCGGGCGTCATGCTGCCGTGAACAGCGACTACCCCGAGGCTGCGCGCTATTACACCGAAGCGCTGGCGCGGGATCCCAAGAACATCGAACTGATGGAAAGCGCGGTGCTGTCCTATCTCTCGCTCGGGCGGGTGGAAAAGGCGCTGCCGCTGGCGCGCAATATGATCACGCTCGGCACCAAGAGCCAGGTGGCCGAGATGACCCTCGTGGCCGCCTTGGCGAAGGAGGAGGATTACGCCGCCCTGCTTGAACGCGATACCTCGGCCATCGGCCCTTGGGTCGGCGGGCTGGTGCAGGCTTGGGCGCATATGGGGGCGGGCGATGTCACCGCCGCGATGGAGGCATTCGACAGCCTGAGCGAAGAGGCCGGGATGCAGGGCTTCGTGATGTATCACAAGGCGCTTGCACTGGCGAGCGTGGGCGATTTCGAAGGGGCGGAGGCGATCTTTGCCAGTGGTGAGGCAGGGACCGCAGGTCAGACCCGGCGCGGCGTGATGGCCCATGCCGAGATCCTTGGCCAATTGGGGCGCAGCGAGGATGCGCTGGCCGTGCTCTCTGACGGCTTTGGCACGGATAGCGATCCTGAAATCGCGCGGCTGATCGAAGGGTTGCAGCAAGAGACACCCGCGCCCTTCAGCCATATGCCCGATGCCCAAGCGGGCATGGCCGAGGTGTTTTTCACCTTTGCCGCCGTGCTGCGCAATGAGGCGGCGGGGGACTACTACGTTCTGCTCTATTCGCGCATCGCGCGTTATCTGCGCCCCGATCATGTGGATGCGCTTTTGCTGACGGCCAGCCTTTTGGAGAACCTCGGCGAGCATGATCTGGCGATTGCCGAATATAAGTCCTTGCCTGCCGACAGCCCGGCCTATCACGCCGCCGAACTGGGCCGCGCCGATGCGCTGCGCCGCTCGGGCAAGACCGCGCAGGCCATCGAAGTGCTGGAACAACTCGCGCGGAGCCATGGTGATCTGGCCGTGGTGCATTCCACGCTCGGCGACATGCTGCGGGCCGAAGAGGACTATGAGGCGGCCATCGCCTCCTACGATCAGGCGCTCGCGCTGACGCCCGAAACCGCCCGCGCCCGCTGGGTGCTGTTCTACGCCCGCGCCATCGCCAAGGAGCGTAGCGGCGATTGGGAAGGCTCCGAAGCCGATTTTCGCGCCGCGCTTGAGTTGAACCCCGAACAGCCGCAGGTGCTGAACTACCTCGGCTACTCGCTGGTCGAACAGCAGCGCAACTTGGACGAGGCGCTGGAGATGATCGAACGCGCCGTCGCGGCCAGCCCCGACAGCGGCTATATCGTCGATTCGCTGGGCTGGGTGTTTTACCGGCTGGACCGCTACGAAGAAGCGGTAGAGCAGATGGAACGCGCGGTCGAGCTGGAGCCGGTCGATCCGGTGGTGAACGATCACCTCGGGGATGTTTACTGGGCCGTGGGCCGCAAACGCGAGGCCGAGTTCCAGTGGCGTCGGGCGCTCTCATTCGTTGACCTGACGGATGCGGATTCAGAGGCCGACCCCGAGCGCATGCGCCGCAAGCTGGAAGTCGGGCTCGATGCCGTGCTGGCCGAAGAGGGCGCAGCCCCGCTCAAGGTTGCTGCGGACGAATGAGTCTTTCAAAGGATGGGGCGCCCGCGGCTCCCGGCGCTGCGGCGTCGCGGATGGCTTGGGCCAAGGTGAACCTGACCCTGCATTGCACCGGCCAGCGGGCCGACGGTTATCACTTGTTGGATTCGCTGGTGGTGCGGGCGGGTGTCGGCGATCAGTTGGATGTGGCTGCCGCGAATGATCTGACCCTGACGGTAAGCGGCCCGCGGGCCGAAGGGGTGCCGACCGATGCGCGCAACCTCGTCCTGCGCGCGGCAGAGATGTTGGACGCGGGCGCGGGCCGGGGCGCCGCGCTGCACCTTGAGAAACACATGCCCGCAGCTGCGGGGATTGGGGGCGGTTCCGCCGATGCGGCGGCGGCCTTGAAGTTGCTTGCGGCGCATTGGGGCGTCCCGCTGCTCGCAGACCCCGCGCGGCTCGGGGCCGATGTGCCGGTCTGCCTGACACGCGGCCCGCAGCGGATGCAGGGGGTGGGGGAGATCCTCACGCCGCTCTGCGCGCTGCCGCCCTGCCATATGGTGCTGGTGAACCCCGGCGTCGATGTGCCGACGCCCGCTGTATTCTCGGCGCTCAGCGACAAGAACCAGCCACCGATGCCCGAGGTGATCCCGAAGTTCGCGGGCTTTTCCGATTTCATCGAATTTCTGACCGCGCAGCGCAACGACCTCGCCGCCCCCGCGATCGCGCGGGAGCCAGTCATCGCAAATTGTCTGGAGGCGCTGAACGACGCGGCGCTGGCGCGAATGTCGGGCTCGGGCGCGACCTGTTTCGGCCTCTACGCCACAGCGGCGCAGGCCGAGGCCGCGGCTCGTCGCATCGCCAGCGCGGCGCCGCGATGGTGGGTCGCCGCCGCGCCGATCTTGGCCGCTTAGCTGATCCGGGCGACGACGTAGTCGGCCAGATCAATCAACATGTCTTTCAACTCATGGTCGGGCAGGTGGGCAAGCGCCGCTTTGGCCTTCTCCGCCCAGTCACTGGCATCGCGCTGCGTCGCGGTGAGCGTGTCGTGTTTGGCCAAAAGCATCAGCGCATGGTCGAGGTCGCCCTCTTCCTGCTTGCCCTTCTCGATGGTGCGGGTCCAAAAGGCGCGCTCCTCGTCATCCGCCTTTGCCACGGCCTTGATCACCGGCAGGGTCAGCTTGCGCTCGCGGAAGTCGTCGCCGACGTTCTTGCCCGTGGCCCCTGTATCGCCCTGATAATCCAACAGATCGTCGACGATCTGAAAGGCGATGCCAAGCGCGTCACCATAGTCGTAGAGCGCCTTGACCTGATCCTCCGGCGCATCCGCAATCACGCCGCCCACCTCTGTCGCGGCCGAGAAGAGCGCCGCCGTCTTGCCGCGCACGACTTGCAGATAGACCGCCTCGTCCGTGGCCAAATTCTGCGCGGCCGTCAGTTGCAACACCTCGCCCTCTGCGATGGTCGCCGCAGCATTGGACAGGATGCGCATCACCGGCATCGAGCCCGGTTCGGTCATCAACTGAAAGCTGCGCGCAAAGAGGTAATCGCCGACCAGCACCGACGACTGGTTGTCCCACAAAAGGTTCGCCGTGGGCCGCCCGCGTCGCTGGGCGCTTTCGTCCACCACATCGTCATGCAGCAGGGTCGCGGTGTGAATGAATTCGACCGTGGCGGCCAGATGGACGTGATAGGGGCCACCGTAGCCGCACATCCGGGCCGCGGCCAGCGTCAGCATCGGGCGCAGGCGTTTGCCGCCCGCCTCGACCAGATGGGCGGTGACCTCGGGGATGCGGGGCGCGTGTTTCGACGCCATCCGCTCGCGGATCAGGGCGCTGACCGCCGCCATATCATCGCTCAGATAGGCCGCCATGCGGTCGTGCGGTTTGCCCGTTGCATCACTTTTCATCATCATTTCCCGCGTCCCGCTCGACATGCCGGTAATCCGGCTCTACATCTTTGATATGAAGGAACTTTTGCGCAGCACCGACATGACCATCATCGCCTTTGCCACCGCCCTTCTCAGGGGGGAGGATATAGACTGCTTTGAAATGGACGTAAACATGAGCGTGCTCGAAGGGGGTATTGGGATTTTCCCGCGCCGCCTGATGGTGCATCCCGATGACCATGACGCCGCCCTGCGGGTGATGCGCGACAATGAGATTCCGCTGGGGCTGTGACCCGTTTCGCCGAAGACGACCTGACCTGCGACGCTTTTCTGGGCGGCAAGCTGCACCTCTGGCAGCCGCGCCGGGGGCGGGGCTATCGTGCTGGGGTGGACCCGGTTTTGCTGGCCGCGAGCATCGAGGCCGAGGCGGGGCAGAGCGTGCTGGAGCTTGGCTGCGGGGCCGGTGCGGCAGTGCTTTGTCTGGGGGCGCGGGTGCCGGGGCTGACGCTGACGGGCTGTGAGCTGCAACCCGCCTATGCCGAATTGGCGCGGCGCAATGGCGGCGCGGCGCTGGAGGTGGTGGAGGCCGATCTGACCGAGATGCCCCTGCGTCTGCGCCAGCGACAATTTGACCACGTTCTTGCCAATCCGCCCTATTTCGATCGCGCCGCTTCGGTCCAGTCCCGCGATCCGGGGCGTGAAACGGCCTTGGGTGAGGCGACGCCCCTGCGACAATGGGTCCGCACCGCCGCGCGGCGGCTAAGGCCCAAGGGACAGGCGCATTTTATCCATCGCACCGAGCGACTGCCCGAGATTCTGGCGGCGCTCCCGCATGAGATGGGATCGGTCGAAGTGCTGCCGCTCGCCTCGCGCGCGGGGCGGATGCCGGAGTTGATTCTCTTGCGTGCGCGCAAGAACGGGCGCGGTGCTTTTCGGCTCTATCACAGCTTCGTCATGCACCGCGGCGCGCGGCACGAGGGGGATGGCGATAGCTATGTGCCGGAAATCGAAGCGGTCCTGCGCCGGGGCGCGCCGCTGGTCTATCCTACTTCTTAAGCGTTTCTTTACCAACTTCACGCTTATGCTGCGGTGCCGCGTGACTTGTGGATCGCGCTGTGGTCCACTGAAATTCCACACACCAATCATGGAGGATTGTATGGCTTTGAACGCACATCTGGACACCCTGAAGCGCAAGCATCAGGCGATGAGTGAGGCGGTGGAAACCGCGCAACGCGCCCCCGGTATGGACGATTTGAAAGTGGCTTCCATGAAGAAGGAGAAACTCCGTTTGAAAGAGGAGATTAGCCGCCTGTCGAGCTGACCCTCGCCGTGCAATGCGGCCTTTCCGACCGCTGCCGTTCCGCTTTGGCGGGGCGGTAGGCAGGGTGGCCAGTAAGTGCCGCATTCGGGCTTCGTTTTCCCATAGAAAAAAGGCCAGTCTTGGGAAAAGACTGGCCCCTTAAATTTCCAGAACATCCGCCCGTCAGACGACGAATTGCGCCCCATTGGCCGAGATGGTCGAGCCGTTGATGAAACCTGCGTCGTCGGAGACGAGGAAGGCCACCGCGCGGGCGATTTCTTCGGGCTCTCCCAAACGTCCGGCGGGGATCTGCGCGATGATGCTTTCACGGACTTTTTCGGGCACCGCCATAACCATATCCGTCGCGATATAGCCGGGGCAGATGGCATTGGCGGTGATCCCCGCGCGCGCGCCTTCTTGGGCCAATGACTTCACGATGCCCAGATCGCCCGCCTTGGTCGCGGCATAGTTCACCTGCGCGAACTGCCCCTTTTGCCCGTTGATCGAAGAGATCACGACAACGCGCCCGAATTTGCGTTCGCGCATGCCGGGCCAGACCGGGTGGATCGTGTTGAAGACACCGGTCAGATTGGTGGCGATGACCTCATTCCACTGGTCGGGGGTCATCTTGTGAAAGGGCGCGTCGCGGGTGATGCCTGCATTGGCGACCACCACCTCGATAGGTCCAAGATCGGCTTCGACCTGTTCGATCCCCGCTTTGGAGGCGTCGTAATCTGCCACGTTCCATTTATAGGTCTTGATGCCGGTTTCTTCGGTGAATTTCGCGGCGGCTTCGTCATTGCCGGCATAGGTGGCGGCGACGGTATAGCCCTTGTCCTTCAGCGTGGTCGAAATGGCCGCGCCAATCCCGCGACTTCCCCCGGTGACCAAAGCGATGCGTGACATGTAATCCCTCCCTCAAGGTAATGTTCTTGCAAATGCATGTTTCGGCGCGCAAGAAAGTTGCGCGCCGACCCAGTTTTAGGGGCGCTCAAGGCACATGGCAACACCCATACCGCCGCCAATACACAGCGTCGCCAAACCTTTCTTGGCGTCACGGCGCTGCATTTCGAACAGCAGGGTGTTGAGCACCCGCGCGCCCGAGGCACCAATGGGGTGGCCGATGGCGATGGCGCCGCCGTTGACGTTGACGATTTCCGGATCCCAGCCCATTTCCTTGTTCACGGCGCAGGCCTGCGCGGCGAAGGCTTCATTGGCTTCCACCAGATCGAGGTCTTCGGGCTTCCAGCCGGCTTTCTCCAGCGCTTTGCGCGAGGCATAGACGGGGCCGACGCCCATGATCGACGGGTCGAGACCGGCAGTGGCATAGGAGGCGATCCGCGCCAGTGGCTGAATGCCCCGCTTTTCGGCTTCATCCGCGCTCATCAGCAGCGCGCCCGCCGCCCCATCGTTGATGCCCGAGGCATTGGCCGCGGTGACAGAGCCGTCCTTGGTGAAGGCCGGGCGCAGTTTCTGCATCGCTTCGATATTGGCGCCATGGCGGATGTATTCGTCTTGATCGACGACCGTCTCGCCCTTGCGGGTCTTGATGGTGAAGGGAACGATTTCATCGGCGAATTTGCCAGCCTTTTGCGCGGCTTCGGCCTTGTTTTGCGACGCCACGGCGAATTCGTCCTGCTGGTCGCGGCTGATCTGCCATTTCTCAGCCACGTTCTCGGCGGTTTGGCCCATGTGGTAGCCGTTGAACGCATCCCACAGGCCGTCGCGGATCATCGTGTCGATGAATTGCAGATCGCCCATTTTCTGGCCCGCGCGGAGGTTCTGCGCATGGGGGCTGAGGGTCATGTTCTCTTGCCCGCCAGCGGCCACGATATGCGCGTCACCGAGCTGGATGTGCTGAGCCGCCAGCGCCACGGCGCGCAGGCCCGAGCCGCAGACCTGATTGATGCCCCAAGCCGCGCTCTCCTTCGGCAGCCCTGCGTTGATATGCGCCTGACGTGCCGGGTTCTGACCCTGGGCGGCGGTCAGCACCTGCCCCAGAATGGTCTCAGAGACTTCGGACGGGTCCACCCCGGCGCGGGCCACCAGTTCTTTCAGAACGGCGGCACCAAGGTCATGGGCGGGCGTATTGGCGAACGCTCCGCCGAAACTGCCCACGGCGGTCCGGGCGGCGGATGCGATGACGACATTGGTCATGATGTGACTTTCCTCTACCTTGTTGGGCGGGGGCACACCGACACGCGCCATCGTCGGGCGTGGGCGCTCCCGTCCCTCTGAGGTAGTGATAGCGGATGCGCTGCAATGCGGCAACTGAGCAGGCAGCCCGCCGCCGCAGCCCCGGCGGCCTGTCCGCGCGGGCCTAGCCGGTGGCGTGCACCCGGTCGAAATTCAGCCATGGGGGCCGCGTGGTTGGCGCGGCGAAGTGGTAGCCTTGCAGGCAGTCTACCCCCATCTCGGTCAGCACCGCCGCATCGGCGGCGTTCTCCACGCATTCGGCCACAGTCAGCATGTCGAAATGCGTGGCGATGGACATCAGCGCGGCGGTCAGGGCACGGTTGTCGGGGTTGGTGGCGATGCCGCGAATGAACTGCCCGTCAAGCTTCAGGACATCAAAGTAGAAATCCTTGAAATAGCGGATCGCCGTCTGCCCCGCTCCGAAATCATCCATGGCAAAGCAGATGCCATGGGGCTGCAATAGGTTCATGAAGCTTGTCACCAGTTCCGGCACCATCATGGCCGAGCTTTCCGTGATCTCAAGGATCAGCCGCTCGCCCAAGGTGGCGTCGCGGGCCAGCCAGTGGTGCAAGACGCGGGTCCATTCCTGATACCCGATGGAGCGGGCGGACATATTGATCGACAGGCGCAGCCCGGGGTGGTGGTGCAGCGCGTTCAACCCAAGCCGCAGGGCCAGAACATCCACCTGCCGCCCGGTATCCGTATCCTCGATCGCGGGCATGAAATCCTTGGCAGGAATCACGCGGCCCGTCGGATCCAGCAGGCGGATCAGCCCCTCGTGAAAGGCGACATTCCTCGGGTCGCTGGCCCGCATGACGGGCTGAAACGCCAGTAGCGTTTGGCGGTGTGCCACGGCCTCGCGCACCATTTCAAGCGTCGCGGCATCGCGCTGCATCACCGCATGGTTCAGCGGGCTGTCCCCACCGGGGGGAACGTCGGCGAAAGGGCGTTGGAATCGACGGGGCACGGCGGTACTCTCTTGCTGTCCTGCGATGGGTATGGGCGCAAATGTGATAATACGGTATTAATCGGCGGCGATTTCCGCGGTGGATCGCGCAGGGGAGATCCGAAGATGCAGCGCTGTGACTGGGCCGGGGATGATCCGGTTTACCAAGCCTACCATGACACCGAATGGGGCGTGCCCGAATACGACAGCCGCGCGCTTTGGGAGAAGCTGATCCTTGACGGGTTTCAAGCGGGGCTGAGCTGGATCACGATCCTCAAAAAACGCGATAATTTCCGCGCGGCTTTTGCCGGATTCGATCCGCATCAGATCGCCGAATGGGGCGAGGCGGATGTGCTGCGCCTTTTGGCCGATCCGGGCATCATCCGCCACCGGGGCAAGATCGAGGCCGCCATCACCAACGCGCGCGCGTGGCAAGATCTGGAGGCCCGCGAGGGGTTCGACGCCTTCATGTGGCGCTATGTCGAGGGCACGCCGCTGCAAAACCGCTTTGCCACACAGGCCGAGGTGCCGCCGAAGACCGTCTTGTCCGAGCAGGTGAGCAAAGACCTGAAGAAAGCCGGTTTCAAGTTCTGCGGGCCGACGATCACCTATGCCTGGATGGAGGCCTGCGGGCTGGTGAACGATCATATCCTGACCTGTCACCGCCACGCGCCCTGCGCTGCGATGGCGCGGTAAGGGCGGGGCAGGGCAAATAGGCTAAATCCCCCGTTGACTCCCTGCCATGGCCCCGTATAAGCGCCCCTTCATTGGTGTTGGTGGACCCCGCAAGGGGAAGCCTGTCGGGCTTCGGCCAAAGGACAACGCCCTTTACCGCCCCTCGGGGCCTTATAAAGGAGATCAGCCGTGACAAAACGCACAGCTGCCAAGCACAAACTAGACCGCCGTATGGGCGAAAACATCTGGGGCCGTCCGAAGTCCCCGGTGAACCGTCGTGAATACGGCCCCGGCCAGCACGGCCAGCGCCGCAAGGGCAAAATGTCGGACTTCGGCATTCAGCTGCGCGCCAAGCAGAAGCTCAAAGGCTACTACGGCGACCTGACCGAGAAGCAGTTCCGCCGCATCTACGGCGAAGCCGAGCGCGTCAAAGGCGACACCGGTGAGAACCTGATCGGCCTGCTCGAGCGCCGTCTGGACGCCGTTGTTTACCGTGCCAAGTTCGTGCCGACCGTTTTCGCCGCACGCCAGTTCGTGAACCACGGCCACGTCAAAGTGAACGGCCGCAAGGTCAACATCCCCTCCTACCGCGTGAAAGAGGGTGACGTGATCGAAGTGCGTGACCGTTCCAAGCAGCTGACCTCGGTTCTCGAAGCCGTGCAACTGCCCGAGCGTGACGTGCCGGATTACCTCGAGTGCGACCACTCCAAAATGACCGCGACTTTCGTGCGCACACCGAGCCTTGGCGACGTGCCATACCCGGTTGTCATGGAGCCGAACCTCGTCGTGGAATTCTACGCGAAGAACTAAGCTTCTTCGCCTGTCGAATGCCAAAGGCCGCGTGGTGCAGACCGCGCGGCCTTTTTCTTTGTGCGGCGCGCGACGGGCAGCAGGGCAACATCCTGTCCGCTGGCGCCGCGGATGCAGAATGATTCTGGCATCACCGCGGCACCCCCGATAGAAGGGCGGCAGTAGCGTGAGGAATAGAGCGAGATGACACAGATCGCACCGCAGCCGGGCATTATGGAGATTGACCTGTACCAAGGGGGGGCGGCGCATGTCGCGGGCCTTGAGAATGTGGTCAAACTCAGCTCGAACGAGAACCCGCTGGGGCCCAGCCCCGCCGCCGTCGAAGCCTATCGCCGCGCGGCCTATGACCTGCATCGCTACCCGTCCTCCGACCATAGCGCCCTGCGTGCCGCCATTGCCGAGGTGCTGGACCTCGATGCCGAACGGATCATCTGCGGCGCGGGTTCGGACGAGATCATTGCTTTCCTTTGCCAAGCCTATGCCGGCCCGGGCACCGAGGTGGTGCATACCGAACACGGCTTTGCCATGTACCGTATCTCGGCGCTGGCCGCCGGGGCCACGCCCGTCGAGGTGCCCGAGCGTGAGCGGGTGACCGATGTCGACGCGATCCTCGCCGCCTGTACCGAGGCGACGCGGCTGGTGTTTATCGCCAACCCCAACAACCCCACCGGCACGATGATCGGTCTGGCCGAGATCGAGCGTCTGGCCGAAGCGCTGCCGCCGCAGGCGCTGCTCGTGCTCGACGGAGCCTATGCCGAATATGTCGAGGGCTATGACGGCGGGGCCGCGCTGGTCGACCGGCGCGACAACGTGGTGATGACGCGCACCTTCTCCAAGCTCTACGGCCTTGGCGGGTTGCGGATCGGCTGGGGCTATGGGCCGAGCCATGTGATCGACGTGCTGAACCGGGTGCGGGGGCCGTTCAACCTGTCGCAGGCCGCGCTCAATGCCGCTGAGGCTGCGATGCGCGACCGCGCCTATACCGACCATTGCCGCGCCGAAAACGCCCGCTGGCGCAGCTGGCTGGCCGATGCGCTGGCCGAGATCGGCGTGCCTTCGGACGTCTCGCTCGCCAATTTCGTGCTGGCCCGTTTCGCCAATCAGGCCGAGGCCGAGGCCTGCGACGATTACCTCAAGACCCAAGGGCTGATCGTGCGCCGGGTGGCGGGCTACAACCTGCCCAACTGCCTGCGGATCACCGTCGGTGACGAGAGCGCCTGCCGCCGCGTCGTCCATGCTGTGCGGCAGTTCAAGGGGGGCAATTGATGGCGCAGGTCTATGATAGGGTCGCCCTCATTGGGCTGGGGCTGATCGCCTCCTCGCTGTTCTGGGCGATGAAGCGCGGCGGGCTGGCGGGTGAGGTCACCGGCTATGCCCGCAGCGACGAGACCCGCGCCACGGCGCGCGAGATCGGCCTCTGCGACCGGGTCTGCGACAGTGCCGCCGAGGCGGTCGCGGGCGCCGATCTGGTGGTGCTCTGCGTGCCGGTGGGCGTGATGGGCGCCGTCGCGGCCGAGATCGCGCCACATCTGGCACCGGGGGCCACCGTGACGGATGTAGGCTCGGTCAAGGCCGACGTGATCGCACAGGTCGGCCCGCATCTGCCCGACGGCGTGCATTTCATCCCCGCGCACCCGCTGGCGGGGACCGAACATTCCGGCCCACGCAGCGGTTTTGCCGAACTCTTTGACAACCGCTGGTGCCTGTTGGTTCCGGTGGAGGGGACCGACCCCGAGGCCATCGCGCGGCTGCGCGGGCTCTGGGAAGGGGCGGGCGCCAATGTCGAAGAGATGGACGCCGAGCATCACGATCTGGTGTTGGCCGTGACCTCTCATGCGCCGCACCTCATCGCCTATACGATGGTGGGTGTGGCCGACGACCTGCGCCGGGTGACCGACAGCGAGGTCATCAAGTATTCCGCCGCCGGTTTCCGCGACTTCACCCGGATTGCGGCGAGTGACCCGACGATGTGGCGCGATGTGTTTCTGACCAACAAGGACGCCACGCTGGAAATCCTTGGCCGTTTCACCGAAGAGTTGTTTGCCCTGCAACGCGCCATCCGCACCGGGGACGGCGATCATCTGCACGCCTATTTCACCCGCACCCGGGCGATCCGGCGCGGCATTATCGAGGCGGGGCAGGATACCGACGCGCCCGACTTTGGCCGGGGCGCGCCCAAGCCATGAGGGGCTGGGCTGTCCTGCCGCTGATCATGCTGGGGCAAATCGCCTTGGCTGCGGGGCCGGACAGTTCTGAGCGCCCGGTGGCGCGAAGCAAGGCGGAGCGCTTGCCGGTGAGCGTCGCCCTCGGCGGCGCGATCGCCCCGCCCGAACGTGACCCCGCAGCACGCGCCGCCGCCGAGGGCGGGCAGGGGATGAAAGCATCGCTCCGTCCCACCCTGCGCAGCGCAAAGATCGAACAGGCCGCCCGTGCACGCCAGCGGATGTTGGCCAAGGGCGCGGTCTGCGGTGATCTGGCAATTCAGGGCAAGCGGGTAGGCCGGGTGCCGGGCCGGATCAGCGGTTGCGGGATTGAGGATGCGGTCAAAGTCCGCTCGGTCTCGGGCATCCGGCTCAGCACCGCGGCTGTGATGGATTGCACCACGGCCAAGGCGCTGAACACATGGGTGCGCCAATCGGCGATGCCCGCTTTGGCGGGGCAGGGTGGGGGGCTGAAAGAGCTCAAGGTCGCCGCGCATTACTCCTGCCGGACGCGGAACAACCGCAAGGGGGGCAAGATTTCCGAACATGGCAAAGGCCGCGCGATCGACATTTCCGGGTTTGAATTGGCGGACGGCAGCACGATCAGCCTGCTGAAGGGCTGGCGTGCCCGGCGCAGCAGCGCGGCCTTGCGGCGGATGCACCGGGGCGCCTGCGGACCCTTCGGCACGGTGCTGGGACCAGAGGCAGACCGCTTTCATCAAGACCATTTTCACTTTGACACGGCGCGCTATCGCAGCGGCAGCTACTGCCGCTAAGCGGCGGTCAGGGCTGGATCAACCGCGGTGCGGGGCCAAGCGGGATCCCCGCCAGCATCATCTGACCGTCCGAAAAGATCAGGTCGAGGTCCAATCCGCCCGGCGTGCCGCCCCGCGCTTCCAACAGCCGCAGCATGGTGTCGACCTGCCCGCGCATCGACGGCGGCAGAAAGCCCGCGCGTTCGCCCGCGTCGAGCAGTCTGGACCAATTGGTGACGCGCAGGCTCAGCACCCCATCGGGAATGCCCGCAGCGTCAAAGGTCAGCGCCCCCTCGGCGCCCAAAGCCACCTCGCCCCAAGCGGCATCCACATTCTCAACCGTCAGCGCGTCGATCTGTGGCAGGGTGCCTGCCATCGCGCTGTGCCGGTCCAACGGGCGGGCAAAGGTCACGGCCATCCGTGCCGACAGCATCGGCTGACCGCCGGGCTGGCCTGTGCCATCGCCCAAGACCTTGCGCAGCAGGGGGCCGGGGGTGATGCCGCCGGGCAGCAGCGCGATGTCATAGTCCCGCGCCGCATTGCCCGATTGCGCGATCCGCATTCGCGGCTCTTCGGCCTTCAGCAGCAGCCCGTCGGGGCCGTCGACCTCAAGATGCGTGCTGCGAAGCTCCATCGCCTCCAGCTGAAGCGAGGTTCCGGGGTGGAGTTCCAGATCGGCGCGCAGATCGCGCATCTTCAGCGTCAGGGGCAGCGCCCCTGCGGGCAGGTCGGCAGCCGCAACGGGCGCGCGGGCGGAGAGATCACCGGGCCACCAAACCGGGGCGGAGAGATCAATCTGCGGGGCTTCGAATGCCAGACCACGGGTCGGGTCCGCCACGGCCAACCCGCTCAGCCGGTTTTGCAAAGATAGGGGGAAGCCCGCTTTGTCGATCTCTTTGAGCGTCACCTCCCAGCCCGCCGCGCGGCGGGTGTCGAGCAAGCGGGTGAGCGTGCTTTGCATCTGCGCCGTGGCGGCGGCCCACCACGCGCCCCAAAGTGCGGCGAGCACAATCAGCAGCCAAACCAATTTCCGCATTTCGATAGCCCTTCAAATCGTGCTTCAGATGCGGTTTACCGAAGGCCAGCAGAAAGGACCAGCAGGATGACAATGTGGGTATTTGGCTATGGCAGCCTTTTGTGGAACCCCGGTTTCGAGGTGGCGGAAAGCGTGATCGCCATGCTGCCGGGCTATGCGCGATCGTTCTGCATGCGCTCGATCCATCACCGGGGCACGGTCGACCAGCCGGGGCTGGTACTGGCGCTCGACGAATCCGTCCGCTCGGCCTGCGAAGGCATGGCGATGCGGGTGGCTGCGGGGCAGGAGGCGCAGACGCTGGAGTACCTGCGCGAACGTGAGCTGATCTCCTCGGCCTATGTCGAGAAAAACCTCACCGTGCATCTGACCGATGGCCGCGACGTGGAGGCGGTGACCTATGTTATCGACGCGGCGCATGATCAATATTGCGGCGGGCTGCCCTTGGAAGAACAAGCGCAGATCATTGCCCGCGCCGTAGGCGGACGCGGACCAAATACCGAGTATTTGATCAACACCGCCGTGCATCTGTCCGAAGTGGGCTTGCATGACCCCGCGTTGGAGTGGTTGCATGATCGGGTGAAGGCTTTGACCTCATAAAAACTTGGCAACTCTTCGCCGTTTCAGTGTAGGCTGCGGCAAGAGCAGAACAAAGGGTCAGGAAAGGCCGCATGGCACAGCCAGACCGCAAGGCAAAACCGCAGTTTTCACAACCGGTGCGTCAGATTTCTCTGATGCTGATCGCGCTCGGCCTTACGGGGGCCGGGGTGTTTTTGGCGCTGCCGCGGGTGCTGCCGATCTTTGCCGCGAACCCATGGCTGAATGGGGTCATCATCTTTGTCTTCATCGTCGGTGTGCTGGCCTGTTTCTATCAGGTGATGCAGCTTATCGGCTCGGTCCGCTGGATCGAGGATTTTGCCGCCGGCAATGCCGAACCCGATGCCAAGCCGCCGCAGTTGCTGGCACCCTTGGCGTCGCTTCTGCGCCAGCGCGGTGCGCGGATGCAGGTCAGCACGACCTCCACCCGGTCGATCCTCGATTCCGTCGCCTCGCGTATCGACGAAGTGCGCGAGATCACGCGCTATATCGTCAATATGTTGATTTTCCTCGGCCTTCTGGGAACGTTTTACGGGCTGGCCACGACCGTTCCGGCGGTGGTCGACACGATCCGCTCCCTCGCCCCGGGTGAGGGAGAGGCGGGTGTCGATGTCTTTGGCCGTCTGATGACCGGGCTTGAGGCGCAACTGGGCGGCATGGGCGTGGCCTTTGGCTCTTCGCTTCTGGGGCTTGCGGGCTCTCTCGTCGTGGGGCTGTTGGAGCTTTTTGCGGGGCATGGGCAGAACCGGTTTTACCAAGAGTTGGAAGATTGGCTGAGTTCCATCACGCGGGTCGGGCTGACCTCGGGCGATGATGTGAGCGATCAGAACATCATGGCCAGCGTGATGGACCAGATGGTCGAACAGATGGCCGAGATGCAGCAGATGTTCACCCAATCTGACGTCAGCCGCGCCATGGTCGACGACAAGCTGGGCAAGCTGGCCGATGCCGTGGACCGGATGACCACCCGGATGGAGCATGACACGTCCACCAACAGCGCGCTGGAGCGGGTGGCCGACGGGCAGGACCGGTTGATCGCCACGCTCGAAGGTCAGGTCGCGGGCGAGGGGATCGACGCGGAAAGCCGGATGCGCCTGCGCTCCATCGATGTGCAGATGCTGCGTATCTTGGAAGAAATCTCAGCCGGGCGTCAGGAAACCATGGCCGAACTGCGCAAGGATATCTCTTTGCTGGCCAAGGCGCTTTCCGGGCAACGCGCCCCTGAAGCCCGTCGCCTGCGGGCGGGCGATACCCCCGGTGGCGGGGACCAGTAATGGCACTTTCCCGGCGGACAGGCGCACGGTTTCAGGGCTCCATCTGGCCGGGGTTCGTCGATGCGATGACCGGGCTTTTGCTGGTTCTTATGTTCGTGCTGACCATCTTCATGGTGGTGCAATTCGTCCTGACCGAGCGGATCAGCGGGCAGGAAAGCGAGCTTAACGAACTGGCCGGAGAGGTCGCGGCCCTTGCCCAAGCGCTTGGCGTCGAGGAACGGACCACCGCGCGGTTGGAGGCGCGGCTCGGCGCGTTGAATGCCTCACTGAACGACGCGCGTGATGAAATGTCGCGGCAAGAGGCGGTGATCGCCGGGCTGACCTCGGAACGCGACGCGCAGGCGGCTGCCTTGCAAGCGGCCGAGGCCGAGATCACCGGCTTTGAGGCGCGGGTGGCCGCGCTCTTGGCCTCGCAGGCCGAAGATCAGGCGCGCATCGGTGACTTGGAAACCCGCGAAGCCGCGCTGTTGGATGAGCAAGAGGCGCTGAACCTCGCGCTCAGCACCGCGCGGGAGGAGATCGACGCGCAGGCGGAAACGGCCCGGCTTGCCGCCGCGAAACGCGAGGCGCTGGACGCGCTGGTGGCCGATTTGCGGGCGCAAAACGCCGAAGCCGAGGCCGAAGTCGCCGCCCTCAATGCCGAGGTGGCGGAGGCCGAAGAGGCGCTGAGCGCCGAGGAAGCCGCGCGTTTGGCCGAAGCCGCAGCGGCGCAGGCTCTGCGCGACCGGCTGGAGGATGCGGATGCGGAATTGACGGCCATGACCCTTTCGCTTGAGGCGCAGCGCAAGAAGGCCGAAGAGACGCTGACCCTTTTGGCGGCCGCCCGCGCGGCGCGCAGCGATCTTGACAGTGAGCTTGCCGCAGCACTGCTGCGGATGGAGCGGCTGGAGGAGAGCGGCGCGGGTCTGGAGGCCGAACGCGCCGCCCTGGCCGAAGCGTTGGAAGCCGCGGAAGGCACCGAAGAGGAGCTGCGCACGCGGCTGGCGCAGGCCGAGGCGACCGAGCAGGCCTTGAACGCCCGTCTGGCCGAGGCGCTGGCCCGTGTGCAGTCCCTTGAGGAGGAGGGCGCGGCGCTGAGCGGCACGCAGTCGGACCTGCGCGAACGTCTGGCGCAGGCGCTGGCGGCAAAACTCGCCGCCGAGACCTTGGCCGAGGATAAGACCACCGCCGCCGAACGCCGCGCGGCCCTTTTGGCCCAAGCCGAAGAGACGCTGGCCGAGGAAAAAGCCGTGAGCGCCGCCGCGCAGCGGCAGACCGAGTTGCTGAGCCAACAGGTCGCGGAACTGCGCGCGCAACTGGGCAACCTACAGGCGTTGCTTGATGACGCCGTGGCGCGGGATGCGGCGAAATCGGTGGAATTGCAGTCGCTTGGCTCCGAGTTGAACACCGCGCTGGCGCGGGTCGCAGCAGAGGAACGCCGCCGCGCCGAGTTGGAAGCGGCCGAGCGCAAGCGGCTTGAGGAAGAGAGCAAGAACCTCGCCCAGTACCGCTCGGAATTTTTTGGCCGTTTGCGTGATCTGCTGGGCAATCAGGAGGGGGTGCGGATCGAAGGCGACCGTTTCGTCTTCTCCTCCGAGGTGCTGTTCGCGCCGGGCAGTGCGGTGCTGAGCCAAGACGGGCAGGGTGAGATTGCCAAGGTGGCGGGCATCCTGCGCAGCGTGGTGGACGAGATCCCGCCCGAGATCGATTGGGTGATCCGCGTCGATGGTCATACCGACAATGTGCCGCTTTCCGGCTTTGGGGAGTTTGCGGACAACTGGGAACTCAGCCAAGCGCGGGCGCTGTCGGTGGTCAAATATATGGTCAATTTCCTCGGCATCGCGCCGGATCGTTTGGCTGCCAACGGCTTTGGCCAGTATCAGCCCGTGGCCGAGGGCAATACCGAAGCCGCGCGGGCGCAGAACAGGCGGATCGAGCTGAAGTTTACCGAGAAGTAAGCGGGCACCCCGGACCTATCGCAGGGTCAGAACGCCGGTCTTTTCGTCGATCACACGGCCTTCGCGCAGCAGGGTAACCTTGCCTGTATAGCGCCCGGCGGCCCATGGCGCAGAAGCCGCGCGTTTGCCGATCGCACGGAAGGATTGCGCCTGCGGCTTTTCCATCACCACATCCCTTTCGATCACGCTGCCCTTCGGACCGGCGAGGCTGAGGCGCAGCACGTCATCCTTCCGCGTGCCGTAGCTGTAGCCGTAGATGACCAAGGCAGACGCCTCTTTGGGCAGGCTGTCGCGATGGGCCTCTCCCGCTTTGATCTCATCATAGCTGGGCACGCGGTCGGCAAAGCCAAGCGCAATCAGCCCGCCGGGGCGGTAGGGCGGGGTGTCTTGCCAGAGGGTGTTGCGCGGTTCGGTGTCACAACTGGGGTCTTCGGGGGCGAATGGATCGACGGGCGTGCCGTGATGGCGCAGCGACAGGTGCAGGTGCGGAAAGGCCGCTTTGCCGGACTGACCGACCAACCCGAGCGCATCGCCGACCGCCACCTCTTGCCCTTCCTGCACGCGGAGCGAGCCGCGTTTCAGGTGGCAGTACTGCGTCTCCCATCCCTCGCCGAGGTCGATCACCACGCCGTTGCCACATTCCCGCCCTTCAACCTCTGAAAGCCGCGCGCCATCCGGCATCCCATCCCGCAGTCCTTTGACCACCCCCGCCGCTGCCGCGCGCACGGTGACGCCCGCGGCCATCGCCGCCCGGTCGGGCAGGGCGAAATCCGTGCCCTTGTGGCCGTCATAGGTCAGGCCGGAACAGCGATAGTCCTCTGCGCCGTCGCTCGGGTCGCGGTCCATATATTGTTGGATGTGGCAATCCTGCCCAAGGGTGCAATCCAGCGGGAAGGCCAGTTGCAAATCCTCCGCCAGCGCAGGGCTGGCGGAGGAGAGGATCAGGGCCAGTGCGGCCCGATAGATCATTCCGCGGTGAGCAGCGGGGGCCGGTCACCGGAAAGACGCTTGCTTTCGCTGCCCAAGACCTTGAGCGTCAACTCATCATCTTTGACACCGACCTTAACGACACCGCCCTTGGCCAGCTTGCCAAAGAGCAGTTCCTCGGCCAGCGGCTTCTTGATGTGCTCTTGGATCACACGGCCCAGGGGGCGCGCGCCCATCTTGTCGTCATAGCCCTTGTCGGCGAGCCATTCGGCGGCTTTCTTCGACAGTTCGATGGTCACGTTCCGGTCCATCAGCTGCGCTTCGAGTTGCAGCACGAACTTCTCGACCACCCGCAGGATCACCGACTTCGGCAGCGGCGCGAAGGAGATCACCGCGTCCAGACGGTTGCGGAACTCCGGCGTGAAGGTCCGCTCGATCGCGGCGGTATCCTCACCCTCGCGGCGGTCGCGGCCAAAGCCTACAGCCGCTTTGGCCTGTTCGGAGGCGCCCGCGTTCGAGGTCATGATCAGCACCACATTGCGGAAATCCACCGTGCGGCCATTGTGATCGGTCAGCTTGCCGTGGTCCATCACCTGCAACAGGATGTTGTAGACGTCCGGATGCGCCTTCTCCATTTCGTCCAAGAGCAGCACACAGTGCGGATGCTGGTCCACGCCATCGGTCAGCATGCCGCCCTGATCGAAGCCGACATAGCCCGGAGGCGCGCCGATCAGACGGCTGACCGCGTGTTTCTCCATATATTCCGACATGTCGAAACGCAGCAGTTCCACGCCAAGGGTGTCGGCCAATTGCTTGGCGACCTCGGTTTTACCCACGCCAGTGGGACCAGCGAAGAGGTAATTGCCGATGGGCTTGTCCGGCTCGCGCAGGCCTGCGCGGGACAGTTTGATGGCCGAAGACAGCGCCTCGATCGCGGCATCCTGACCGAAGACCACCCGCTTGAGCGAGCTTTCCAGATCCTTCAGCACCACCACGTCGTCCTTGGAGACGTTCTTCGGCGGGATGCGAGCGATCTTGGCCACCACGGCCTCGACCTCTTTGGTGCCGATGGTCTTGCGGCGCTTGGAGGCGGCGACGAGGTGCTGCGCGGCACCGGCTTCGTCGATCACGTCGATGGCGCTGTCCGGCAGCTTGCGGTCGTTGATGTAGCGATGCGCCAGTTCCACCGAGGTCTTGATCGCGTCGGAGGTGTATTTGACGCTGTGATGCTCCTCGAAATAGGGCTTGAGACCTTTCAGGATCTTTGTGGCGTCTTCGACCGAAGGCTCGCTCACGTCGATCTTCTGGAACCGGCGGCTCAGCGCGCGGTCCTTCTCGAAGTGTTGGCGGAACTCCTTATAGGTGGTGGAGCCCATGGTGCGCAGCTTGCCGCCCTGAAGCGCGGGCTTCAGCAGGTTGGAGGCATCCATTGCCCCGCCAGAAGTAGCACCGGCGCCGATCACGGTGTGGATCTCGTCGATGAAGAGCACGGCGTCCTTGTGGTCCTCGAGCTCTGTCACCACGGCCTTGAGCCGCTCCTCGAAATCACCGCGGTAGCGGGTGCCTGCGAGCAGGGCGCCCATGTCGAGCGAGTAGATCGTGGTATTGGCCAGCACCTCAGGCGTTTCGCCGGCGACGATCTTGCGCGCCAGACCTTCGGCGATGGCGGTCTTGCCAACACCCGGATCCCCCACCAGAAGCGGGTTGTTCTTGCGGCGGCGGCAGAGCACTTGAATGCAGCGCTCAACCTCGCCCTCGCGGCCGATCAGCGGGTCAATGTCGCCCTCACGGGACTTGGCGTTGAGGTCCACGCAGTATTTGGCCAGCGCGGATTCCTTCTTGTCGCCATCGGTGACGCCTTGGGCCTCTTCCTCGGCCTCGGGCGCGCCTGTGACGGGGCGGGATTCCCCATATGCCGGGTCTTTGGCGACACCATGGGCGATGAAGTTTACCGCGTCATAGCGGGTCATATCCTGCTCTTGCAGGAAATAGGCGGCGTTGCTCTCACGCTCGGCAAAGATGGCGACCAGCACGTTGGCGCCCGTCACCTCGGTCCGGCCCGAGGATTGCACGTGGATCGCGGCGCGTTGGATCACGCGCTGGAAGGCCGCCGTCGGCACCGCTTCGGAACCGTCGATGTCGGTGATCAAGTTGCTAAGGTCATCGTCGACGAATTCGACCAGCGTATCGCGCAGGTCGGAGACATCGACGGAACAGGCTTTCATGACCTGCACGGCGTCGGGTTCATCGAGCAAGGCCAGCAACAGATGTTCAAGCGTTGCGAATTCGTGGCGGCGGGCATTGGCCAGCGCGAGGGCCGCGTGGATTGCCTGCTCAAGTGTAGTCGAGAATGAAGGCACGGGCGTGCTCCTTTTCGATCGGGGTCGGTGAGGTGCTGAGATGTCTCAGGCCCCGGTCCGACCATGGCCTCATAGTATTAGAGTTTGGTTGATCATCGCCCATCTTCAAGAAGATTCTGGTCCGAATCGGTCACATTTGCCGTGAGCGAGGACTTTGAGCCATGATTGCAGGCGCTCAGAACTGGTCTTTTCGCCTGCGGATTTCGGTGAACACTTCCGTGTCGGTGGCGTCTGACATCCCCAAGGTCGCGCGGATGGCCGGGTCGCCGGGGCGCAGGAAGGGATTGGTTTCTAGTTCCATTGAAAGCGACGAGGGGACGGTCGGCTGCCCTTTGCTGCGGGCGCTGTCGATGTCCTTGGCCCTTGATATAAGGGCGGCATTGTCCGGATCAACGGTCAGGGCGAATTTTGCATTGGCGGCGGTATATTCATGGCCTGAGCAGATCGTCGTGTCACGGGGCAGGGCGGCCAGCTTTTGCAGGCTTTCCCACATCTGTGCGGGGCTGCCTTCAAAGAGGCGACCGCAGCCAAGCGCCATAAGGCTGTCGGCGGTGAAGGCCGCCTTGGCCTTGGGCACATGAAAAGCGATATGGCCCACGGTATGGCCCGAAACGTCGAGCACTTGGGCCGCAAGCGCGCCCAACTCGATGCTGTCACCCTCGGCCACCGCCCGGTCGAGCGGGGGCAGGCGGTGGGAATCGGCCTTGGCACCGATCACCTCGGCGGGGAAGCGGGTCAGCAGTTCGGCCAGACCTTGAACGTGGTCGGGGTGGTGGTGGGTCAACCAGATTTGGCTCAGCGTCCAGCCGCGGCGGTCAAGCTCTGCCATGATCGGCGCGGCCTCGGGCACGTCGATCAGCGCCACCGCGCCGCTGTCATGGTCACGCAGCAGAAAGGCGTAGTTGTCCGACAGACAGGGAATCGTGACCAGATCAAAGGCCATGGCGTCTTACCTCGCTGTGTTGTTATGGTCCGGCAAGAGTGACACTCACCAAGGCGGGCTGCAATGCATCTTGATGTACAGGATCTGCGCAATTTCTATTATCGCAGCGCGTTGGGACGTGCGGCGCAGAAATCCCTGCGCGGGCGGTTGTTGGAGTTGTGGCCCGAGGCGAAGGGTCAGACCGTTGTCGGCTTTGGCTTTGCCGCGCCCCTGCTGCGCCCCTATCTGGCGGATGCGCGGCGGGTGATGGTCTTGATGCCCGGCCCGCAGGGGGTGATGCCTTGGCCTGCGGGGATGCCCAACACCTCGGTCCTGACGGAAGAGACCCTCTGGCCGGTCGAGACGGGGGCGGTGGATAAGCTGGTGTTGATGCATGGGCTCGAAACCTCTGAGCGGCCCAGTGAGCTGCTCGACGAATGCTGGCGCGTGCTGGGGCCGGGGGGCAAGGCGCTGTTCATCGTGCCAAGCCGCGCGGGCATGTGGGCGCGGCGCGACCGCACCCCGTTCGGCTATGGGCGGCCCTATTCGCCGGGGCAGCTGGAGACGCAGTTGCGCAAGCATCAGTTCCTGCCCGAACGGCACCTTGGCGCGCTTTATCAGTTCCCGTCGCAGCAGCGAATCTGGATGAAATCGGCGCCTTTGTTCGAGAAAATCGGACGTCAGATGCCGACGATGATGGGCGGCGGCGCGATCTTGGTGGAGGCCACGAAACTGGTTTACCCGCCGCGAGGTCGTCCGCAACGCAGCACCGCAAGGCGCGCCATCGGAGTGTTGGAGGGGATGGCAGAGCCGCAGGCGAAACCGGTCTAAACACCTCAGCGCCTTGTAGACTTTGCCCATGCAGTAGGCGAGGGAGCCGGATTCGTGGACCCGCCCCGGTGATAAATGGGCTGGCATTTTTCTGCGGCAAAGAGCCGCGATTAGCCGCAGCCCTTGCAATATTGCAGCACGCCGCGACATTACCTGCCTATACTGTGTTGCCGGGCGCGAACCTGTCTGCTACATCGCCCCTGATTTAGACGTCTTGGGTAACTTCAAGCCGCGCCAACTGCTGGTGACGCGACATATTCGCATATCCGGCGCTTATTGAACGAGAGGATGGACGTGTCCGAACCTGCTTCCATTTCCACCGGTATCGCGGAACGTTATGCGACAGCCGTGTACGATCTGGCCCGCGAGGCCAATCAGGTCGATGCCATCGAGGGCGATCTTACCGCGCTTGAAGCGGCATTGAACGACAGCGACGATTTTCGCCGCCTGACCACTTCGCCGCTCTATACCCGCGAAGAGCAGGAACAGGCGATCAAGGTGCTGGCCGAAAAGATGGGCCTGACCAAGACCATGGCGAACACGCTGCAACTAATGGCGCAAAAGCGCCGCCTGTTCGCGCTGCCCGCGCTGGTCAAAGCGCTGCGCGAGACCATTGCCGAAGCCAAAGGCGAAATCACTGCCGAGGTCACAACGGCCAAGGCACTGACGAAGACACAGTCGGACAAGCTGGCGAAATCGCTGACCGCTTCCACCGGCAAAAAAGTATCACTTCATGCGACCGTTGATGAAAGCCTCATCGGCGGTCTTGTCGTCAAAGTGGGCTCGAAGATGATCGACACCTCGATCCGCTCCAAGCTCAATTCCCTCCAGAATGTAATGAAAGAGGTCGGATAAATGGGTATCCAAGCAGCAGAGATTTCTGCGATCCTGAAGGACCAGATCAAGGATTTCGGTCAGGAAACCGAAGTGGCCGAAGTGGGTCGCGTTCTCTCCGTCGGTGACGGTATCGCCCGCGTCTATGGTCTGGACAACGTTCAGGCCGGTGAAATGGTCGAATTCCCCGGCGGCATTCAGGGCATGGCCCTGAACCTCGAAGCCGACAACGTGGGTGTCGTTATCTTCGGCTCCGACCGCGACATTACCGAAGGCGACACCGTCAAGCGCACCAACTCCATCGTGGACGTGCCAATCGGTGACGAACTGCTGGGCCGCGTTGTTGACGGTCTTGGCAACCCCATCGACGGCAAAGGCCCCATCGGCGCCACCAAGCGCGGCATCGCCGACGTGAAGGCACCCGGCATCATCCCGCGTAAATCCGTGCACGAGCCGATGGCCACTGGCCTCAAGTCCGTTGATGCGATGATCCCGATCGGCCGTGGCCAGCGTGAGCTGATCATCGGCGACCGTCAGACCGGCAAGACCGCCGTCGCGCTCGACGCGATGCTGAACCAAGCTCAGGTCAACGAAGCCGCTGGCGACGACGAGAGCAAGAAGATGTACTGCGTCTACGTCGCGATCGGCCAGAAACGCTCGACCGTGGCGCAGCTGGTGAAAAAGCTCGAAGAGACCGGCGCGATCGACTACTCCATCGTCGTGGCCGCAACCGCGTCCGAGCCCGCGCCGATGCAGTTCCTCGCGCCCTATGCCGCCACCGCGATGGCCGAGCATTTCCGCGACAACGGCCGCCACGCGCTGATCATCTACGATGACCTGTCCAAGCAGGCCGTGTCCTACCGCCAGATGTCCCTGCTGCTGCGTCGCCCGCCGGGCCGCGAAGCTTACCCGGGCGACGTTTTCTACCTCCACTCCCGCCTGCTCGAGCGTTCGGCGAAGCTGGGTGATGAAGCTGGCAACGGCTCTCTGACCGCGCTGCCGATCATCGAAACCCAAGGTGGCGACGTTTCCGCGTTTATTCCGACCAACGTGATCTCGATCACCGACGGTCAGATCTTCCTTGAGACCGAACTGTTCTACCAAGGCATCCGTCCCGCCGTGAACACCGGTCTGTCGGTGTCCCGCGTTGGCTCCTCGGCCCAGACCAAGGCGATGTCCTCGGTGGCCGGTCCGGTGAAACTGTCGCTGGCCCAGTACCGCGAAATGGCGGCCTTCGCCCAGTTCGGTTCCGACCTTGACGCCGCGACCCAGCAGCTGCTGAACCGTGGTGCGCGTCTGACCGAACTGATGAAGCAGCCCCAGTACGCGCCGCTGACCAACTCCGAAATCGTCTGCGTGATCTACGCCGGTACCCACGGCTATCTCGACAAGGTGGACATCTCGGACGTTGGCCGCTTCGAAGCGGGCCTGCTGGCGCATCTGCGCAGCAAGCATGACGACCTTCTCAAGGACCTCACCAACAACGACCGCAAGGTCAAAGGCGAGTTGGAAGAGAAGATCAAAGCCGCCATCGACGGTTTCGCCGCCGACTTCGCTTAAACGGGAGATAAGGCAATGCCAAATCTCAAGGACCTGAAGAACAGGATCTCGTCGGTCAAATCGACCCGCAAGATCACCAAGGCCATGCAAATGGTTGCCGCGGCGAAACTTCGCCGCGCGCAGGAGGCTGCCGAGGCTTCGCGTCCCTATTCTGAGCGGTTCAATGCCGTGATGGCAGGGCTCGCGGCCAGCGTCGGCGGCTCCGACAGTGCGCCCAAGCTGCTCAGCGGCACGGGTGAAGACAAGGTGCATCTGCTGGTGGTCATGACCGCCGAACGCGGACTGTGCGGCGGCTTCAACAGCAACATCGCGAAGAAGGCCAAGGCCCATGCGCGCGATCTGCTGGCCCAGGGCAAAGAGGTGAAAATCCTCACCGTTGGTAAGAAGGGCCGCGACGCGCTGCGCCGCGATCTGGGCGCTCATCTGGTGGGCCATGTTGACCTCAGCGAAGTCAAAAAGATCGGCTATGGCGACGCGCAGAACATCGCGCAAGACGTGCTGAACCGCTTTGACGCGGGCGAATTCGACGTGGCGACGATCTTCTACGCGAAGTTCGTCAACGTGGTCATGCAGACGCCGACGGCGCAGCAGATCATCCCCGCCAAATTCGACGGCGAAGCAGGCGACGACAGCGCAGCGTCCACATTGTTCGACTATGAACCCAGCGAAGAGGCGGTCTTGGCCGACCTTCTGCCGCGCGGGGTCGCCACGGCGATCTTCTCGGCCCTGCTGGAGAACGGTGCATCCGAACAGGGTGCCCGGATGTCGGCGATGGACAACGCCACACGCAACGCGGGCGAGATGATCGAGAAACTGACCATCGAGTACAACCGCACGCGTCAGGCCGTCATCACCAACGAGCTGATCGAAATCATTTCCGGCGCGGAAGCGCTGTAAGCAAATCGGAGACACGACATGGCACAAGCTGTCGGTAAAATCACACAGGTCATCGGCGCTGTCGTTGACGTTCAATTCGAGGGCGAACTGCCCGAGATTCTCAACGCGCTCCACACCGAGAACCAAGGCAAGACGCTGGTTCTCGAAGTGGCGCAGCATCTTGGCGAAAACACCGTGCGCGCCATCGCGATGGACGCCACCGAAGGCCTCGTGCGCGGCCAGTCGGTGACCAACACCGGTGACCAGATCCGCGTGCCCGTGGGCAACGCGACCCTGGGCCGCATCATGAACGTCACCGGCGAAGCCGTGGACGAGCAGGGCCCGGTCAACGCGGACAACTCCCGCGCGATTCACGGCGAAGCGCCCGAGTTCGCGGCCCAGTCGACCGAGACCGAGATCCTCGTCACTGGCATCAAGGTCATCGACCTGCTGGCCCCCTACACCAAGGGTGGTAAGATCGGCCTCTTTGGCGGTGCCGGCGTGGGCAAGACCGTTCTCATCATGGAACTGATCAACAACATCGCCAAAGTGCACTCGGGTCTCTCGGTGTTCGCGGGCGTGGGTGAGCGGACCCGTGAGGGCAACGACCTCTACCACGAGATGATCGAATCCGGCGTTATCGTTCCCGACAACCTCGTGGATTCGAAAATTGCGCTGGTCTACGGCCAGATGAACGAGCCTCCGGGTGCGCGTATGCGGATCGCCCTGACCGGCCTGACACTGGCCGAGCAGTTCCGCGACGAATCCGGTTCCGACGTTCTGTTCTTCGTCGACAACATCTTCCGCTTCACGCAGGCCGGTTCCGAAGTGTCCGCCCTTCTGGGCCGTATTCCTTCGGCCGTGGGTTACCAGCCGACACTGGCGACCGACATGGGCGTCATGCAGGAGCGTATTGCTTCGACCAAGAACGGCTCGATCACCTCGGTTCAGGCCGTCTACGTTCCCGCGGACGACCTTACCGACCCCGCGCCGGCGACCTCCTTTGCGCACCTCGACGCGACAACGGTTCT
Source organism: Sulfitobacter sp. 1A15299 (assembly GCF_043556915.1). Classification (NCBI taxonomy): domain Bacteria; kingdom Pseudomonadati; phylum Pseudomonadota; class Alphaproteobacteria; order Rhodobacterales; family Roseobacteraceae; genus Sulfitobacter; species Sulfitobacter sp. 1A15299. The sequence continues at coordinate 61,165 of NZ_JBIFFJ010000007.1, read as the reverse complement.
CGACCGTTCGATCTCGGAAAAGGGCATCTACCCGGCGGTTGACCCGCTCGGCTCCACTTCGCGCCTGCTCGACCCGCTGATCATCGGCGACGAGCACTACAAGGTGGCGACAGACGTGCAGCAGGTGCTTCAGCGCTACAAATCGCTTCAGGACATCATCGCCATTCTCGGCATGGATGAACTGTCGGAAGAGGACAAGCTGACCGTGGCGCGCGCCCGTAAGATCGAGCGCTTCCTCAGCCAGCCCTTCGACGTGGCGAAGGTCTTCACCGGGTCCGACGGCGTTCAGGTGCCGCTGGAAGAGACAATCGCGTCCTTCAAGGCCGTGGTTGCCGGTGAGTATGACCACCTGCCCGAAGGTGCCTTCTACATGGTTGGCGGCATCGACGAAGTGAAGGCGAAAGCCGAGAAAATGGCGGCAGACGCCGCTTAAGGAGCGCTGACAATGGCAGACACAATGCAATTCGACCTCGTTTCGCCGGAACGGCGGCTGGCATCGATGCAGGTGACGGCCGTGCAGATTCCGGGCACCGAGGGCGACATGACGGCCATGGCCGATCATGCGCCCACCATCACCACCCTGCGTCCGGGCCTTCTGCGCGTGGAAGGGCCGGAGGGCACGACCGAATACGTCGTGACCGGCGGCTTCGCCGAAATCGGCGGTCAGGGCGGCGTGTCTGTGCTGGCGGAACGTGCCGTGGCGCGTGCCGACATGACGCAGGAGCAGATGGACAGCATGGTGGCAGAGGCGCATGCCGTCTACACCCGCGCCAAGGACAACTGGGAGAATGAGCCCGGCCCCGTGGATGACGCCGCCAAGCTGCTCGCCGATATGGTTGCCGTGGGCGATCACATCGGGTTGTCGAGCAAACAGCCCAACCTGTAATGCGTTGAAAATCAGTGAAAAGCCCCGCCTTGGCGGGGCTTTTTGCTTTTCTGCCTCTCTCTGCTGCGGCATCATTGTGCGGTGATCACAAAAGCGGGCAGGCTAGGAATATGAAACGACTGCGCAGCCATACCATCGGCGTGGACAACGGCGAAGTGATGCTGTTTTCCGAGTTCGAGGACGGTGGTTCGATGTGGACGGGCCATGGCCAGCGTGAACGCCGCCGTCGGATCAGCTTTTCAGAACCCTTCCGAGAGCCGCCCCATGTTCAGGTCACGATGTCGCTGTGGGACATCGACGCCAGCACCGTCACCCGCGCCGATATCTGCGCCGAGGCGGTGACCGAGGCAGGCTTTGATATGGTGTTCCGCACATGGGGCGACACCCGCGTGGCACGCGCGCGGCTGGCGTGGACGGCAATCGGATCACTGGGGGAGGAAGATGACTGGGTCATCGGCTAGGCCCGTCATGCTGGGAGAGGGACCTAGCAGGGGTGGGCGGCCCGCTGGGGCCGGCCCTAGATCACAGCACGCGGCTTAGCTCGCGGCATACATCCCGTCATAGATCGGGCCCAGCGTTTCCGCCTCGAACAGCGAGGAGACGGAGGTGCCGTTCCAGATGTTCAGGATCGCTTGGGCGAACATCGGCGCGGTGGGCACGATGCGGATGTTCGGCGCTTTCTTAACCGCAGGGGTCGGCGCGATGCTGTCGGTGATGACAAGCGATTTCATGACGGAATTGGCCACACGTTCAACCGCCGGGCCGGACATGACACCGTGGGTGATGTAGGAGTGCACCTCCTTGGCGCCGTTCTCCAACAGCACTTCGGCGGCTTTGCAGAGCGTGCCCGCGGTGTCGCAGATGTCGTCCACGATCAGGCAGGTCTTACCCTTCACATCGCCGATCACGGTCATTTCGGCCACTTCGCCGGCCTTTTCACGACGCTTATCGACGATCGACAGGGGGGAGTTGATCCGCTTGGCCAGTTCGCGCGCGCGGGCCACGCCGCCAACGTCGGGGCTGACGACCATCAACTCATCCATACGGTCTTTGAAAGCGTCCTTGATATCCAGCGCGAAGATCGGGGAGGCATAGAGGTTGTCGACCGGAATGTCGAAGAAACCTTGGATCTGCGCGGCGTGCAGGTCCATGGTCAGGATCCGCTCGATCCCGCTGCCGGTCAGCATGTTGGCGACCATCTTGGCGGTGATCGGCGTGCGCGCCTTGGTGCGGCGGTCTTGGCGCGCGTAGCCGAAGTAGGGCAGCACGGCCGTGACCCGCGCGGCCGAGGAGCGGCGCAGCGCGTCGGCCATGATCATCAGTTCCATCAGGTTGTCGTTCGCGGGGTTCGACGTGGGCTGGATGATGAACATATCCTCGCCGCGCACGTTCTCATAAACCTCGACGAAAATCTCGCCATCGTTGAACCGCTCGACCCGTGCATCGACAAGGCCGACATTGACGCCGCGGTGCAGCGACATGCGCCGCGCGATGGCCTTGGCAAGCGGCATATTGGCATTGCCTGAGATCAGTTTAGGTTCTGAAGTGCGTGGCATAGGAGCTCCGGGGCAGCGGTAGGTTGCAGATTCGTGACGTTGACACCGCTTAGCATGCGCTTACGGTCGGGCAAAGCTGCACCGCCCCCGAAGGAGAGCCAAATGGCCCGGATCGACTATTTTTTCGCAACGCTGTCACCCTATTGCTACCTCGCCGGGAACAGGCTTGAGGCGATTGCCGAAAAGCACGGGGCTGAGATCGTTTACAAACCTTTCGACATCGTGGCCGCATTCCCGCGCACCGGCGGGCTGCCCCCGGCAGAGCGTCATCCCAGCCGGAATGAATACCGCGCCCAAGACCTGCCGCGGCAGGCGCGCAAGCTGGGCCTGCCGTTCAACCTCAAACCCGCGCATTGGCCGACGAATGGCGCGCCCGCGGCCTATGCGGTGATCGCGGCGCAGAATGCGGGCGGGGGCGATTTGGGCAAGCTGACCCATGCCGTCACCCGCGCGGTCTGGGCCGAGGAAAAGGACATCGGCCATGACGATGTGGTCCGCGCCTGCCTGAGCGAAGCGGGGTTCGATCCGGCTCTGGCCGACAGCGGGTTGTTGCAAGGCGCCGAGACCTATGCCGCGAACCTTGAAGAGGCGGTGGCGCAGGGTGTCTTTGGTGCACCGTTCTATATCGTCGGCGATCAGAAGTTTTGGGGGCAGGACCGTTTGGAAGACCTCGATCTGCACCTCGGGGGCAAGCTGTGACCCCAGAGATCAACGCGCGTCGGTTCGGTCACGGCCCGCGCCCGGCCTTGGCGATCCATTGCTCGCTGGCGCATTCCGGCGCGTGGCGGGGGATCGGGGCGGCGCTGTCGGATGAGCTGACCTTGCGTGCTTTCGACCTGCCGATGCACGGGCGGTCGGGCGATTGGGACGGGCAGGGGAATATCCACGACGTGGCGACAGAGATGGCGCTGAGCCTGCTCGAAGCGCCGATGGACCTGATCGGCCATTCCTTTGGGGCGACGGTGGCGATGCGTTTGGCGATCGAGCATCCTGAACTGGTGCGTAGCATTACCCTGATCGAGCCGGTCTATTTCGCCGCCGCCAAACAGGATGATCCCGAGGCGATGGCCGAATACAACGAGCAGAACGCGGCTTTTGAGGCGGCACTGGCTGCGGGGGACGCGGAAACCGCCGCGCGGCTGTTTAACCGCGTTTGGGGCGATGGCACGAAATGGGATCAAATCCCCGCGCCAACCCGCGCCTATATGGTCGACCGCATCGGCTTCATCCCCGCCTCTTCGCCCTTCTTGGGGGAGGATAGCGCGGGGTTGCTGGCGCCGGGCATGTTCGACCGTGCGTCGATGCCCGCGCTTTTGGTCGAAGGCAGCGCCTCTCCCAAGGCGGCCCATGCGATCAACGCGTCGCTGATGCGCCGCTTGCCGGACGCACGGCGCGTCTCGGTCGAGGGGGCAGGGCATATGGTGCCCATTACCCATGCCGCCGAGGTCGCCGAGGCGATCCGCGATTTCCTGAAGGACGTGCCGCTGGCGTAAACGTTTAGAAGTGGCTTAGGAACTGGTCGATCCGCTCACGGCTGATCGACCAGTCGCAGACCATACGCGCCGCGACCATCTCGGCGTCATCGCCGTCGAGCGTGCCGTTCCACAGATAATAGCGCGCGCCTGCTTCGTGCAGCTTGCGGTGAATGGCGCGGGGGAAGCGGGCGAAGATCATGTTCGCCGCAGGCTCATGCAGGAATTCCGCCCCCGCCGCGCGTAGCCCTTGGGCAAGATGGGCTGCATTGGCATTGGCTGTCTTGGCCGTTTCCAACCATGTCCCTTCCGCAAGGTAGCCCGCCATCTGCGCCGAAAGATACCGGTGTTTGGAGAAGAGATGCGCCCCGCGCTTGCGGCGCAACTCGAACTCCCACGCTTTTTGGGGGTCAAAGAACACCACGGCTTCGACGCCCATGCAGCCGTTCTTGGTGCCGCCAAAGCTCACCACATCAACACCCGATTTCCACGTCATCTCAGCCGGGGTGCAGCCCAGTGCCACCAGCGCATTGGCAAAACGCGCGCCGTCCATATGGACGGGCAGGTCGTATTCCTTGGCCACCGCGGTCAGCGCGCGCAGTTCTCCAAGGCTGTGTACCCCGCCGCGTTCCGTCACCTGCGTGATCGACACCGGGCCGCGTTGCGGCGTGTGCACGTCGCCCGCCACCCGCGCGACGATGGCCCGGCGCAGGGCCTCGGGGGTCATCTTGTTTTCGGTCTCCACCAGCGTCAGCTTGGCCGCACCTGCGTAGAACTCGGGCGCGTTGCACTCATCCTCTTCGATATGCGCGACTTTGGAGCAGAAGATCGTCTGCCACGGCTGGGTGTAGCAGGCCAGCGCCAACGCATTGGCCGCGGTGCCGGTGGCGACGAGGTAGACCTCGGCCTCGGGTGCCTCGAACTGCTGCCTGATTTGGTCGCGGACCTCATCCATGATCGGGTCTTTGCCGTAGGGCATCGCGTAGTCCGTATTGGCGGCGATCACGCGCTCCATCACCTTGGGGTGGACGGGGCCGGCATTGTCAGAGGCGAAAAACATTAGGTGGGCTCCTCGATAATATGGTCTTCCCATTCTTCGAACGGGGTATCAAATTCGGACACGGTATCAAATTGCACGCTCACCCCGGCGTCATGCACGCTGTCGGGCGTGCCGGTCTTGAGCGGGTGCCACTCGGGCAGGGGCTTGCCCTCCCAGAGCAGGCGGTAAGCGCAGCTCTGCGGCATCCAATAGGCGTGGGTATCAAGGTTGTCGGGGCGCAGCACGATGCAATCGGGCACGAATTCATGCCGGTTCTCGTAATGCACGCAGCGGCAGCTGCTGTCGTCGAGCAGGCGACAGGCGACGCGGGTCAGGGCCACTTCGCCGCTGTCTTCGTCTTCGAGCTTGTTGAGACAGCATTTGCCGCATCCGTCGCAGAGCGCTTCCCATTCGGTCTGGGACATCTCCGTCAGGGGTTTCTTCTCCCAGAACTTCGGGGTCAGACCCTTGCGGGGGATCGGATCGCTCATAACGCCGCCAGAATGGCCCGGGCGCGGTCGCAGTCCTGCCCCATCTGGCTGATCAGCGCATCGAGGCTGTCAAACTTCTCTTCGCTGCGCAGATGTTCGACCAGACCGACCGAGAGCGGCGCGCCATAAAGGTCGCCTTTGAAGTCAAAGACATAGGTCTCGATATTGGCTTTGTTCTCACCGAACATCGGGCGGGTGCCGATGCTGGCCGCCCCGTGATAGCTGCCCTTATGCGGCCCCTCCAGCACGTCGACCAGCACGGCATAGACGCCGAAGGCGGGCGGGTGCAGGCCGTCGATGGACATATTCGCGGTGGGAAAGCCCAACTCGCGGCCACGCTGCTCGCCCGAGATCACGGGCCCGTCAATACGGTGCCAATGGCCCAGCATGGCGGCGGCTTCGCGTGGCGCGCCGCGGGTCAGTGCCTTGCGGATGGCGGTGGAGGAGACGGTCAGCTCATCGCGCGCCATCAAGGGGGCGATGGTGACGCCAAAGCCATATTGCGCGCCAAAGCGGACCAGATCGTCGGCGGTGCCCGCGCGGCCCTTGCCGAAACAGAAGTCGGCACCGACGACCACATGGGCCAGCCCCAGCCCTTCATGCAGCACGTCGCGGGCAAAAGCCTCGGGCGAGAGGCCCGCAAGCGTGCTGTTGAAGGCCAGTTCATAAAGCCGTTTGACGCCGATCTTTTCCAGCCGATGCGCACGGGCCTCGCGGCCCATCAGACGAAAGGGCGGGGCGTCGGGGGCGAAATATTCGCGGGGATGCGGCTCGAAGGTGACGACGCCAAGGGGCGCGTCGGGGGCCGCCTGCTGCGCCAGTTCGATCACCGACCGGTGGCCAAGGTGCACGCCATCAAAATTGCCGATCGCGGCGGTGGCACCGCGATCTGGCAGGTCGACGAATTGATAATCTCGGATGATCCGCATGCGCCTTGCCTAGCCGTGCTACGGGGCAAGAGCAAGATGCACAGGCGGCGAAAACCGCCCGTTCAGTCCAGCTTGGCCGAGGGGGCGAGGACCGTGGCCTCTCCGGCCAGCACGGGTTTGCCGTCGACCGTACAGCGGCAGTCCATTTTTACGCGGCGTTTGGCGATGTTCATGTCGGTCACGGTGACTTCGGCCAGCACCATATCGCCGGGGCGCACGGGGCCGAGGAATTTGAGCGATTGCCCAAGGTAGATCGTGCCATGACCGGGCAGCTGTTCCCCGATCACCGCCGAGATCAGCCCGGCGGTCAGCATGCCATGGGCGATGCGCCCCTCGAATATCGTCTCGCGGGCATAGTCGTCATCCAGATGCACCGGGTTGCGGTCGGTCGAGACCTGCGCGAAAAGTTCGATATCCATATCGGTCACGACCTTGCGCAGATGGCGCGACATGCCGACTTCGATATCTTCGATGCAGATCGTCCCGCGTAGCATATTGTCCAACATGACGGCTCCCTGGTAACAAAGTGACGCTAGTCTGCGCCGAGTTGCAACTTTATTGCTTCGCAGCCGCAGAAAATCAACCTCTTTCTGGGTTAGCGCAGGAACCCGATGGCATAGGTCGGGGCCGATGCTTCGCGGTCGAGATAGGCGCGGAGTTTGGCTTCGTCTGGCTGCTCGGTCGTGGCGGTTTCCGCCGCGGCCAGCCCCCCGGTGATGAAGAGCGAATCGATTCCTTCGTCCATCGCGCCTTTGACATCTGTCTGAATGCCGTCGCCGATAGCGAGGATGCGACTGTCGGGGATGTCGACCTCAAGCGCGGCAAGGCGGCGGCGGGCGAGGTCATAGATCGGGGCGTGGGGCTTGCCGAAATAGAGGCTTTCGCCCCCCATTTCCGTATAGAGCTTGGCCAGCGCCCCGGCGCACCATTCGCGCACCTCGCCCCGGTCGACCACGATATCGGGGTTGGCGCAGAGCAGCTTCAGCCCGCGGGCGATGGCCTGCTCAAACTCGGGGCGCATAACCTCCGGATCGGCCATGGCATCGACGGGGCCGGTGCAGACGATGCCCTCGGCCTGCGCCAGCGGGACGGTCTCGATCTCGATCGGGTCTTTCAGAATGGTCAGCGGTTCGAAAAACTTGCGCTCTCCGGGATGGCCGATGAACCAGACCTTTTCGCCCACGGCCCCCCGGAACATCGCCGAGCGCGCGGAATCGCCGGAGGTGGCGATGCTGTCCCATGCGTCTTGCGGCACGCCGAATTGCTGCAACTGTTTCTCCACGCCCCCGCGGGGGCGGGGGGAGTTGGTGACCAAGACGACCTTGCCGCCGGTCTTGCGATAGGCCTGCAAGGCCGCCACCGCCGCGGGCAGCGCTTTGCGCCCGTCATGCACGCAGCCCCAAAGATCGACGAAAAGCGCGTCATATTGATCGGATACGTCGGGCAGGGCAGAGATAATGCGGGTCATGGGGCGGCCTTTCAAAAAGTGAGGGCGGGCACTTGGCCCGCCCGTTTGGCTTACATCTTGAGGTTCGGGATGATCTGCTTTTTGCGGCTCATCACACCGGGCAGCACGACCGTGTCGCCGGAGACCTCAGCGCCGAAGCTCTGCTCGGCGATGTGTTTGACCATGTCGTTGGGCACCAAAAGGGTCGCCTCTTCTTTCAGAATGTCGACGATGAACAAAAGCACCTGCGCGGCACCGTCGGCTTCGGCCACTTTGGGCATCTCGGCCATCAGCGCGTCCTTACGCTCCAACAGCGGCGCGGGGGAGGTGGTTTCCAACACACTCACGCGCAGGTTGGTGCCGTCAAGGTCGAAGCCCTTGCTGTCCATGCGCAGCAGTTCCGCTTCGCTGAAGGCAGAGACATCAGATTTCGCGGCGAACATTTCGGCCGCGTAATCCGTGATATCGACGCCGAGATCCTGCGCAATGTCATGGGCGATGGCGCGGTCTTCCTGGGTGGTGGTGGGGCTGCGGAACTCAAGCGTGTCCGACAGGATGCAGGACAGGGCCGCGGCCTTTACCCCGCGCGGGGCCTGCGCCCAATCCTTGCCGATCATCTTGTACATGATCGTCGCGGTGCAGGCGAGCGGCTGGATGTTGATCTCGATTGGGCCGCGTGTCTCAAGCCCTGCCACCAGACGGTGGTGGTCAATGATGCCGGTGATGTCGGCGTCATTGATGTTGTCGGGCAGTTCGGCGGGGTTGTTGGTGTCGACGATGACAACCTTGGTGTCGGCCTCAAGCTCAGTCAGGATTTCGGGCTTTTCGAGGTTCCATTTGTCGAGCACGAAGAGCGCTTCGGTATTCGGCTCGCCCAGCAGGACGGGTTTGGCGGGGATGCCTTTGATCTCATTGAGATACCATGCCCAAACGATCGGGCTGCCGGTGCTGTCGGTGTCGGGGGATTTATGGCCAAAAACAAGCGTTGTCATGGGGCGGTCCTGTCTGTTCGGGTGGATTTGCGCGCCTTATAGCAGGTTGAATAGGCTTGTCACCTGCGCGCGCTGCAATGCGGCATTGCGCGGGAGGGCAGGAGCCCCGGCCCGCGTGCGTTTCCTTGCGGATAGCGCGGCGTTTTCAAGCTGCGACGCCCTTTGCATAGCGCCGCGCGATGGGGCAAGTTGCGCGCCATGAGCAATCCGCGCGAAACCGATCTTTACCCGCCGATCAAAGCCTTCCTTGAAGATCAGGGCTATGTGGTGAAGGCCGAAGTCGGCGCGGCGGATGTGGTCGCGCTGCGCGGGGGGGAACCGCCGGTGGTGGTGGAACTGAAACTCGGCTTTTCGTTGGCGCTGTTCCATCAATGTCTGGCGCGGTTGAAAGTGGCGGATGATGTCTATCTGGCCGTGGCCCGTCAACCGGGCAAACGCTTTGCCAAGGCGGTGAAGGACAACGTCACGCTGGCGCGGCGGTTGGGGCTGGGGCTAATCACCGTGCGGCTGTCGGATGGGCTGGTCGAGGTGCATTGCGATCCCGGCCCCTATGCGCCGCGCAAGAATGCCAAACGGGCGGCGCTGCTCTTGCGCGAGTTTGCCCGGCGGCAGGGCGATCCGAACGACGGTGGCCAAATCCGCGCGGGGTTGGTGACGGCTTACCGACAGGATGCGCTGAAGCTCGCGCTCTACCTGTTTGAGGCGGGCGCCAGCAAAGGCGCGGATGTGGCCCGCGCGACCGGCGTCTCGGCGGCGACCCGCATGATGCGGGACGATCACTATGGTTGGTTTGAAAAGGTCGACAAAGGCATATACGGGCTGACCCCAAAGGGGGGCGAGGCCGTGGCGACTGCGGGGCGCGTTTTGGGGGCCGGGTAATGGTTCCAATGCGCTCAAAATTTTTCGACACCATTGTTGACAGGCCGCGGGCCGCTCCTTAGCTATGCATCGTTATCACTCACATGGGTCGAGTGCTAACGGCTGCACCCCTCGCCCGGAGGGGGTGGCTTGGAAGAGTAACTTTGAGCCTTAAGGAGCTGCAAAGATGGCATTGAAACCGCTTCATGACCGTGTGCTGGTCAAGCGCACAGAAAGCGAAGAGAAAACCGCCGGCGGGCTGATCATCCCCGATTCCGCCAAGGAAAAGCCTTCCGAAGGTGAAGTCGTGGCTGTCGGCACCGGCGCCCGTAAAGACAACGGCGAGCTGATCGAAATGGCCGTCGCACCCGGCGACAAAATCCTGTTCGGCAAATGGTCCGGCACAGAGGTCACCGTCGACGGCGAAGAAATGCTGATGATGAAAGAAAGCGACATCATGGGGATCATCGCGTAAGCCACCCGGCTTGCCGACCCTTTGAAAACGCTGACATCAATCCAAGATTTTAGGAGAAGACAACATGGCTGCTAAGGACGTCAAATTTGACACCGATGCCCGCAACCGGATGCTCAAGGGTGTTAACATCCTTGCCGACGCGGTGAAAGTCACCCTCGGCCCCAAGGGCCGGAACGTGGTTCTGGACAAATCCTTCGGCGCACCGCGCATCACCAAAGACGGTGTTTCCGTGGCGAAGGAAATCGAACTGGAAGACAAGTTCGAGAACATGGGCGCGCAGATGGTCAAGGAAGTCGCTTCCCGGACCAATGACGAAGCCGGTGACGGCACCACCACCGCGACCGTTCTGGCCCAGGCCATCGTGCGCGAAGGCATGAAATCGGTTGCCGCTGGCATGAACCCGATGGACCTCAAGCGCGGGATTGATCTGGCGACTGCCAAGGTCGTCGAGGCGATCAAAGCCGCTGCACGCGACGTGTCCGACAGCGACGAAGTCGCGCAGGTTGGCACCATCTCCGCCAACGGCGAGCGTGAAATCGGCCGCCAGATCGCGGATGCGATGCAGAAAGTCGGCAACGAAGGCGTGATCACCGTCGAAGAGAACAAAGGTCTGGAAACCGAGACCGATGTCGTCGAAGGCATGCAGTTCGACCGTGGCTACCTGAGCCCCTATTTCGTCACCAACTCCGACAAGATGACTGTCGAGCTGGAAGACGCGATCATCCTGCTGCACGAGAAGAAACTGTCGAGCCTTCAGCCGATGGTGCCGCTGCTCGAGCAGGTAATCCAGTCCCAGAAGCCGCTTCTGATCATCGCCGAAGACGTTGAGGGCGAAGCCCTGGCGACCCTCGTGGTGAACAAGCTGCGTGGCGGTCTGAAAATTGCTGCTGTGAAGGCGCCGGGCTTCGGTGACCGTCGCAAAGCGATGCTGCAAGACCTCGCGGTTCTGACCGGTGGTCAAGTGATCTCCGAAGACCTCGGCATGAAGCTCGAGTCCGTGACCATGGACATGCTGGGTTCGGCCAAGAAAGTGTCGATCACCAAGGACGAGACCACCGTTGTCGACGGCGCTGGCGAGAAGGCCGAGATCGAAGCACGTGTTGCTCAGATCCGCAACCAGATCGAAGAGACCACCTCCGACTACGACCGTGAGAAGCTGCAAGAGCGTGTTGCCAAACTGGCAGGCGGTGTTGCCGTGATCCGCGTTGGCGGCATGACCGAAGTCGAAGTGAAAGAGCGCAAAGACCGCGTTGACGACGCCCTGAACGCGACACGTGCCGCTGTTCAAGAAGGCATCGTCGTTGGCGGTGGTGTGGCTCTGGTGCAAGGCGCCAAGAAGCTGGAAGGCCTCACAGGCGACAACAACGACCAGAACGTCGGTATCTCCATCGTCCGCAAGGCGCTGGAAGCGCCGCTGCGTCAGATCGCTGAGAACGCTGGTGTGGACGGTTCGGTTGTTGCTGGCAAAATCCGCGAAAGCGACGACCTGAAGTTCGGCTTCAACGCCCAGACCGAAGAATATGGCGACATGTTCAAGTTCGGCGTCATCGACCCTGCGAAAGTGGTGCGCACCGCACTGCAAGACGCAGCTTCGATCGCAGGTCTGCTGATCACCACCGAAGCGATGGTTGCCGACAAGCCCGCCAAAGAGGGCGCAGCCCCCGCAGGCGGCATGCCCGACATGGGCGGCATGGGCGGCATGATGTAAGCCAGCCCTTTCGGCTGAAGTTTCGGAGGCGCGCCAGCAATGGCGCGCCTCTTTGCGTTCACCGGGGCTGCCATCTGTGGCTTGTCCGGTTCTGATCGGGTCAACTGGGCAGCTCTACGATCCGCGCATAGGTGTTCAGCATGTCGAGCGCATTGGCAAAGGTCTCTGACGGGTTCTCCTTCACGATATAGCCCGCGACATTTTTGCTATAGGCCGATTGCACGTCCGTGGGCATATCGGAGGTGGTGAAGACGAAAACCACCATACGCTCCAAGGCGGGATCGGCCCGGACGACTTCCAAAAATTCAAGCCCGCCCATGCGCGGCATATTCAGGTCGAGCGTGATGATATAGGGTGGCAAACGCCCATGCCGTTTCACTTCCTCTGCCAAAAACTCAAGCGCTTGTTGTCCGTCATGGCAAACCGCCGTCTCGTTAACGATCTTCAACTTGCGCATTGCGCGTTGCATGGCCATCACGCTGACTTTGTCATCATCGACGATAAGAAATTTCGCGGGCGTCGTTTTCATCCGATATTCCTTTCCGACTTCTTTCACGCGGCCGCCGCCACGGGCAGGGTTTGAGGCGGTGGTAAAACCAAGGGAAGTTCGACCACAAAGGTTGCGCCGCGCGCTTTGATGGGATTGGAAATTAGCGTGACCTTGCCTTTTTGGTGGGACGCGAGCTTGCTCACGATGGCAAGGCCCAGGCCGCTCCCCTCGACTTCATCGCGGGGTTTAAGGGTTTGGAACAGTTCGAATATTTTCCCCTGGTGTCGAAGCTCTATGCCCGGCCCATCATCGCGGATGGTCAAAACCAGACGGTCCCGCCTCTTTTCCGCACTGATATGGATCGTCCCATGATCCCGGTCATGGTGTTTGATCGCATTCGAGATGAGATTGCCCAAGATTTGCTGCAAGGGTGTGAGTTGCGCATCGACGACCTGCTCCGCCCCGGTAAAGGTGACTTTGAAACGGCCTTCGGTATCGATGTAGCGGGCGAGCTCGGCAACCAAACGGCCAAGATGCACGGGCTCCGGCGCAGGCTGGTCCTGCCCTGCGCGAGCGTAGTCCAAAAGATCGGCCAAAAGACGGTTTAGCCGGTCGATCCGTTGTTGAGACATCAGCAAATAACTTCGGCTATCGGCGCTTAGCGCGTTGTCCTCGTCCTCCAGCACCCAAAGGCTCAATTCATGCACAGCCCGGAGGGGTGAACGCAGGTCGTGCGCAGCGATATAGGCGAATTTCTCCAGTTCGATATTCGAGCGCCGCAGCTCCTCCGCCGTGGTGCGGAAGACGGTCAACGCGCGCGCCATCTCTCCAAGTTCGTCCCGGCCTCTCACGGTAATCGGATGGTCGAGGTTCCCCCGAGCGATCGCGGTCACTGACTCGGTCAAGCGTCTGATGCGCCGGTTAAACTGCCGTTCGATAACCAAGCCGTTGGTCAGAGCAATCACGAGGAAAGCAGCGGCGATGGTGAGGCCCACCGTCCAAATGACCCGGTTGATGGTATCCCGTAGAGCCGCCGTCGCAGCATCCACCCGTTCTAGGGTATTCTGGGTCAGATCGGAGGAAATATCGGAGATTTCCACGATCATGGGCAAGTGTTCCGCGCGCAGCGTTTCAAAGTTGTTGTGAAACTGCAGGCGGGCCTTTGTATGGGCGAAAAAACCGGTTTCGGGGCCAAGCAGTTCGTCGCGCAGGGCATCAATTTGGCGGGCTAGTGACTGCCTGCTGGCCGTATCGTGGATGCGTGGTAATCGAGTGATGGCATCCTGAAGATGTTCTTCGACAAGCAGTTTCGCACGCTCGAATTGAAAGGGTTGGTTTTCTAACCCCTGCGACATAACGACGTTGATGAGCGTATCGAGACTGAGCCGAATGTCATTCAAATTGACCGCACTTAACAGCAGGTCTGGAAAGCGGGACGTAGGATTTTGGATCTGGCCGGAGCTCGGAGGCCTAAAAGCTTCGGTTTGCCTTGAAAGCCGATAGGCCAGGTCATCAATCATGATGTGACTATGCTCTTGAATTTGCTCGACTAGATCGAGAGTCGATGCGATCTTTGCCTCCGCATGCCGCATCTCCTGAAGGCTGACAACCGTCGCATTCGTCGCGCGCCGCGCCATCTCCAGACGCTTTTCCAACCGGGCTGCCAAGGGGGGCGCGATCTCCGACCTCGACACGTCATCTAAGAGCTTGGAGATCTTGCTTATCTTTGCCCCGATTTCCCGGCTGAGAGCGGAGGATGAGGCGGCGTTACCTTGTTGATTTAACTGTTCTATTAAAAGAAATACGCCATTCAATGACCGCTCGATCTGTTGGGACACGGCCAACATCGGCAGCGCTGCTTGGCTTAGGTGAGCATGGCTGGCCAAGACAGCGCGCATTTGCCCTGTAGCAATCCAACCCGCCAGACCAATGATAGCGGCTACGAGAAGAAATGCCGCCCGGAGCCGGGTGCTGATGCGGCTGCCGAAAAGTTGTAGCAGTCGCCAAGGTAGATGCATCGTTTTCATGTCATCTGAATAGCGGGGACCGATTAACGCAATGTTAATCGCCTTGGCCTTAAACCAGCAGCTAGAGGGGACGATGTCCCGGCAGCGGATCGGAGGATTGAACCGTGTCATGCGGGCGCAGGTTAACAAGGCGAAAGTTTTCTATCGGTTTGGGAGCCGGAGTCAGCATGCTGATCGCCGCACCGGCGCTTGGGGAGGCAATCGATATAAAGGTGGCCGCGCAGGTCCGCAATTTGGGAGGTAGCGGCAAGACGCTTTCGGTTCTGTTGCCAGAAGGGTCGCGGGCCAATCTGGAGCCGGTCGCAAAGGTCTTTACAGAACGGACCGGGGTCGAGGTCGACTTGCAAGAAGTCCATGTCGATCAGATCAACGCGGAGCTGATGCTCAATAGTGTGCTTGGGGAGGCGCGATATGACGTGGCTTTGCCCGCGACTTTTGGTGTTGCAGACCTCGTGGCCGCAGGTGCGGTCCATGCTTTGGATGGCTTCGCCGCACGCTATGAACCGCCGGGGTTTCGCGATCCTATGCTGTACCAAGAAGGAGATAGGTTCGACGGTAAAACCTATGGTTTTCAAACAGATGGCGACGCCTATCTGATGTTCTACCATCGCGATATGCTTCGCGATCCAGAGGAACAAGCGCGTTACGCCGATCGTTTCGGCTATCCACTTGTTCAGCCAAAAACTTGGGAGGAATTGGACCGGCAAATCCGGTTTTTTCATGCACCAGAGGCCGGTCGATATGGTGGGCTGTTGTTCCGCACGCCGGGGTATCTCGCATGGGAATGGTGGGTGCGGTTTCACGCCAAAGGCTATTGGCCGCTGACCCCCGATATGACCCCGCAAATCGCAGATGACCCGGGTGTGGCGGCGCTGGAGGAGTTGATTGCGATTACGGACTGCCTTGCGCCCGAAACCTCAAGCCTTGGACTGTTTGGAAATTGGGCGCGCTACGCGAAGGGTGATGTCTTTTGCAACATTGGCTGGGGCGGAACACAGAAATTCCTTAACTCTCCTCGATCGTCGATGCGCGGACGGATGGTCTATGGGCCAACCCCCGGGGGGCAGTTGGGGGAGGAATTGCTCGAGATCCCCTATTTCAATTGGGGATGGAGCTTTGTCATCAGCGCGGCATCGACCCAAAAAGAACTCGCCTACCTATTCGCCCTCTTCGCGGTCACGCCGGCAATGTCGACACTCGCCGTTCGACAGCCGGATGGGTTTTTCGACCCTTTTCGTCATGAGCACTACAGTGACCTGGGGGTAGAGGCGGCCTATTCAAAATCCTTTCTTGAGGTGCATCGCGCGGCGCTTAAACGGGCGATTCCGGATTTTTATCTGAAAGGACAGTCTGAGTATTTCCAAACATTGGGGAGGGGATTGGATAAGGCGCTTCAGGGCGGGGTTTCGCCGAAAATGGCTCTGACCCGGGTGGCACAGCAATGGCAGCTGATCACCAGCCGGGTTGGTCGCGAAAGGCAAATACAAAGGTGGGCGCGTCTGCGTGCGAAATATCCGGCCGAGGCGCGTCGACTCCTGAGGGAGATCGCTTGATGGAGCCGCTAGTTTTAGTTCGCGCGCCCGGGGTAGTTCGCTCACGCGCCGATCGCTGGGAGATCGCGATATGACGCAGCGGCTGTTAAAGCTACCTGCAGGCCATAAGCTACCCTCGCGCGAACCGCCGCAGCCTCCCGGGGCGGATGCTGAGGAATTTATCCATTTGGTGAGCCACGATCTGCGCGGCTCCATTCGCGCGTTGTTGGAACTGCCTGAATGGATCGCCGAGGATATTGAGGACGCGGGGCTGGAGGTAAGCCCTGCGGTCCACAGTTCCATCGCCTTGATGATGCGGCATACGCGGCGGTTGGATCGGATGCTGGTCGACCTGCTTCAATACTCGCGCGCCGGAAGGGGCCGCAATGTGTCTGAGGTTGAGCTTCGGCAGGCCTTTGATGCCGCGGTAGAGGAAGTCGGGCTGCCGAAGGGTTTTGAGATTGACCACTACTTTGGGTGCGATTGTGTCCGCGTTGACGAACAGGACTTGCACAGTCTCTTCGCCGCATTGATTGGAAACGCGATCAAGCATCATGATCGGTGTTCCGGGCGGGTCGAGGTGGTTGTTAAAACCGAAGGGGCGGCCATGATAGTTACCGTTTCCGATGATGGGCCGGGAATACCGCCGCGATATCATGAGCGTGTCTTCCAGCCGATGACAACATTGCGATCGCGCGATGAAGTCGAGGGGTCGGGCTTGGGGCTGGCCTTGGTTCGCAAAATCGCGACGGCCTATAGGGGCCATGCCGGTTTGATATCCACGGGGGCCGGGCGTGGTACGACTGTATCCGTGCGTATGGAGGGGGTGGCAATGAAGTAGCAACCGCGGAGAGCCAAGACATTCCCACTGGCGCCATTAAAGTCATCCAAGGCTCGCACCACTCTATCCGTCCAAGCCAGCCGACGCGAAGGAGGAGATCATCACGACCCAGTTAGGGCACGATGCAAAATTCAATCCGCGCTTGGCGCGGCTGGTGAGGGCGGCTAAGCGATATGGCATGCAGCTTTTTCTTCTTTCCGCTCTCACCATGTGCGCTTTTGCGGCGAACTCGATTTTAACCCGGATGGCCGTCGACGGCGGGCATATCGATCCGGCGGGCTTTGCTCTTGTTCGGGTCGGGGCGGGGGCTTTGGTCTTGGCAGTGATGGTTGCGCTGCGGGGCGGGCGGCTGCCGCTTTTGCGACGCAACAGGATCGGTGGGGCCGTGAGCCTGGCTGTCTATATGATCGGGTTCAGTCTGGCGTATCTGACGTTGGACGCGGGGCTCGGGGCGCTCATTCTCTTCGGCGTGGTGCAGATCACCATGTTCACCTACGCCGCTTTGACTGGCGCGGCGCCCACCGCGCGGCAGATCACGGGTGCTGCGGCGGCTTTTGCGGGATTGGTTTTGGCCCTTTGGCCGGATGGGCAGGGTTCCACGAATCCAATCGGCGCCGGGCTGATGGTGCTAGCGGGGATCGGCTGGGCCGCCTATACGATCATCGGTCGCAGAACTGGCGATCCGCTGGCAGCGACTTCGGCGAACTTTTTGCTGTGCTTGCCGTTCATGCTCATCCTGCCTGCTTTTGCGGGGGCGCATTTCAGCGTGACGGGGCTTTTGTTGGGCGCGCTGTGTGGTGGGGTGACCTCGGGCCTCGGCTATGCCCTGTGGTATGCGGTGCTGACGCGGATCGACGGAGGCACGGCGGCGGTGGCGCAGCTGAGCGTGCCGATCATCGCGATTCTCGCCGGGGCGCTGCTGCTGGGGGAGCCGCTGAACTTGACGCTTGTCCTCGCAACGGCCTTGGTTTTGGGCGGGATCGCCTGGGCGATCAGCGCAAAATCGGCTCCAACGGATCGTAGGTGATTGCCGCCTCCTCGGGGCCAAAGGCGACCGTGCCGAGGCTATCGGGCTTGTGCGGGACTTGTGCCAGTTCCGCTTGAGTGACCCATTGATGCCGCGTGACGATGGCTTCCCGGTCTTGCCATTCGGGGGCGATTTGGGCGGATCCGAGGATGTGGCATCTGAAATAGATGTCCACCTGATGGAAATCGCCGCCGGGGTCGTGGAACTCATTAACCAGACAGGGCGCGCCGACCGAGATCGTGAGGCCCGTTTCCTCAAAAACCTCGCGGCGCAGGTTGTCGGGGAGGGAGGCACCGGCCTCTACCCCACCGCCGGGGGCGCACATCAGGCCGAGCCGATCATCGGCATAGGCGTTGACCAGCAGCAGCCGGCCTTCGTGCACCAGCACGGCGCGGGCGGCCAATCGAGGGCAAGGGCGGGGCATCGGCATACTTTCGTCAGGTAACGCGCCAAGACCATTTCACAGTCCGGGCAATCAGTCTATCTGGAGGGCATGATGAGAACTTTCACCCTGCTGATTGCCGCGATCTGTTTGGCAATCCCCCTGCCTGCCGCGGCCGAAAACGCGGCGGGGCGCTGTGTTGTTTTGCTGCATGGGCTGGCCCGGACTGAGATGTCTTTTGCCGTGATGGAAGCCGCCTTGGCCGCCGAAGGCTACCGCGTGGTGCGCCCGGGCTACCCTTCGACCGAGGCCAATATCGCGGAACTGGCCAAACAGACCCTGCCGCGCGCGATTGACGCCTGCGGCACCGCGCGGATTGATTTCGTGACCCATTCCATGGGCGGTATTCTGGTGCGCAAATGGGTGGCCGAGGCCGGGGCCGACCGGGTCGGGCGCGTGGTGATGCTGGGGCCGCCCAATCACGGAAGCGAGGTGGTGGACGAACTGGTCGAGAACCCCGCCTTCGAGTGGTTGAACGGCCCCGCGGGGGCCGAGATCGGCACCGATGCCGAGGCGCTGCCGAACCAATTGCCGCCGGTCCCTTTCGAGTTGGGCGTGATTGCCGGGTCACAGTCGCTCAACCCCTATTTTTCCAGCCTTTTGCCGGGGCCGGATGACGGGAAAGTCTCGGTCGCCTCGACCCGTGTGGCGGGGATGAAAGACCATATCGTTCTGCCGGTGACCCATACGTTCATGATGAACAACCCGCGCGTCATCGCGCAGACCATGGCCTTTCTGAAAACCGGCCGTTTCGACCGGTCGATGACCTTTATCGACGGGGTCTTGAATGCGATCGGCTGCCCCGAAGCGGGCTGCCTGCCTGGGTTGGGAGGGGACGATGCCAAACCTTGATCTCGTCAACGCAGAGGTGCTTCACCCCGAGGGGCTGAGCCGCGCGCCGCTGTCTTTTGCCGGTGGGGTGATTGCCGATGCCCCGGTGGGGCGGCCTGTCGATCTGACCGGCTTTCAGGTCTTGCCGGGGATCGTCGATCTGCATGGCGACGCGTTTGAGCGGCATCTGGCTCCGCGTCGCGGGGCGATGAAGCAACTGTCCGAAGGGTTGGTCGCGGCGGAGGCGGAGCTTGCGGCCAATGGCATGACCACCGCGGTCTTGGCCCAATTCGTCAGCTGGGAAGGTGGGCTGCGGGGGCTGGCGTTTGCCGATCAGGTCTTTAGCGGCATCCGCGACACCGCGCCGGAGTTGGTCACCGACATCCGCCCGCAGCTGCGGTTCGAGACCCATATGCTCGACCTCTACGACAGTCTGCCGCAGCGCATGGCGGAGTGGGGCGTGGGCTATGTGGTGTTCAACGATCACTTGGCGCATGACCGTTTGGCGGCCGGTAAGACCCCGAAACGGCTGGTCGGGCAGGCGCTAAAGGCCGGGCGCAGTCCGGAGAGCCATTTGGCGCAGATGCAGGAGATGCACGCGCGGCGCGACGAGGTGCCCGCGGCGCTGGACGGGCTCTGCGCGGAACTGGCGCAGCGGGGCGTCAAGATGGGCAGCCATGACGACCAGACCGCCGAGGGCCGCGCCCTTTGGCGGGCGCGGGGCGTGACGCTGGCGGAATTCCCCGAAACGCAGGAAGCCGCCGAGGCTGCGCATGGGGCGGGAGATGCGGTCATCATGGGCGCGCCCAATGTGGTGCGCGGCGGGTCGCACAACGGCAACCTTTCGGCGCTGGACCTGATCAGCATGGGGCTCTGTCATGCGCTGGCGTCGGATTATCATTACCCCTCGCCGCGCCGCGCCGCCCTGATGCTGGCGCAGAGCGGGTTGCTGGACCTTGCGGGCGCTTGGGCGCTGGTCTCATCCGGGCCGGCGCAGGTGCTGGGGCTTTCGGATCGCGGCACGCTGGCGCCCGGCAAACGCGCCGATATCGTCGTCTTGGACAAGGCCACGGGCCGCGTCGCCGCCACTTTCGCGGCGGGGCAGGTGAGCTTCATGTCCGGCGCAGTGGCGGAACGGTTCTTTGGCTGACCTCAGCCGCGGGTGATCTGGTTGACATGACCCATCTTGCGGCCCGGTTTGACCTCGGCCTTGCCGTAGAGATGCAGCGCCGTGTCGCGGGCGCGGGCGAGCTCTGGCACGCGGTCCATGTCATCGCCGATGAGGTTAGTCATCACCACATCCGCATAGCGCTGCCCGTCGCCCAAGGGCCACCCGGCCACGGCGCGAATATGCTGCTCGAACTGGTCGATGGTGCAGCCGTTCTGCGTCCAATGGCCAGAGTTATGCACCCGGGGGGCGATCTCATTCACGATCAGCCCCTGCGGCGTGACGAAAAGCTCGACCCCCATGACGCCGACGTAATCCAGCGCGTTCAGCACGCGACCGGCGAGCAGCACCGCGTCGGTGCGCTGTGCATTGCTGATCTTGGCGGGCACGGTGGTGGTGTGCAGGATGCCGTCGCGGTGGACATTTTCGCCGGGGTCAAAACAAGCGACCTCGCCCGTGGCACTGCGCGCGGCGATGACAGAAATCTCGGCGCTGAAGTTCACGAAACCTTCGAGCACGGAAGGCGCGCCGTTCATCTCGGCCCAGGCGGCGTCGAGGTCGGTATCGTCTTTCAGCCGCGCTTGGCCCTTGCCGTCATAGCCGAAACGCCGGGTCTTGAGGATCGCAGGCGTGCCGATCTGGGCCACGGCGGCCTTCAGGCTGGCGGCGTCGGTCACATCGGCGAAAGGGGCCACGCGCAGGCCAAGATCGCCGAGGAAGGTCTTCTCGGTCAGCCGGTCCTGGGAAATGCGCAGCGCCTCGCGGCCCGGGCGCAGCGGGGTGATCGCCTCGACCACGTCGAGCGCTTCGGTGGGGATGTTCTCAAACTCGAAGGTGACGATGTCACAGGCGCGGGCGAAAGCCTCCAGCGCCTCGTGGTCGTCATAGGGGGCGGTGGTCACCGCATGGGCAACATCGGCGGCGGGCGGGTTTGCGCCCGGCTCGAAGATATGGGTGCGAAAGCCAAGCCGTGCGGCGGCGACGGAAAGCATACGGCCCAATTGACCGCCGCCCAGAATGCCGATGATAGCGCCGGTTTGCAGGGGGTCAGTCATGCGGCACCTCGGGGATCGAAGCGCTGAGCGCGTCGCGCCAATCGTCCAGCCGCTTGGCCAGTTCGGCGTCCTGTAGCGCAAGGATGCCCGCCGCCATCAAAGCGGCATTGGCCGCGCCTGCGGCCCCGATGGCCATGGTCGCGACCGGAAAGCCGCGCGGCATTTGCAGGATGGAATAGAGCGAATCCACCCCCGACAGCGCCTTGGTCTGCACCGGCACACCGATCACCGGCACGCGGGTTTTGGAGGCCATCATGCCCGGCAAATGCGCCGCCCCGCCTGCGCCCGCGATGATAACTTGCAAACCCCGGTCCACCGCCGTCTTGCCATAATCCCAAAGCCGGTCCGGGGTGCGATGGGCGGAGACGATGCGCGCCTCGAAGGGGATGTTAAGCTCGTCCAGCAGGGCTGCTGCTTCGCGCATGGTGGCCCAGTCGGACTGGGACCCCATGATGATGCCAACCGGGGGCGTGGTCATTGCTGCGGGCCTTCTCTTGGTGGATCAGAGCGCGCACTATACCCATCACGGCCCATCTGGCAACGCCGATTGCCGCGGGCCATGGGGATAATGGGTCAGGCGATGATATCGGGCGTCAGCCGGTCTTCGATCTGGGCGATCAGATCCTTGAGGCGCAGTTTGCGTTTCTTGAGGCGTTGCAGGGTCAGTTGATCCCCGGTGCCGCGTTCGACCAGCGCATGGATGGCGTCATCCAGATCGCGATGTTCCCGTCGAAAGACCTCAAGCTCGACACGCAGCACTTCGTCCGTTTTCATCGACAGATCGGTAGGGGCATTCATGGGCAGGTGATTCCGTTGGGCATCTGAACCTTGAATATAAGCGGTTGAGATCATTTGGCATAGCCCTTGCGCCCTTGCCGAAGCCCCCCCATATTCAATGCAACGGGCTGCCGGTTGCGGGGCCTGTGAAACACTGTCGCTTGACCTGATAAGGACGTGTCGCATGACGAAAT
Organism: Sulfitobacter sp. 1A15299; assembly: GCF_043556915.1. NCBI lineage: Bacteria > Pseudomonadati > Pseudomonadota > Alphaproteobacteria > Rhodobacterales > Roseobacteraceae > Sulfitobacter > Sulfitobacter sp. 1A15299. Next base: position 38,928 of record NZ_JBIFFJ010000007.1, on the reverse strand, counting down.
TAACGCTTGCCTCTTACCCGCATATGCTTGGGTTTGAACAATTGGAACGGGTGCTTGAACGCAGCGCCAAGGCCGGAAACGAAGGCTATCCGCCGTTCAACATCGAACAAACCTCAGATTACAGCTATCGCATCACGCTGGCGGTGGCGGGTTTTTCGGAACAGGATCTGTCGATAACCGTTGAGGATAGACAGCTCGTGATCCGTGGGCGTCAGTCCGACGATGGCGAAAACCGGGTGTTTCTGCACCGTGGAATCGCCGCGCGTCAATTCCAGCGCTCGTTCGTACTGGCCGATGGGGTCGATGTGGGCGAAGCGGTTATGGAGAATGGTCTGCTACATGTCGACCTGACCCGCGCCAAGCCTGAAACGGTGGTTCAAACCATCAAGATCAAGAAGGGGTAACATCATGCAAGACGCAATCACCCACGGAAACAACCGCATGGTCTATGTCAAAACCATCGCTGTCGCCGATCTGCCGCGCGAGGTGCGCGATCAGGCCGAGGGGCTTGAGCTTCTCTATGCCGTGCACGATGCCGAAGGGCAGCAATTGGCGCTGGTCGGTGATCAGAAACTCGCCTTCTCATTGGCGCGAGAGCATGACTACCGCCCGGTGATGGTGCATTGACGCCGCACGGCACGACGATACGCTAAGCCCGATGCAAGGCCGCAGTTCGCTGCGGCCTTTTTATTGGGAGCGGTCTTATGGATTTCGATTTCGACTGGGTGGATGCCTTCACCGACCAAGTCTTCGGCGGCAATGGCTGCGCCGTGGTGCATGGCGGGGCAGGGTTGTCGGATGAGCTATGCATGGCCTATGTGCGCGAGACATCTCTCGTGGAATGCACCTTTACCGGCCCGTCGGAGGTCGCGGATTTCAGGGTGAAATACTACCTCGCCAGTCGTGAGATACCCTTTGCAGGCCATCCCACCATCGCCACCGTCGCGGCGCTGCGCCATCGCGGGCTGATCGGCGAAGGGCCGCTGCGGTTGGAGACCGGCGCGGGGATCGTTGAGGTTGAGGTCCGCGGCTCCCAAATCGCCATGACCCAGATCGCGCCGGTTTTCGGGGAAGAAGTGCCTGCCGATCTCGTCGCCAAGGTGGGTGGCGTGGCCCCCGAGGATATCATCGCGCCGCCGCAGGTGGTCTCCACCGGGTTGCCGTTCTGTATCACCGTTCTGCGCAGCCGCGCCGCCTTGGAAGGGCTGAAGCTTAACCCCGAGGCGCTCGCGGCCTATGATGCCCATCTGGGGCAGGGCAGCGATATGATGGAGCCTTTCTGGGTCACCCTCGAAGGCGCGACCGCGGCGGGCGATACCTATGCGCGGCTGCTGCTGGCCCCACCCAGCCCCGCCGAAGACCCTTTCACCGGTTCGGCGACGGGTGCCATGGCGGCCTATCTCTGGGCGCGCGGATTGATCGACAGCCCGGCCTTCGTGGCTGAGCAAGGTCACCTCATGGGCCGCCCCGGTCGGGCAGGGGTTGAGGTGCTTGGCCCCCGCGATGCGATCACCGGTGTCCGTGTGGCGGGGCAGGGGCGTGTGGTGATGTCGGGCCAAGTCTTCATGCCAGAGACGGCCTGAGCCGAAACGCAAAACGCAGCCCCGAGGGGCTGCGTTTCCATCCTGCGGAGGCTCAGCGGATTACCCCGCGATCAGCCCCATGTTCTCAAGCTTCAGCAACACCTGATGGGCACAGTTGTCGACCTCAACATTCTCGGTCTCCAACACCAGTTCGGCGTTCTGCGGCACATCATAGGGGTCAGAAATGCCTGTGAACTCTTCGATCTTGCCTTCGCGCGCTAGCTTGTAGAGCCCCTTGCGGTCGCGGCGCTCGCACTCTTCGATAGAGGTCGCGACATGCACCTCGACAAAGGCGCCGAAGTTCTCCACATCTTCGCGCACCGCGCGACGGGTGGTGGCATAGGGCGCGATCGGCGCACAAATGGCGATGCCGCCGTTCTTGGTGATCTCAGACGCGACATAGCCGATGCGGCGGATGTTCAGATCGCGGTGCTCTTTGGAGAAGCCCAACTCAGAGGAAAGGTTCTTGCGCACGATATCGCCATCCAGCAGCGTCACGGGGCGGCCGCCCATCTCCATCAGCTTGACCATCAGTGCGTTGGCGATAGTGGATTTGCCCGAGCCGGAGAAACCGGTGAAGAACACGGTGAAGCCCTGCTTCGAGCGCGGCGGGGAGGTGCGGCGCAGTTCCTTGACGACTTCGGGGAAGGAGAACCACTCAGGAATCTCCAGCCCTTCGCGCAGGCGGCGGCGCAGCTCGGTGCCCGAGATGTTCAGGATGGTAACGCTGTCTTTGTCCTTGATCTCATCCATGGCCTCATATTGAGCGCGTTCCTGCACCCAGACCATATGTTTGAAATCGACCATTTCGATGCCCATTTCCTCCTGATGCGCGCGGAACAGGTCCTGCGCGTCATAGGGGCCATAGAAATCCTCACCGGCGGAGTTCTTGCCGGGGCCAGCGTGGTCGCGGCCCACGATGAAATGGGTGCAGCCGTGGTTTTTGCGGATCAGCCCGTGCCAGACGGCCTCACGCGGGCCAGCCATGCGCATGGCGAGGTTCAAGAGGCTCATCGAGGTGGTGGCGGCAGGGTATTTATCGAGCACCGCCTCATAGCAGCGCACGCGGGTGAAGTGGTCCACGTCGCCGGGTTTGGTCATGCCGACAACGGGGTGGATCAGCAGGTTGGCCTGCGCTTCACGCGCGGCGCGGAAGGTGAGTTCCTGATGCGCGCGGTGCAGCGGGTTGCGGGTTTGAAAGGCCACGACGCGGCGCCAGCCCAGCTTGCGGAAATAGGCGCGCAACTCGTTGGGCGTGTCGCGGCGGGCGCGGAAATCATAGTGCACGGGCTGCTGGATGCCGGTCACCGGACCACCGAGATAGACGTTGCCCGCTTGGTTGTGCAGGTAGTTCACCGCCGGATGCGCCTCGTCGTCCGCACCGAAAACTTTCTCGGCCTCGCGGGATTTGTTCGGGGTCCAGCGGTCGCTGACGGTCATGGTCGCTAGGATCACGCCCTCTTGGTCACGCAGGGCGATGTCCTGCCCCACTTCCAGCGTCTCGGCGAAAGCCTCGGTCACGTCGAGGGTGATCGGCATGGGCCAGAGGGAGCCGTCCGCCAGCCGCATATTCTCGACCACGCTGTCGTAGTCCTCTTCGCCTAAGAACCCTTTGAGCGGGTTGAAGCCGCCGTTCATCAGGAGTTCCAGATCGCAGATCTGGCGCGGGGTGAGGTCAAGGCTGACCAGATTGCCCGCCTCCACCTTCAGCTTTTGCGACGACTCGTAAGAGACGTAGAGTTCGGGGATCGGCGTGAGGTTGCTGGGCATCATGACTATCACTTTTCTTCAGGGAACAGGCGGCTTCGGTCCTGGCTGCCATAGCTGCAATGGCAGTGAAAAGTCTATAGTTCTAAGGGATGTCGCCCCGTTAAAGGCCGAAATCCCACGATCCGAGGGTGGCCTGCAATTCGGGTGCTGAGGGGCGGCGGAAACCAGAATTATCTCCGCCGCGCCTTCGTCTGACTTAAACGTCTTCCTTCACCTCGGCCCCGTAGCCGAGCGGGAGGGAGGTATCTTTGCCCTCGTCATCGCCCACTTCGGCAAGGAAACGCTCGGCCTCAAGTGCGGCCATGCAACCCATGCCGGCGCTGGTGACCGCTTGGCGGTACTTGTGGTCGGTCAGGTCACCGGCGGCAAAGACGCCGGGGATCGAGGTCTCGGTGCTGTCGGGTTTGGTCACGACATAGCCCCCCATATGGGTCTCCAGCGTGTCCTTGACCAACTCGTTGGCGGGCGCGTGGCCGATGGCGACAAAAACGCCCTTGGCGGGAATGTCGGTGATCTCGCCGGTTTTGGTGTGCTTGACCTTCACGCCTTCCACGCCGAGCGGGTTGTCGGTGCCGTAAACCTCGTGCAGCTCGTGGAACCACAGCGGCTCGATCTTGGGGTTTTTCATCAGGCGGTCGATCAGGATTTTCTCGGCGCGCAGCTCATCGCGGCGGTGGATCAGCGTGACCTTGGAGGCGAAATTGGTGAGGAACAGCGCCTCTTCCACGGCGGTGTTGCCGCCGCCGATCACGACGATCTCTTGGCCGCGGTAGAAGAACCCATCGCAGGTGGCACAGGCCGAGACGCCGAAACCCTTGAACTTCTCTTCGCTCTCCAGCCCGAGCCACTTGGCGCGGGCGCCGGTGGCGAGGATCACTGCATCGGCCACATAGGTGGTGCCGCTGTCGCCCTTGGCGTGGAACGGACGGCTCGACAGGTCGAGGTCGGTGATGATGTCGCCGATGATCTCGGTCCCCATCGCCTTTGCGTGTTCCTGCATCCGGATCATCAGGTCTGGGCCCTGCACCTCGCTGTCGCCGGGCCAGTTCTCGACCTCGGTGGTGGTGGTCAGCTGGCCGCCAGGCTCGATGCCTTGAACGAGGATCGGCTCCAGCATGGCGCGGCTTGCATAGACCCCGGCGGTGTAACCCGCAGGGCCGGAGCCGATGATCAGTACCTTGGTTTTACGTGTCTCGGCCATCTGGCGCCCCCGGGCTATCATTGATATTGCCCGCCTCATATAGCGATAGCCGTGCAGCCGTTAAACCCCTGCCGTCGCGGCCCCGTCATGACGCCTGCGTGAACGGGGGGCGGTTGACGTAAAGGGTCAGGGTAAAGAATATTGCGCTTGTGTGAAACTTTATTGCGCGCACCACGCAGGCTGCTATAAGAATCGAAAATTCACTGAGGATGTTATGGCGGGTACACGACTAGATCCGATAGACCGGATGATCTTGGCCGAGTTGCAATCTGATGGCCGGATGACGAATGTCGAACTGGCCAAACGCGTCGGTATCTCTGCACCGCCCTGTTTGCGCCGCGTGCGCACCTTGGAAGAGCAAGGCTATATCAAAGGCTATCATGCGGATGTCGACGCCCGCGAACTGGGCTTCGAGGTGCAGGTCTTTGCCATGGTCGGGCTGGCCTCTCAGGCCGAGGCCGATCTAAGCGCGTTCGAAGAGAAATGCCGTGGTTGGCCGCTGGTGCGCGAGTGCCATATGCTCAACGGTGAGGTCGATTTCATCCTAAAATGCGTGGCACCGGACCTGTCGAGCTTTCAAAGCTTCCTGACCGGGCAATTGCTGACCACGCCCAATGTGGAAAGCGTGAAGACCAGCCTCGTGATCCGAGGGGCCAAGGACGAGCCCGGCGTGCCCTTCGACGTGTTGGAAGCGCGGCTCTCGACCGCGCCTTGAGGTCAGCTGTCGGCGGGGTCTTTTGCCGTCTCAGGCGCGCGGGGATGGGCGAGGGGGCCGAAATCCCGCCCATGCGCGATCTGCGGAAACATGGATAGAAAGCGATCCCGCAGGCCGGGTGCCACCTCGCGCAGCGCTTGAGCGCCGGGGTGAAAGGTCTCTATCTCTAGCCCGCCTGCCTTGATGACCGCATGGCGCGACAGGCAGATGTGAAACAGGCGCACCGGGGTTGGCGGGGTGACCTCGATCACATTAACCCCATCCACGAATTCGCGCAGCGTGGTGAGCAGGCGATTGCCCTCCGCCGCGGCCCGCAGGTGGGGCGGCGTTTGAAGCACCCGCGCGGCGGGGCCGAGGGTAAGGAAGGCACTCGGGCGCCCCTCGCCGAAACTGTCGGGCATGATGCGGATGAGGGGCAGCCGTCCACTGTCCGCCGGGATGAAACGGCTCGACCCGATCCAGACCAGCGGCGCCGGTTCTGTGGTGCTTGTGTTGATCATGTCGCCGGGCTGGAGATCCTCGATGGCAATATCGCCCTGCACCGTTTGGATCGGCGTCCCGCGGGCAAAGGCCGCGAAAGCGGCTTCGAAAATCGGTGCGGCGGGGGCGGTGTCTTGGCCGATATAGAGCGACCCGTCGGCGCGGAGCGCGGCGACTTCGTAGCTGCGCATCGGCGCGGGCGGCGGGCCTTCGGATTTGGTGGCGGTCTCAGTCATGCAAAACCCTGTGTCGGCCCGGCGCAGCGGTGCCAGTGCGGCACGCACCGGCGCGGGCTGCTGGATACTGCGCCATGTTCTGCGGGATTTGTCAAAATATCCGGCCTGAGTGCTGCGCTTTGCGCGCCAATCTCGGCGGAATGCGGGGGGCTGTTTCCCCGTCTGGGGTAGGCGCGCCATATTCGGGCGAAAACGCCCCTCGCAACGAATCAACGTCACGAGGGGCGGTCTGCTATACCGGGCACGTGGCACCGGTACCGGGGGAAACTTTTCAGGCGGTCTTGCGGACCGGGGCGTTGCCGGAGCGTTTGGCGATGAATGCGGCGCGGCGCGCACCGCGGGCCCAAGGCATGACGGTGTCGGTCTTGGCCGCCGTCTCGACAACGGATTTGATGAAGCGCGGGTTCTTTTTCATGGCTCTGTTCCTCTTCGGGTCACGCGGGCATCGTTGCATCCACTATCGCAGTGCAATCGGGCCGGTTTTTGACCGTGGGCGAGAAACTTGTGGGAATTTGGCGGGTTCGAAGGGCGGTTTGGGGCACCCTTGCCTTACTTTAAAAACTGTTATTTTTCGGCAGTTTGCGGGGTTCGCGGGAAACAGTGGCGCTGTTTTAGCTGGATTGGCTCAAATTTTACAACAGCAATGCGGCGCGAAGCGGGCAGGCGTTGCCGCAATTCCGCCCCGTTCAGAGGGTGATCGCCGAGAGCAAGCGACCATAGTCCGCTTCCTTGGCATGGGTCGTGCGCCGGTAGGAATAGAATCGCGCGGCATCGGCGTAGGTGCAATGCCGCGTCCATTCCGCGTGGCCCACCCCCGCCGCGCGCAGCCGGTTCAGGCCAAAGCCGGGCAGGTCGAAGTGTAGCCGGTCGCCTTCGCCCTGGGCAAAGTAGCGGGCAAACTCGGGGTCGGCGTTCATGAAGTTGTCCAGAAACTCCGGCCCGACCTCATAGGCGCGCTGGCTGATGGAGGGGCCGATCACCGCGGTGATCTTTTCGCGGGTGGCGCCGAGATCGACCATCGCATCGACGGTCGCTTCGAGTATCCCGTCAAGCGCACCGCGCCAGCCAGCATGGGCCGCGCCGACCACGCCGGCTTGTGCATCGGCGAAGAGCACAGGCTGACAGTCAGCGGTCAGGATCGACAGGGCGATGCCGGGGGTCTTTGTCACCAAGGCATCGGCGCGGGGTTTGTCGTCCTGCGGCTCCGTCACGGTGACGACGGTGGCGGAATGCACCTGATGCACCCCGACAAGGTGATCGGCAGGCAGGCCCATTGCCTCGGCGGCGCGGGCGCGGTTGATGCGCACGATCTCGGACTGGTCCGAGCTGCCGCTGCCGCAGTTCAGCCCGGAAAACACCCCCGACGACGCGCCGCCACGGCGGGTGAAAAACCCGTGCCGCAAAGGGGCAAGCGCATCGGATGTCAGAATTTCGAGCGTCATATTTCTGTCCCCGGGGGCGGCGTCTGACCCTTTTGGTAGAGCCCCATCACTTTGAACAGGTTTCCCATTTCCGCCGGGTGCGTCAACCGTCGATGTGCGGCAATATGGTTGCCAAGCGCGTCACCGGTCAGCGCCTCGGCCAATCTCTGCGCGCGGGGGGTGATGCCCAACCGCTCCAGAAAAACGCCTTGGGTGACCACGCGGCTATGGGGGCAGGGGCAGGCGCGGGCCAGCGCCTCGAAATCGACATGGGCGGTCAGGTCGGCCTGCCCGGGATTGGCGAGCGGATCGGCAGGGCTGTGGTTTTCCAGCGCTTGCAGCGTGTCGCCCAAGGCGCGCCAATCGCCATAGTCGATGATCAGCCCCGCCCCGCCGTGGGCCGTGATGCGTTTGCCGATCTCTTGCATGATCTCTGCCGCCGGGGCGCAAAGCTCGATAAGGTCGCCGTCCTTGGTATCCTCTAGCCGATGGGCGAGGGCGGGCTGTGGGGTCACGGGGCCGAGGCCAAAGGTCAGCGCCCCCTCTGCCGCACCCACCCGGCGCTCGGCCCAGCCTGCGCCTTGGCGGAGGAATTGCCGGATTGGCAGCGCGTCGAAAAACTCATTGGCGATGAGGAATAGCGGCGCGTCCGGCAGGTCAGCGGCACTTTCGGCCCAAGTGACCTCGACCCCTTGCAGGGTCTCGCGCTGCGCGTCGCGTAAAGAAGGAGAGGCTTCGATAAGCGTGACCTGTGCCGCCGCCTGAAACCCCGGCACCCGCGCCGTGGCACGCAGGATATCGGCCATCAACGTCCCGCGCCCCGGCCCAAGCTCGGCCAGAGTGAAGGGGCAGGGCGCGCCCTGATCCAGCCAGCTTTGCGCCAGCGACAGGCCGATCAACTCGCCAAACATCTGGCTGATCTCGGGGGCGGTGATGAAGTCCCCCTCCGGGCCGAAAGGCGCGCGGGTGGTGTAGTACCCCCAGTCGGGATGCAGCAGGCAGGACTGCATATAGGCGTCCAGCCGCATCGGCCCTTCCAGCGCGATCCTTGTGAGCAGATGGTCCTTCAGGCTCATGCCTGCCGCCGCGCTCGGATGATCAGGAAGACGCCCACAGCGATCATCGGCAGCGATAGGATTTGCCCCATGGTCAGCCCCCAGCCGCCGATATGCCACGCCAGCCCCAGCGGGTTGCCGGGGGTGACGAATTGCGCGTCGGGCTGGCGCAGGAATTCCACCGCGAACCGCGCCGCGCCATAGCCCGCAAGGAAAGTGCCGCCAATCAGCCCCGGCATCTTGAGCGCGCCACGTTTCCACGCCATCCAGATCAGCACGCCGCCCAAGAGCAGCCCCTCCAGCAGCGCCTCATAGAGTTGCGAGGGGTGGCGCGCGCAGATGCCCGCCACATCGGGGCAGAACTGCGCCGCCTCGCCGGGGAATGTGACGCCCCAAGGCAGATCGGTCGGGCGGCCCCAAAGCTCGGCATTGATGAAATTCGCCAGCCGCCCCAGAAACAGCCCCGGCGCCAACCCCAGACAGACCATATCCCCGGTCGAGATCACCGGGATCCGGTGCCGCCATGTGTAGAAAAGACCGGCGAGAATGACCCCAAGCGCCCCGCCATGGAAGGACATGCCGCCCTCCCAAAGCTGCAAGATCGCGGCGGGGTTCGACAGGTAATAGGCCGGTTGGTAAAACAGCACATACCCTAAGCGCCCGCCGAGGATCACGCCAAGGATGACCCAAAAAAGCAGGTCCTCGACCTGACCGGGCTTCATCACCGGCGTGTCGTCCTTCCACAGATGGGGGCGCTTGACCGCTGCGGTGGCGATGCGCCAGCCCAGCAAAATGCCCACGATATAGGCCAGCGCATACCAGCGCAGCGCGAAGGTGGAACCAAACAGGGTCACCGAAAAGATTTCCGGCGCGATATCGGGGAAGGGGAGCATGGCTATCATGCTGCTGATTGAGCAAGGCCGCGCGGGGAAGTCAACCTTGCGAGCAAGGGCGTCGCGCCCCATATAGAGGCTAACAAACCTCCGGAGGCCAGACATGCAGACCCGTAACAAGTTTTTCGACGACGTTTCACAGATGATGACAAATGCGATGGGCGTCGCCCAAGGCGCCAAGGACGAGGCCGAGACCGCCTTCAAAGGCATGCTCGACCGTTGGCTTGCCGATCGTGATTTCGTCACCCGCGAGGAGTTCGACGCGGTGCGCGCCATGGCGCAGAAGGCCCGCGAAGAGAACGAAGCGCTGAAAGCGCGGCTCGACAAGCTCGAAGCCAAGGGCTGAGCCCGATAAAATTCGATCAGCCGCCCCGGCCCGGGGCGGCGATCCCCGGCGTGGACAGGGACCGTTTACGGCCCGTCGCGCCCACTCCCTCCAAATTATAGACGTTTTCCGCGATTTACCCACAAGTTATTGCGGTTATCCCCTATCAATTGTGGTTATCCCCAAGAAAAACCTTGCCAGACCGTTCCGCTGCAAGCACCATATCTTGTATAGGTGATGTGAACCTACACGCCTATTTGTGCAGGCTTCCATGCATGGTGGGCCAAGTCCCACCCCGTGGAACAGATTGAGAGGTGGCGAAATGGCCCTGTCCGAGCATTACCTTGAAGAAGACGTCCACCCCATTGATATCGTTGAGAATATCGCGGCCCACCATGATTGGGAGTTCGACCGCGTGGCGGATGACCAGATCGCCATGGCAGTCGAGGGGCAGTGGCGGACCTATTCGATCACGCTGGCATGGTCGGCCTATGACGAAACGCTGCGCCTGATCTGCACCTTCGAGATGGAGCCTCCGGCTGAAAAACTGCCGGAACTTTACGAATTGTTAAACCTCGTCAACGATCAATGCTGGGCGGGGGCCTTCAGCTTCTGGGCCGATCAGCAGCTGATGGTCTACCGCTACGGGCTGGTCTTGGCGGGCGGACAGGTCGCGGGGCCAGAGCAGATCGACACGATGATCGGCGCCGCCGTCATGGGCGCGGAACGCTACTATCCCGCGCTGCAATTGCTGGTCTGGGGCGATCAAACCCCCAAGGCCGCGATGGACGTCGCCATTGCAGAGGCTTACGGCCGGGCGTAACAAAGTCCCCGAACAACTTCGGGGGATAGGATGAAAGACGGGAGAGTGGCACGCGACGGTCTGGTTTTGCTGGGCTGTGGCAAAATGGGATCGGCCATGTTGGAGGGCTGGCTGGCGAAGGGTCTGCCTGCAAGCGCGGTCTGGGTCGTGGACCCGAAACCCTCCGATTGGCTGCAAGGGACGGGCGTGAACCTGAACGCCGTCCTGCCCGCCGCGCCGGCGGTGGTGCTGGTGGCGGTCAAACCGCAGATGATGGCGGACGCGCTGCCAACGCTTCAGGCGATGGGCAATGGCGAAACACTGTTCGTCAGCGTCGCGGCGGGCACGACCATCGGCTATTTCGAAAGCGTCCTCGGCGGCGACACGCCCATTGTGCGGGCCATGCCCAACACGCCTGCCGCCATCTCCAAAGGGATCACCGCCATTGTCGGCAACGCCAAGGCGGGCAGCCGGTCCTTGGATGAAGCCGAAACGCTGCTGAGCGCGGTGGGTGAGGTCGTCCGCCTGACCGAAGAGGCGCAGATCGACGCGGTCACCGGGGTCAGCGGCTCCGGCCCGGCCTATGTCTTTCACATGATCGAATGCATGGCCGCCGCCGGTGTGGCCCAAGGCTTGCCCGAGACATTGGCGATGCAATTGGCCAAGGCGACGGTCGCCGGGGCAGGGGCGCTGGCGATGCAAGCCGATGAAGACCCGGCGCAGCTGCGCGTCAACGTCACAAGCCCCAATGGCACAACCCAAGCGGCGCTTGAGGTTTTGATGGATGAGGCCGAAGGCTTCCCGCCCCTTCTCAAGCGCGCAGTCACCGCCGCGGCAGACAGATCGCGGGAGCTCGCAAATGGCTGAGATCACTTTCGACGATTTCCTGAAGGTCGACATTCGCGTCGGCACCGTGATCCGGGCCGAAGCCTTTCCGGAAGCGCGCAAACCGGCGATCAAACTCTGGGTGGATTTCGGCGCGGAGATTGGCGAGCGTAAGACCTCGGCCCAGATCACCGCGCATTATACGCCGGAGACGCTGGTGGGGCGGCAGGTCGTGGCCGTGGTCAATTTCCCCGCGCGCCAGATCGGGCCTTTCATGTCCGAGGTGCTGGTGCTCGGCCTGCCCGACAAGGACGGAGAGATCGTGCTTTTGTCGCCCGATCAAAAAGTGCCCGAAGGAGGGCGGATGCATTGAAAAAGATATTGATTGCCAGACCCTTGCCCAAGGAAGTCACCGAAGCGTTGAAGGGCTGCGAAGTGACGGTGCGCGAAGAAACCGCGCCGCTTTCGAGCGACGAAATGCGCGCCGCGCTGCGCGACTATGACGGGGTGATGCCGACCCTGGGGGATGCCTTCTCGGCCGAGGTTTTCGCCGATGTGCCCAAGCCGCGCTGCAAGATCCTTGCCAATTTCGGCGTTGGCTATAACCACATCGACGCCGCAGCGGCCCGCGCGGCGGGGGTGGAGGTGACCAACACGCCCGGCGCCGTCACCGATGCCACGGCGGATGTCGCCATGACGCTCATGCTGATGTCCGCCCGCCGCGCTGCCGAAGGGGAGCGGCTGGTCCGCTCAGGCGCATGGGCCGGTTGGCACCCGACGCAGATGCTGGGGCTGCACCTGACCGGCAAGCGGGTTGGCATCGTCGGCATGGGCCGGATCGGGCAGGCCATCGCGCGGCGCTGCCACTATGGTTTCGAAATGCAGGTCAGCTATTTCAACCGCAGTGAGAAAGACCTCGATTTTCGCGCCACCCGTGTCGAAAGCCTGACCGCGCTGGCCGAAGCCGTGGATGTGCTTGTCATCGCCGTGCCCGGCGGCGGCGAGACGCGGCATCTGATCGATGACAGCGTTCTCCGCGCGATGCAGCGCCATGCCCATCTGATCAACATCGCCCGCGGCGATGTGGTGCAGGAAGCCGCCTTGATCGAAGCCTTGCAAGCGGGGCGCATCGGCGGTGCGGGGCTGGATGTCTATGAGTTCGAGCCCAAAGTGCCGCAGGCGCTGCGTGATCTCGACAATGCTGTGCTGCTGCCCCATCTCGGCACCGCGGCGCATGAAGTCCGTGTCGATATGGGGCTGATGGCGGTGGCCAATCTGCAAGCCTTCATCGACGGAGAGACCCCGCCAAACCGGGTTTAACCGTCGCCTACGGCGGCGCGCCAGTGTTTGCGGCAGAGCGAGACATAGGTCTCGTTCCCGCCGATCTGCACCTGCGCGCCGTCGCGCATCGCTTGGCCTTCGGCATCGCGGCGCACGACCATCGTGGCCTTCTTGCCGCAATGGCAAATGGTGCGCACTTCGCGCATCTCATCGGCCAATGCCAGCAGGGTGGCGGAGCCGGGGAAAAGCTCACCCCGGAAATCGACCCGCAGCCCGAAGCACATGATCGGCACGCCCAGATCATCCACCGCACGGGCCAGTTGCCAGACCTGCTCGACCTCCAAAAACTGCGCCTCATCAACGAAGATACAGGCGCAGGGGCCTTGCTCCAGCTGGGCTTCGATCTTGGCCAGAAGGTCTTCGCCCGGGGCGAAAGTATCCGCCTCTTGCCCGATGCCAATGCGGGAGGCGATGCGCCCTTCGCCCGCGCGATTGTCGAACTGCGCGGTGAGCAAAAAGGGCACCATGCCGCGTTCCACATAGTTATGCGCCGCTTGAAGCAGCACCGTGGATTTACCGGCGTTCATGGTGGAGTAATTGAAGTAAAGCTTTGCCATGGGCAGGGTGTTACGCCGCCCATGACAGCGGATCAAGATGCAAACCCCGCCCCGATCTTAGGGCCGGGCGTTGCGCGTCAGCCGCGCTTTTTGACGATGACGGAGCCCACGGAATAGCCCGCCCCGAAAGAGCAGATCAGCCCGGTGTCGCCGTCTTCCAGATCGTCGGAGTTCTTGGCGAAAGCGATGATCGACCCGGCGGAGGAGGTATTGGCGTAGTCCTGCAGAATGTTGGGCTGTTCGCCCGGCTCAGGCGCACGCCCCAGCACTTTGCGCCCGATGAAATCATTCATCGACTTGTTCGCTTGATGCAGCCAAATGCGCTTGAGGTCGGCGGATTCCAACCCGTTGTCGGCCATATGCCCGCCGATATGGTCGGCCACCATGGGTAAAACTTCCTTAAACACTTTGCGCCCATTCTGCATGAACTGCATATCGCGCCGGTCGCTCAGCCCGTCCGGGCGGGAGCGGCGGAGGAAGCCGTTGTTGTTGCGGATGTTGTTGGAATATTCGGTCGCGCAGCGGGTCGAGATGACGTCGAAACAGGGGCCGTCGACATCTTCGGCGCGTTCCAGCAGCGTGGCGGTGGCCACGTCGCCAAAGATGAAGTGGCAATCGCGGTCACGCCATTCGAGGTGGGCGGAGCAAATCTCGGGGTTCACCACGAGGGCAGAACGGATGGAGCCGGAGCGGATCATATCCGCTGCCGCCTGGATGCCGAAAGTGGCCGAAGAACAGGCGACGTTCATGTCGAAGGCGAAGCCCTTCACGCCAAGAAGCTCCTGAATCTCGATGGCCACGGCGGGATAGGCACGCTCTAAGTTCGAAGCGGCGCAGATCACAGCGTCCACATCCGCCGCGGTTTTTCCCGCAGCGGCAAGCGCTTTTTGCGCGGCATCAATGGCCATTTCGGCCATGAGGGAAGGTTCCTCATCCGCGCGCTGGCGCAGCAAGGGGTGCATCACATTGGGGTCCAGCACGCCGGATTTATCCATGACATAGCGCTGTTCAATGCCGCTGGCTTTGACGATGAACTCTTCCGAGGAATGCGCCTTGGCCTCTAGGGTGCCCGCTTTGATCGCCTCGGCATTCTCGGCGTTGTAGAGGTCGGCATAGGCGTTGAAGGCTTCGACCAGTTCGGCGTTGGTGATGGTTTGCTGCGGCGTGAAAACGCCCGTACCGGTGATGGCGGCTTGATACATCGCTGTGATCCCTTTCTCTCCAACGGCATGGCTGGTCTAGTAAAGCTGAGCAGCCCCGGACGAATTGCAAGGGCCGTTGTCATGTCGGTGCACTTTGATGCAGGGGGCAGCAAGGTGCGGGTTCCATAGTTTAGCGAAACCGCACAGGACTTGCCATGGCTTTGACGGGGCAGACGTGTGAATGCCGCTACAGTCGGAAGGTTTGATCGCCCCGGCCCGCGCGCGCTGGCTTGACTATACAACCGGAAGCGCGCAGTGATCGGTCATTAGCAATTATTAATTGAACAAAAACAGACACGATTTTTACAGGCAGCGACCCCTCCGGCGCGTGATGTACAGGCCCACGATCCGCGGATGCCGCAGCCTAAAGCACAGAATGTGCTTGAGGATTCAACCTCCGAAAGAGAGAGGTGTCATGAGGCGCAGTATGATTGGTCGAATGTTTTGCGCGTGGGCAGAGCGTTTTCGCAAGGACGAGGCCGGCGGTATGCTGGTCCTCATGTTGCTCGTGTTTTTCGGGATCACGATCTTTGGCGGGCTGGCCGTGGATCTGGCCAACCACGAGCGGACGCGGACCACCTTTCAGACCCATCTCGACAATGCTGTACTGGCCGCGGCCAGCCTATCGCAAGACCTCGACCCGGAAGAGGTCGTGCGCAGCTATCTGACCTCAGCGGGGCTTGATGCCTCCGAGGTGGTGATCGCTTCGAGCGAAGAAAAGATCGGCGGCATTCTGGTGGGGCGCACCGTCGAAGCCTCGCTCCCCGCCGGGCTGAACACCTATTTCTTCCGGTTTTTCGACATCGATTCACTCGGGATGACGATCAGCTCCGAGGCGACCGAGCGGGTGGAGGATATCGAGATTTCGCTGGTGCTGGATGTCTCGGGGTCGATGGGGGAAAGAACCAGCGACCGTAGCCGGATGGTCAAACTTGACCTGCTCAAGAACGCGGCCAGCGATTTCGTTGAAACGATCCTAAGCGATTCCGAAGAGGGGCGGGTGTCGATTTCGATTGTCCCTTATTCGACCAAGGTGAACCCCGGCTCGGCGCTGCTTGGTCAGTATGCGGTGACGTCAGAGCATAATTATTCGCATTGCGTGGATTTCGATGCGGATGATTTCAGCCGTCTCGGGATCAGCACGAGCGCTGAGTTGCAACGGACAGGGCATTTCCTGATCGGGAATGAGTCGGCCTCATATCCGACTTCCGGTCAATGGGTCTGTCGCTTTGATGCCGGTTTCGCGATCACGCCCTTGTCGAGTTCGATCCAAGCGCTGAAAGCGCAGATTTCGGCGCTCACGGCTCTGGGGTCCACCTCGATCGATATGGGGGCGAAATGGGGCTTGGCGTTGCTTGACCCTTCGACGCAAAACCCGGTCTCCGGATTGATCGCCTCGGGGCAAATCGACGCGGCCTTCCGGGGCCGCCCCCATCCCTATGATGCCGACAACAGCATGAAGGTTCTGGTGCTGATGACTGACGGGGAGAACCGTGAGGAATATCGCCTAAGATCCCAATATGCCTCTGGGGAATCGGACCTGATCAAGACAACCTATCGCGGCAACACCTATTATTCGGTCATTTCCTCAGAAAGCTATTACGAGAATGACGATGACAGAGCCTACCCCGAATCCTACTTCTACGCAGAGCATCCATTCGGCAACCAACGGATGTGGAGCAACGATACCATCGCGAACAATTCCAGCTATCGCTATGGAAACAGGAGCGAGGAAGAACGCCTAGATTGGCCTGAGGTCTGGGCGGAAATGTCGCCTTATTACTATGGCTACAACATGTATGGGCGGCGCTACAATTGGAGCTGGTACTGGGGGTCGCGTGCGTCCTTGTTCCGCAACAGCATGCAATGGACCGTCGACGCCGGTGAAAAAGACCGCCGCCTGCGCCAGATTTGCGGCCTCGCCAATAGCGCAGGGGTTGTCATTTATTCCATTGGCATGGATGTCGATAACACCAACTCCCTCAACCTGTTGAAAGACTGCGCCTCTTCCGAGGCCCATTACTTCGACGTTCATGGTCTGGAGATCCAAACCGCATTTGACATGATCGCGGCGTCCATCTCCATGCTGAGGCTGACCAAATGATCCGCTTCGTCAAAGACCGCTTTCGCCGGTCCGAGGCGGGCGGCGTCACCATCGAGTTCGTCATTCTCTTGCCGCTCGTCTTTTACTTCTTCTTCCTCGCGCTGGAGACGGGGCTGTGGAGCGCGCGTGAGATCATGCTGCGCCGTGCCACGAATTTGGCGGTACGGGACGTGCGTTTGGCCACCGGTTCTGTGCCAGGCTATGACGCGATGAAGGCGCTAATTTGTGAGCGGTCGGTTTTCGATGCGGGCTGCATCGAGAATATCCGGATCGAGATGCGCGCCATGCCGATCGCCGATTGGGCCGACTTGGGCGGGCCTGCGCCCTGTGTTGACCGGGATGAGGATTTCGACCCGGCAAATGGCTTTCTGCCCGGCCAGCAGAACAACCTGATGATGATGCGGGTCTGCCGTCTGTTCGATCCGCTTTTGCCGGGGACCGGCTTGGGCCGGAAATTACCCGAAGGGTCGGATGGCACATATGGCGTGCGGGTCACCACTGCCTTCGTGACGGAGCCGCGCGGATGACGGGAATGGTGTTCAAACGTTTCATCCGGTCCGAAGAGGGCAGCCAGACGATTGCCTTTCTGGTTCTGCTGCCGCTGCTGGTCTGGTCGATCATGGCGATGCTGACTTTTACCGATGCCTTTCGGGTGCGCGGAATGGCGACCGATGCCACCGCCGTCATCGCCGACAGCCTGTCGCGGCAGACGACGCCGATCAACGCCGCTGACCTTTTGGGCCTGCAATCGGTGGCAAAGCAGCTCACCGGTTACGAAGTCTCTCTGCGCGTCACGCAGGTGCGCTGCATTCTGAATTGCGACAGTCTGACCCGCCGGATTTTGGCGGTGGATTTCTCTCAAGGCATCGGACTGGACAGCCTGCTTGACCTCGACTTCATCGCGGGGCTTTCGCGCGACCGGGTGCCGCTGATGGCCAATGGTGACCGTCTGGTGCTGGTCGAAACTTCTTTCATGCACGAGCCGATTGCGCAGATCGGTTTGGAGGGCACGGAGGTCAGCGTCTCGCATGCCACGCGGATGCGTTTCGCGCCTCAGCTTTGCTGGGTCAGGTGCATCATCAGCTAGGCGGGCATCATGCCCAGATGCGAAAGGGGCCGCCCGATGGGCAGCCCCTTTTTCTTATCCCTGAAGCGCTTTCACGCCGATCGCATCCTCGGCCTGCGCCTTGATCGCCAAGGCGGCGGCATGGGCGCCTGCGGCGGTGGTGAAATAGGGGATCTTGTCGTAAAGCGCGATGGAGCGGATCGACTTGCTGTCTTCGACCGCCTGCGCCCCTTCGGTGGTGTTCATCACCAGATGCACATCGCCGTTCTTCATCATATCGGTGATGTCGGGGCGTCCTTCGTAGACCTTGTTCACCACATCGCAGGAATGGCCATTGGCGGTGAGCCATTCCGCCGTGCCACGGGTGCCGATGAGGGTAAAGCCTTGGTCCAGCAGGATCTTCGCCGCCTCCAGCATGTTCTGGCCCTTATCCGCATCCTTGACTGACAGGAAGGCGCAGCCCATGCGCGGCAGCGGGTTGCCCGCGCCCATCTGCGCCTTGAGGAAGGCGCGGGGGAAGTCGCGGTCCCAGCCCATGACCTCACCGGTGGAGCGCATTTCCGGCCCCAGCAACGTGTCGACGCCGGGGAAGCGGGCAAAGGGCAGCACCGCCTCTTTGACCGAGAACCAAGGCATATCGGGGTCGGCCAGCGTCATCGGATCGCCCAGGGGCAGCGTGTCTTCATAAGCGGCCTGATCGGGGTAGGGCGGGCGCTGCGGGAAGTTCGACAGTGGCTCGCCGGCCATGATCCGCGCGGCGATGGAGGCGATGGCGCTGTCGGTCGCTTTGGCCACGAAGGGCACGGTCCGCGAGGCGCGGGGGTTGACCTCAATGAGATAGATCTCGCCGTCCTTCACCGCGAACTGGATGTTCATCAGGCCCACAACGTTGAGCGCCTTGGCCAGTGCGCGGGTCTGTTCTTCGACCTCTTCGATCACTTCGCGCGGGAGGGAGTAGGGCGGCAGCGAACAGGCGCTGTCGCCGGAGTGGACGCCCGCCTCTTCAATATGCTGCATGATGCCCGCGACATGGACATTCTCACCATCGCAGAGCGCGTCGACATCCAGCTCCACCGCGCCCGACAGGTAGCTGTCGAGCAGCACCGGGCTGTCGCCCGAGACCACCACGGCATTGGTGATGTAGCGCTCAAGGCTGGCCTGATCGCGGACGATTTCCATCGCACGGCCGCCCAGAACGTAGGAAGGGCGGATCACCAGCGGGAAGCCGATCTCCTTGGCGATTTCCATCGCCTCCGCATCGGAATGGGCGATGCCATTGCGCGGCTGTTTCAGGCCGAGGTTCAGCACAAGCTGCTGGAAGCGCTCACGGTCTTCGGCCAGGTCGATCATGTCGGGCGTGGTGCCGAGGATCGGAATACCCGCTTCTTGCAAACCATTGGCAAGCTTCAAGGGGGTCTGCCCGCCGAACTGAACGATGACGCCGTGCAGCGTGCCGTTCTCCTGCTCGACGCGCAGGATCTCCATCACGTGCTCAAAGGTCAGCGGCTCGAAATAGAGGCGGTCGGAGGTGTCATAGTCGGTCGAAACCGTCTCGGGGTTGCAATTGACCATGATGGTCTCATAGCCCGCATCCGTCAGCGCGTAGCAGGCGTGGCAGCAGCAATAGTCGAACTCGATGCCCTGACCGATCCGGTTCGGGCCGCCGCCGAGGATGACGACCTTCTTGCGGTCCGACGGCCGCGCTTCGCATTCCGCCTCATCCATCAGCGGGGTCTCATAGGTGGAATACATGTAAGGCGTCTGTGCCTCGAACTCGGCGGCGCAGGTGTCGATGCGTTTGAACACGGCCTTGACGCCAAGTGCCAGCCGCGCGTCGCGGACCTGTGCCTCACGGCTGTCAGTCAGCATGGCGAGGCGGGCATCGGTGAAGCCCATCATTTTCAACTCGCGGAAGGTATCGGCGTCGCTCGGCAGGCCATGCGCGCGAACGCCTTCCTCGGCCTCGATGATCTCGCGGATACGGGCAAGGAACCACGGGTCGAACATCGTATGCGCGTGCAGATCGTCGTCCGACATGCCGTGGCGCATCGCTTGGGCGATGGTGCGCATCCGGTCGGGCGTGGGCGCCGACACGGCTTTGATAAGTGCGGCCATATTCTCGGGCGCATCGCCGGGCAGGTCTCTGTTGAGACCGGCGATTTCCACCTCGTCAAAGCCTGTGAGACCCGATTCCATCGACGCCAGCGCCTTTTGCAGGCTCTCGTGAATGGTGCGGCCAATGGCCATGGTCTCACCCACCGATTTCATCGCGGTGGTGAGGTAAGGTTCGGCCCCGGGGAACTTCTCGAAAGCGAATTTCGGGATCTTGGTGACCACATAGTCGATGGTCGGCTCGAAGGACGCTGGCGTGACGCCGGTGATGTCGTTGTCGAGCTCATCCAACGTGAAGCCCACGGCGAGCTTGGCCGCGATCTTGGCAATGGGGAAACCCGTGGCCTTGGACGCCAGCGCCGAGGAGCGGCTGACGCGCGGGTTCATCTCAATCACCACCATGCGGCCATCGGCGGGGTTTACGGCCCATTGCACGTTGGAGCCGCCGGTCTCCACCCCGATCTCGCGCAGCACCGCGATGGAGTGGTTGCGCATGATCTGGTATTCTTTGTCCGTCAGCGTCAGCGCGGGGGCCACGGTGATGCTGTCGCCGGTGTGCACGCCCATCGGGTCGATATTCTCGATCGAGCAGACGATGATGGCGTTGTCGGCGGTGTCGCGCACGACCTCCATCTCGTATTCTTTCCAGCCCAGCAGGCTCTCGTCGACGAGGATCTGGCCCATCGGCGAGGCGTCCATGCCCGAGCGGCAGTAGAATTCGTAATCCTCGCGGTTGTAGGCCACGCCGCCGCCGGTGCCGCCCATGGTAAAGGCGGGGCGAATGATCGCCGGAAGGCCCACGTATTCCAGCGCCTCAAGGGCAAGGTTCACGCCTGCGGCGAGGTCTTTCTTACCGTCGTCGCGCTTGGGCGCGGTGACGATGGTGGCCTTGGGGTTTTCGATGCCCAGACGGTCCATCGCTTCGCGGAAGAGCTTGCGGTCTTCGGCCATCTCGATGGCTTCGCGCTTGGCGCCGATCATCTCGACACCGAATTTCTCCAGCACGCCCATCTCTTCGAGCGCCAGCGAGGTGTTCAGACCGGTCTGGCCGCCCATGGTGGGCAGCAGCGCATCGGGGCGCTCTTTCTCGATGATCTTGGCGACGATTTCGGGCGTGATGGGCTCGATATAGGTGGCATCGGCGAGCCCGGGATCGGTCATGATCGTGGCGGGGTTCGAGTTGACGAGGATGACGCGGTAGCCTTCCTCTTTCAGCGCTTTACAGGCTTGGGCGCCGGAATAGTCGAACTCGCAGGCTTGTCCGATGACAATCGGCCCCGCACCAATGATCATGATCGACTGGATGTCGGTACGTTTCGGCATGGCGGCCCCCTAATTTTGCAAATTGTCCTGCCTTATAGGGATGGCGGCACGGGCTGCAAGGGGGGAATGGCTTTGACGGCCCCATTAATAAGGGCGGGGGCGTCTGTTCAACCCTTGCGGGCGCTGTGCTGGGGCGATCTGACAGGGCCGAAGCGGTCAGCCCGCAGGCGCGGCGCCTTCGGCGTTTAGAAAGATGCGCAGCGTGGCTTCGAACTCGCGCGGTTTCTCTGCGTGCAGCCAATGCCCCGCGCCGGGGATTTTGGCAAAGCGCGCTTGTGGGAACAGCGCCTTGATCGGCTCGCGGTGTTCGGGCTGTACATAGTCCGAGGCGCCGCCCGACAGAAACAGGGTCGGCCCCGGGAACTGGCCGGTCACATCCTCGGGCCAGCCGACGATCTTGGGCATCTCCGCCTCAAGCGCGTCGAGGTTCAGCCGCCAGCGCTTGCCGGGCAGGTCGAGCGATTGGGTGAAAAAGCTCTGCAAAGCGCGCTCCACCCCCGCCTCGGCCAATTGCGCCTCGGCGTCCGAGCGGCGCTCGACCCCGCTTAGGTCCACGCCGCGCATGGCGTCGATGAACATCTGTTGCGTGTGGCCGTAAGCGACGGGCGCGATGTCGGCGACGATCACGCGGCGCAGCAGCTCGGGCCGGGTCAGCGCCAGCATCATCACCGCCTTGCCGCCCATGGAGTGGCCGCAAATGTCCACCGGGCCGCCCAGATGCGTGATCACCTCGGCCAGATCCTGCGCCATTTCGGGGTAGCTGTGGGTGTCGTGATGCGGGCTGCTGCCGTGGTTGCGCATGTCGACGGTGACGACATGACGCGCGTCCGCAAGCCGTTTGGCGATCACGCCCCAGTTGCGGCCAGAGCCATAGAGGCCATGGACGATAAGCAGGGTAGGGCGGTCGGTGGCGGCTTCGCCATATTCGGAGTAATTTAACATGTGGGCAAATTTAAGGGCATTGCAGCCCGGGGACCAGAGCGATTAGATGCGCCCATGATTGACCGCGAAGATTTCGACACCCGCGCCGAGGCGCTGCGCCCCCTGTTCGAGGACAGGCTGCGCATCAAGGCCCGCGATCTGCGTCAGGCGTTTCACCGCGCCGGGCCGGAACTGCCGCGCGGCATTCGCAGCGATGGGGTGTTGCTGAGCAAGACCGAGCATCTGGTCGCCAATCCCCATATCGCCCGCCAGTTGGAAGATGCCCCGGTCTGGGCCGCCTTCAATCGGGTTACGGCACATTTGAAAGAGATCGACCCCAAAGCGCGGCGGCGCGGCATCATCCTTGACCGTCTGGCCGGGGTGGCCTTCAACATTCTGGTGGTTTTCGCAGGCTTTGTGATCTGGCTTTGGTGGCGCGGCTACGTGTAAGCCGCCGCGCCCAAGGGCTTAGGCCGGGTCGTAATCCGCGTCCGACACCTTTTCCATCCATTCGACCGCCTCACCGACCTGTGCCTCTTGCAGGGCGATATGGGTCATGGCGCTGTCGGGCGCGGCGCCGTGCCAGTGTTTCTCTCCGGGGCCGAACCAGACGACATCGCCTTTGTTCAGCGTTTGCACCGGGCTGCCTTCGGTCTGGGCGCGGCCTGTGCCTTCGGTGACGATCAGGGTCTGGCCAAGAGGGTGGACATGCCACGCCGTGCGCGCGCCGGGCTGAAAGGTCACCGTCACGCCGCGCAAGCGGGCAGGCGCCGGGGCCGAGATCAGCGGGGCCATCTCGACCTCTCCGGTGAAATAATCGTCAGGGCCGGGTTCAGAGGGGCGGCTGCCCTTGGGGTGAATGATCATGCGGTTCTCCTTTGCGAGAGAATGTGGCGCGGGGAGGGGGATCGGCAAGGGGGGGTGCCTGGCGATGATCACCCGGAATCAAGGCGCTTTGCGCCGCCGGGCACATCATCTTGGCCGCACATCACGGTAGAGAAATAAAGGGGTAGGAACGCAGGTTGCGATGCCCACCCGCGGTCGGGCACCGCCCGGCCGGAAGGCGAAAAAGGCCCCCACATCGCTGCGAGGGCCAAATTGCTTACAGGTTCGGATACATCGGGAAACGCTGGCACAGCGCTTCGACCTCGGCTTTCACCTTGGCCTCGACCTCGGCATTGCCATCGGCACCATTGGCCGCCAGCCCGTCGACCACTTCGATAATCCAATCGGCGATCTGGCGGAACTCGGCCTCACCAAAGCCGCGTGTCGTACCGGCGGGCGAGCCGAGACGGATGCCGCTCGTCACCATCGGCTTTTCCGGGTCAAAGGGCACGCCGTTCTTGTTGCAGGTGATATGCGCCCGGCCCAGAGCCTTCTCGGTGTCATTGCCCTTCACGCCTTTGGGGCGCAGATCGACCAGCACCACATGGGTGTCGGTGCCATGGGTCACGGTATCAAGGCCGCCTTTGATCAATTGATCCGACAGCGCCTGCGCGTTGGCGATGACCTGTTTGGCATAGGCTTTGAACTCAGGCTGCTGCGCTTCGCCAAAGGCCACGGCCTTGGCTGCGATCACATGCATCAGTGGGCCGCCCTGAATGCCGGGGAAGATGGCGGAGTTAATCTTTTTCGAGATCGCCTCGTCATTGGTCAGGATCATGCCGCCGCGCGGGCCGCGCAGGGTCTTGTGGGTCGTGGTCGTCGCCACATGCGCATGAGGGAAGGGGGAGGGATGCTCGCCCGCCGCCACAAGCCCCGCGAAATGCGCCATGTCGACCAGCAGATAGGCGCCCACGCTGTCGGCAATCTCGCGCATCTTGGCAAAGTCGATCTGGCGCGGGATGGCAGAGCCACCGGCGATGATCATCTTGGGCTGATGCTCAGCCGCCAGTTCGGCGACCTGATCATAGTCCAGCAGGTTGTCTTGTTTGCGCACACCGTATTGTACGGCGTTGAACCATTTGCCCGACTGGTTCGGCTTGGCCCCGTGGGTCAGGTGGCCCCCGGCATCAAGGCTCATCCCCAAAATGGTGTCGCCCGGTTGCAGCAGCGCGGTGAAGACACCTTGGTTCGCTTGGCTGCCGGAGTTCGGCTGGACATTGGCGAATGCGCAGTCGAACAGCGCGCAGGCGCGTTCGATGGCAAGGTTCTCGGCCACGTCGACATGCTCGCACCCGCCATAGTAGCGGCGGCCCGGATAGCCTTCGGCGTATTTGTTGGTCATGATGCTGCCCTGCGCCTCAAGCACCGCAGCCGAAACGATGTTCTCGCTGGCGATCAACTCGATCTCGTCGCGCTGGCGGCCCAGTTCGGCATTGATCGCAGCGGCGAGGGCGGGGTCGGAATCAGCGAGAGATTTGGTGAAGAAATCGGACATCAGGGGATCCTCATTGGAGCTGGTTTCGCGTGTTGCCTATCGGAAACGCGGGCCGAGGTGAAGGCTGTAAACCGACAGGTTGCAAGATATGTGCGTCAACACTGGTGGCGCTCGGAATAATGTGATTGTTTTGGCCCCAAACGCCGATGATCGGAAACTTCGCCGGGATGAGCCTGCTGACATGTCCTTAAAGATCGCTTTTGTGGCCAGCCGGGCCAGCGTGGCACAGACGGCGCGGGCCGCCCTGATCGGGCGGTATGGCGATGTGCCATTGCGTCAGGCCGAGGTGATCGTGGCGCTTGGGGGCGACGGGTTCATGCTGCATACGCTGCACAGCACCCAAGACATGGACGCGCCGGTCTATGGGATGAACCGCGGCACCATCGGCTTTTTGATGAACGCCTACCGCGAGGGCGATCTGCAAGCGCGGTTGGCGGCGGCGGAAGAGGCGGTGATCAACCCGTTGGTCATGCGCGCCACGCATATTGACGGGACGATCTCGACCGCGCTGGCAATCAATGAGGTGTCTTTGCTGCGCGCGGGGCCGCAGGCGGCCAAGCTGCGCATCACGATAGACGGGCGCCAGCGGATGGAGGAACTGGTCTGCGACGGGGCGTTGGTGGCGACCCCTGCTGGCTCCACCGCCTATAACTACTCCGCCCATGGGCCGATCCTGCCCATTGGCTCGGATGTCTTGGCCCTGACCCCCATCGCTGCCTTCCGCCCGCGCCGCTGGCGGGGGGCGTTGCTGCCGAAACGGGCCACGGTGCGTTTCGATGTGCAAGAGCCGCAAAAGCGCCCCGTGATGGCCGATGCCGACGGCCAGTCGCACCGTGATGTAACGACGGTCGAAGTCTCGTCAGACCCCAATGTCAGCCACCGGATCCTCTTCGATCCCGGCCATGGGCTGGAAGAGCGGTTGATCTCGGAACAATTCAACTGACCCGGGGGGGGGGCGGCGCCTTTCCGCCGCACCTCGCGCCCTGCCGGAACCCAAACTTCGCGCCTGCGTTGAACATGCAAGAGCGGGATCCCCCCGCATCTTAACAGCCGAAGAAAGGAGACCTGAGATGAATTGGGACCGTATCGAAGGCAATTGGAAGCAGATGACCGGCGCGGTGAAATCGCAATGGGGCGATCTGACCGATGACGAAATCACCGAATCTCGTGGCAACCGCGAGCAGCTGGTGGGCAAAATCCAAGAACGCTATGGCATCGCCAAAGACGAGGCCGAGCGTCAAGTCGATGACTTCGCCGCGAAATACTGATATTCGTCGGCAGACTTAAAAAAGGCGACCCCGTGCGGGTCGCCTTTTGCGTTTCAGGAGAGGCTCAAGCCTCGTGCCAAGCGCGGTCGCCCTTGTCGTCTTTGACGCGGGTGGGCAGACCGATATCATCCAGCAAGGCGAACAGGGGCTTGGGGTCCAGCTCTTCGACATTGACCATGGTGGCGGTGTCATAGGTGCCATCGGCGATCAGCATCGCAAAGGCCACCGGCGGCACGCCCGCGGTGTAGGAAATGCCTTGGCTGCCCACTTCGTTATAGGCGTCCTTGTGATCGGCCACGTTATAGACGAAGACCTCGACCTCTTCGCCGTCCTTCACGCCTTTCACCAAGTCACCGATACAGGTCTTGCCGGTGTAGTTGGGCGCAAGGCTCGACGGGTCGGGCAGCACGGCTTTCACCACCTTCAGCGGCACAACCTCAAGCCCCTCGGCAGTGGTCACCGGCTGTTCGGAGAGCAGCCCGAGATTTTGCAGCACGGTGAAGACGTTGATGTAATGATCGCCAAACCCCATCCAGAAGCGCACGTCGGCCTGCGGGTAGTTGGCCGAGAGCGAATGCACCTCGTCATGGCCCGACAGATAGGCTTTCTGCTTGCCGACCACGGGCAAGTCCCATTCGCGGCCCACTTCGAACATCTTGTTCTCTTGCCACGCGCCCTCTTGCCAGCTGTAGACCGTGCCGGTGAACTCGCGGAAGTTGATCTCAGGGTCGAAGTTGGTCGAGAAATACTTGCCGTGGTTGCCGGCGTTGATGTCGACGATGTCGATGGATTTGACCTCATCCATGAACTCATCGACGGCGAAACGCGCAAAGGCGTTGACCATGCCCGGATCGAAGCCAGCGCCGAGGATCGCGGTCACGCCCGCTTCGGCACAGGCCTCGCGGCGCTTCCACTCGTAGTTGCCGTACCACGGCGGGGTCTCGCAAATCTTGGTCGGGTCTTCGTGGATCGCCGTGTCGATATAGGCGGCCCCGGTGTCGATGCAGGCCTGCAGCACGGTCATGTTCACGAAGGGAGAGCCCACGTTGATCACGATCTGGCAGCCGGTCTCCTTGATCAGGGCGGCCACGGCATTGCTGTCCATCCCGTCGACGGCATGCGCCTTGAAGACGCCATCCTGCTTCATCGCCTTTTTCTCATGCACGCTGGCGATGATCGCCTCGCATTTGGCAACCGTGCGGCTGGCGATATGCAAGTCACCCAAACGGTCATTATTCTGCGCGCATTTATGCGCCACGACCTGTGCGACGCCGCCCGCGCCGATGATAAGAACATTGCGTTTCATAGTGTTGACCTCTTTCCTTGTCACGACAGGGCGGCGGCGAAATCGTCATAGTCGAAATCGCGCACCATTCGGGTGGTTCCGTCCAACTCGCGGATGGCGATGCCAGGCATCTTGACGCCGTTGAACCAGTTTTTCTTGACCATCGTGTAACCGGCAGCGTCCTGAAACGAGAGCCGGTCGCCTGCCTTCAGCGGCGCGTCGAAGCGAAATTCACCGAAGATATCGCCCGCAAGGCAGGACTTGCCGCAGATCATCCACTCGTGCTCGCCCGCGTTAGGGCTGACCTTCGCCGGCTCGCGGTAGATCAGCAGATCCAGCATATGCGCCTCGATGGAACTGTCGACGATGGCGAGGTTCTTGCCGTTGTACATCGTGTCGAGCACGGTGACCTCCAGCGTCGCCGCGCCGGTGATCGCGGCCTCGCCGGGCTCCAGATAGACCTGCACGCCAAAGCGGTCGGCAAAGGCCTTGAGCCGCAGCGCCAGATCGTCGAGCGGATAGCCCTCGCCGGTGAAATGGATGCCGCCGCCAAGGCTGATCCACTCCATCTTATGCAGCACCGTGCCGAAGCGGTCTTCGATCAGGGTCAGCATCTCGTCGAAACGGGCGAAGTCGTCGTTCTCGCAGTTGTTGTGGAACATCAGCCCGCTGATCCGGTCGGCAACCGCGTCGATCGCCGCAGGCTCATGCTCGCCCAGACGGCTGAACGGACGGGCCGGGTCGGCGAGATCAAAGTCCGAGGTGGAAACGCCGGGGTTCACCCGCAGGCCGCGGACATGGCCCGCGGATTGCGCATCGAACTTGTCGAGCTGGCCGATGGAGTTGAAGATGATCTTGTCGGCATGGCTTAGCACTTCGTCGATCTCATGTTCGGCATAGGCAACGGAATAGGCATGGGTCTCGCCGGGGAATTTCTCGGCCCCCAGTCGCACCTCATAGAGCGACGAGGAAGTCGAGCCGTCCATATATTCGGACATGAACTCAAAGACCGACCATGTGGCGAAGCATTTCAGCGCCAGCAGGCAACGCGCACCGGAAAGCGCGCGGAGGCGGGCGATCTTCTCCATATTGTCGCGGAGATTGGCCTTGTCGATCAGGTAATAGGGTGTCTGCACGTCGAAAACCTTTCTGCGCGGCCGGAGGGCAAGCTCCGGGAGGGAAAAGACCCACTGAATGTGCTGTCGTGGTTGGCCCCGCCAGGGGGCATTTCCGGGGGCGCTTCGCATATTTTGCGCAAGCAACGCAATTGTAAAAAACGCGCGGGCTGGTCTGCGCGCGCGTTTCTGTGGGGTAACTGTAGCGCCGGACAGGCAAAGGTCCATCGCCATGTGGTTCTTGGTTAGCCCTGCGGGTAGCCGATACCCTCAAGCGCTGTGCGGATTTCGTCCAAAATCGCCGGATCGTCGATGGTGGCGGGGGTCTTGAAATCCTCCCCATCGGCGATCTTCACCATCGTCGCGCGCAGGATCTTGCCTGAGCGGGTCTTGGGCAGACGGTCCACCACCACGGCCTGTTTAAAGGCGGCGACGGGGCCGATCTGGTCGCGCATCCGGGTGACGCATTCGGCGACGATTTCCTCATGCGGGCGGTCGACACCCTTGGTCAGGCAGAGGAAACCGACGGGCATCTGCCCTTTAAGCTCATCGCTCACCCCCACAACGGCGCATTCTGCCACATCGGGGTGACCGACCAAGACCTCTTCCATCGCGCCGGTCGAGAGGCGGTGCCCCGCGACGTTGATCACATCATCGGTGCGCGCCATGATCCAGACATAGCCGTCCTCGTCGATCCGGCCCGCATCGCCAGTCTCGTAATAGCCGGGGAAGGTGCTGAGGTAGGATTTGCGAAAGCGGTCTTCGGCGTTCCAGAGCCCCGGCAGGGTGCCGGGGGGCAGGGGCAGTTTGATGGCGATGGCGCCCAACTCTCCGGCGGGCAGGGGATCGCCGCGCTCATCCAGAATTTGCACGTCATAGCCGGGCATCGGCACGGTAGGAGAGCCGACCTTGACCGGCAGCGCTTCAAGCCCTGCCGGGTTGCCGACGATGGTATAGCCGGTCTCGGTCTGCCACCAATGGTCGTAGACCGGCTTGCCCAGTTTCTCCTGCGCCCATTCGACAGTATCGGGATCGGCCCGCTCCCCCGCGAGATAGAGCGCACGCAGGCTCGACAGGTCGTATTTCTTGATCTCC
This sequence comes from Sulfitobacter sp. 1A15299, assembly GCF_043556915.1. Taxonomy (NCBI): domain Bacteria; kingdom Pseudomonadati; phylum Pseudomonadota; class Alphaproteobacteria; order Rhodobacterales; family Roseobacteraceae; genus Sulfitobacter; species Sulfitobacter sp. 1A15299. The sequence goes on along the minus strand of NZ_JBIFFJ010000007.1, from coordinate 9,853 downwards.
TTGCCCTCGGGGTCTTCGCGTTTCACGGCGCGGATGGCGGTGGGGGCGGTAAAGAAGCTTGCCACGCCATGTTCCTCGATCACCCGCCAGAAGGTGCCCGCATCGGGGGTGCCCACGGGCTTGCCTTCGAATACGATGGTGGTGTTGCCCGCGATCAGCGGCGCGTAGCAGATATAGCTGTGCCCCACGACCCATCCCACGTCCGAGGCGGCCCAAAAGACCTCTCCCGGCTCGACGTTATAGACGTTTTTCATGGTCCAGTTCAGCGCCACCAGATGCCCCGCCGTGGGCCGCACCACGCCCTTGGGCGCGCCGGTGGTGCCGGATGTATAGAGGATATAGGCCGGGTGGTTCCCCTCCACGGGCACGCAAGGAGCCGGGCGCACGCCGTCTTGGGCGGCGTACCAATCAATGTCCCGCTCGGGGTTCAATTCGCAGGGTTTCTGGCCGCGTTGCAGGATGATGCAGGTGTCTGGCTTGTGGCTGGCCTGTTCGATGGCCCCGTCGAGCAGGGGTTTGTAATCCACCACCCGCGACGGCTCCACCCCGCAAGAGGCGGCGATGATCACCTTGGGTTTGCAATCGTCGATCCGCACCGCCAACTCGCTTGAGGCAAAACCGCCAAAGACCACCGAATGGATCGCGCCGATGCGTGCGCAGGCCAGCATCGCCTCCACCGCTTCGGGGACCATGGGCATATAGATCACCACGCGGTCGCCTTTTTCGACCCCTTGGGCCACGAGCGCCCCGGCGAGCGAGGCGACATGGGCCTGCAATTCCCCATAGGTCAGGGTGGAGTTGCTGCCGGTGATCGGGCTGTCATGGATGATCGCCACGCGGCTGCCATTGCCTTGATCGACATGGCGGTCCACGGCGTTGTAGCAGGTGTTCACACTGGCATCCGCGAACCATTCGTAGATATGGTCGCCCCGATCAAACAGCGCGCGCGTCGGCGCGATGTCCCAGTCGATCGCCTCGGCTTGTTCAAGCCAATAGGCTTCCGGGTCGGCCTTCCAGCGGTCGTAGGTGTCGCGATATCCCATGGTGTTCCTCCTCCTGTTGCGCTGTGCGGCAAACCCACAGGACGGGTATAGCTGTGGTGACGCGCAATTATTTCCAGTCACTCTGGCCGCTTAGGAAGATTTCGGCAAGCGGATCGCTATTGTTCCTGTCAGTCGCGGCGCGTCATGCTAGATTGCGCAGAAATTCAACGCTTTTTCCGGAGCCTGCCCCTATGCGCCTCGCCCTTTCCCTGCCTCTTGCCTCCTGCCTTGCCATTGCTGCCGCACTGCCCGCGGTGGCGCAGGATCGTTCGTTCAACTTCGCCCTGCGCGGCGGTGTCGGGGCGGCGCCGGATTATCCGGGCGCCAGCAGCTATCGCGCGACGCCGGATTTGGCCTTTACCTTTGGTTCGCTGGAATGGGGCGGGCGCAGGATCGGCACCAACATCGGCGAAGCGCCCAAGACCGGTTTCGGCTTTACCGGCGCGTTCCGCTATCTGGGCGAGCGTGACAGTTCCGATCACGCGGAGCTTGCGGGGCTTGAGGATATCGACGCGGCGGTCGAACTGGGCTTTGGCGTGGTCTACCGCGAGGTGAACTGGCAGGTCTTCGGCAAGGTGCGCCGTGGCTTTGGTGGCCATGAAGGCGTGACCGGCGACATCGGTGCCGATGTGATCTTCCGCCCGGATGAGCGCTGGACCATCACCGCAGGCCCGCGTTTCAGCCTTGGCAACGACACCTACGCCGACACCTATTACGGCGTCGACACCGCCACCACGAACTTCGCCGCCTATGAGGCCGGTGGCGGTCTGCTGGGCGCGGGGGTCGAGGTCGAGGCGACCTACCGTTTGGATGACGCATGGGCGCTGGAAGGGGCCGTGGCCTATCAACGTCTGCTGAATGACGCCGCCGACAGCCCGATCACACAGGCCGGGTCAGAGGATCAATGGACCATGCGCATCGGCGTCAGCCGCGCCTTCACCTGGCGGTTCTAAGCGGCTTCGCGCCGCCTTTCGGGGCGGCGCGATATTTGCGACATCTTGGTCGAAAACGGATCAGCGCCGAAACACGACTTTGCCATGATGCCCATAGGCGCGGCATGATGCCAGCGCCGCTTGCATGCAAAGGGCCCGACCATGGGTGACAAAATCGGCAATAAGAAGAAGCAAGCCAAGGCCGCGGCAAAACCCGCCGCCAAGGCCCCGTCCTCCGTCGCGGACATCAAGCCCGCCACGTCCCGCAAATAACCCTAAATTCGACCATGTAACGCCGTCCCCGAAAGGGGGCGGCGTTTTGCGCAGGCCTTAGCCGTAATGGGCGACCGGCGTGCCCGCGATGGCGCCCACGTTCAGCAGGCCGCGCGCGGTGATCGAGGGCGACACGATATGCGCCCGGTTGCCCATCCCCATCAGGATCGGACCGACCTCAAGCCCGTCACCCTTCATTTTCAGGATGTTGCGTACGCCCGAGGCGGCATCGGCATGGGCGAAGACCAGCACATTGGCGGCCCCTTCCATCCGGTTGCAGGGCAGCAGCCGCGCGCGCAACTCGGCATCCAGCGCGGTGTCGATGTTCATCTCGCCTTCGTAGACGAAATCATGGTTTCCCGCGTCGAGGAGTTGCAGCGCCGCGCGCAGACGTTTGCCCGACCCTTCGCCCTGATTGCCGAACTGGCTTTGTGAGCAGAGCGCCACTTTCGGCTCGATTCCAAAGCGCCGGACGTGGCGGGCGGCCCCGATGGCGATCTCGGCGATCTGTTCGGGGGTGGGGTGCAGGTTCACTTGGGTATCCGCGATGAAGAGCGGCCCGTCTTCGAGGATCATCATCGAAAGCGCGCCATGCGGGCGGAAACCGTCGCGGCCCAGCACTTGGTTGACGTAATTGAGGTGCCAGCCAAATTCGCCAAAGGTGCCGCAGATCAGGCTGTCGGCCTCTCCGCGGTGAACCATGACCGCGCCGATGGCGGTGGTGTTGGTGCGCATGATCGCCCGCGCGATGTCAGGGCTGACGCCGCGGCGGCACATCAGGCTGTGGTAGGTCTCCCAATAATCGCGGTAACGGGGGTCGTTCTCGGGGTTCACCAGATCGACGTTTTGGCCCAGTTGCAGGTTCAGACCCGCTTTTTCGATGCGCCGTTCGATCACCTCGGGGCGGCCAATGAGGATGGGCCGCTCCACCGTCTCTTCGATGATCGCTTGGGCTGCGCGCAGCACCCGTTCGTCTTCACCCTCGGCAAAGACCAGACGGCGGGGGGAGGAGCGGGCGGATTCGAAGACCGGGCGCATGATCAGCGCCGATTTGAAAACCGACCCGTCGAGTTTGCGTTTATAGGCGTCGAGGTCTTCGATGGGCCGCGCGGCCACGCCCGTCTCCATCGCGGCCTTCGCCACGGCGGAAGAGACCACGCCGATGAGGCGCGGATCGAAGGGTTTCGGGATCAGATATTCCGCGCCAAAGGTCAGCTGCTCGCCCTGATAGGCCGCTGCCGCCTCCGCGCTCGTCGTGGCGCGGGCGAGGGCGGCGATACCGTCGATACAGGCGATCTTCATCTCATCGTTGATCGTGGTCGCACCCACATCGAGCGCGCCCCGGAAGATGAAGGGGAAGCAAAGCACGTTGTTGACCTGATTGGGAAAATCGCTGCGCCCTGTAGCGATGATCGCATCCGGTGCCACGGCGCGGGCGACATCGGGCAGAATTTCCGGTGTGGGGTTCGCCAGCGCAAAGATGATCGGGCGCTTGGCCATCTTCGCCACCATCTCGGGCGAGAGCACGCTGGGGCCGGAGAGGCCGAGGAAGAGATCGGCCCCGTCGATCACATCGTCCAACGTGCGCAGGTCGGATGTCTGCGCATATTCGGCCTTGCTGGGGTTCATGTCCTCGGTCCGGCCTTCATAAACCAGCCCGTTGATGTCGCAGAGCCAGACGTTCTCGCGCTTCACGCCGAGTTTCAGTAGCATGTTGAGGCAGGCGATGCCCGCAGCCCCGCCGCCGGTGGAGACGATCTTGATGTCCTCAAAACGCTTGCCCGCCACATGCAGCGCGTTCTTGACCGCCGCACCGACGACGATGGCGGTGCCGTGCTGATCATCATGGAAAACGGGGATGTTCATGCGCTCGCGGCAAATCTTTTCGACCACGAAACAATCGGGCGCCTTGATGTCTTCGAGGTTGATCGCACCAAAGCTCGGCTCCATCGCGCAGACGATCTCGGCCAGTTTCTCGGGGTCGGATTGATCGAGTTCGATGTCGAAACAGTCGATATTGGCGAATTTCTTGAAGAGCACGGCCTTGCCCTCCATCACCGGTTTCGAGGCCAGCGCGCCGATATTGCCCAGCCCCAGCACCGCGGTGCCATTGCTGACCACGGCCACCAGATTGCCGCGCGAGGTATAGCGCGCGGCGGCGTCGGGGTCGTTCTTGATTTCGATGCAGGCTTCGGCCACGCCCGGTGAATAGGCCCGCGCCAGATCGCGGCCATTGGCCAGCGGTTTGGTCGCGCGGATCTCCAGTTTCCCGGGCCGGGGGTGTTCGTGGTAATCCAATGCAGCTTGGCGCAGGTTGGGGGTGTCGGACATCGTTTATGCTTCTCCCAAATAATGGTTTAGCGTTAAACTAATTTTCGCGCGCAAGCAAAGCGGCTTTTGGTGGCGGGCGGTCTGGGTGCCGGATGGCTTTGCCCCAGCGTCGCCCTTGCAGGTCATTTTGCAAGGGTTTTAAGAGGCGATTGACGTGACATGTGGTTTTGCATCGCACAGGGCGGGGCAATTTTCTATAGTCCGAAAAAAGGGAGAGCCTAATGACTGATTTGCGCGACGCGGCTGTGTTGGTGCGGGAAAACGCCCATGCGCCCTATTCGAATTTCAAGGTCGGCGCGGCGATCCGCACCGCCTCGGGGGCGGTGTTCAGTGGCTGCAATGTCGAAAACGTCGCTTACCCGCAGGGCACCTGCGCCGAGGCGGGCGCGATTGCCGCCATGGTGGCGGCAGGCGAGCGTGAGATCGCCGAGGTCTATGTCGTGGCGGGCAGCGATATGCCGGTGACGCCCTGCGGCGGCTGCCGACAGAAATTGGCGGAATTCTCCGGCGGGGATGTACCCGTGACCATGGCCACCGTGGCGGGCAAGGAACAGCAGACGACCATGGGCGACCTGCTGCCGGGGGCCTTTGGCGTCGCCCATATGCAGGGTTAACCGCATGAGCGCGCGGGACATTCTGGCGCGGCTGCGCCATGGTGAGGCATTGGATGCAGAGGCGCTGACCTGGATGGCCGGGGCGCTGGCCGATGGCCGTGTCAGTGACGCGCAGGCCGGGGCTTTTGCCATGGGCATCTGCCTCAATGGCTTGGACCAGCCGGGCCGCGTGGCCCTGACCCTTGCAATGCGCGATTCGGGGCAGGTGTTGGACTGGGATTTGGACGGCCCCGTGCTCGACAAACACTCCACCGGCGGGGTGGGCGATTGCGTCTCGCTGATCCTTGCCCCGGCGCTTGCGGCTTGCGGCGCTTACGTGCCGATGATCTCGGGCCGGGGGCTGGGGCATACGGGCGGCACGCTGGATAAGCTTGAGGCGATCCCCGGCGTCAGCACGCAGTTGGATGAGGCGCGGTTTCGCGCGGTCGTGCGGGATGTGGGCTGCGCCATCGTCAGCGCCAGCGGTGACATCGCCCCGGCGGACCGGCGGCTTTACGCGGTGCGGGATGTGACCTCGACCGTGGATTCGCTCGATCTGATCACCGCGTCGATCCTGTCGAAAAAGCTCGCCGCCGGGCTGGATGGTCTGGTGCTCGATGTGAAGGTCGGCTCGGGCGCTTTCATGAAAGAGCTTGCACAGGCGCGCGCCTTGGCCGAAGCGCTGAGCGGCACCGCCACGGCGGCGGGTTGCCCGACGACGGCGGTGATCAGCGACATGAACCAGCCGCTGGTGCCGAGCATTGGCAACGCACTGGAAGTGGCCGAGGTGATGCGGGTGCTCACTGGGGCGGTGACGGGGCCGATCCTTGATGTGGCGGCTGAATTGGGCGGCGGGCTTATTGCCAATGGCGGTCTGGCCGCGACCGCTGAGGCGGGGGCCGACGCCCTGCGCGCGGCGGTCGCCGATGGCCGCGCGTTGGAGCGTTTCACCCGGATGCTCAGCGCCATGGGCGCGCCCGCCGATTTCGCCGAAAACTGGGAGCGCCTTCTGCCCAAAGCCCCGGTGATCCGAACGGTACCCGCGCCGCGCGGCGGCTACGTGAGCACGATCGACGGCGCGGCGCTTGGCATGGCGGTCGTCAATCTCGGCGGGGGACGGGTGGTTGAGGCGGACCAGATCGACCCGGCGGTGGGCCTGTCGCAGGTGCGGCGCTTGGGCGAAGAGATCTGCGCGGGCGCGCCTTTGGCCACGATCCACGCGGCGGGAGACGCGGCTGCGGATAGGGCAGAGGCGGCGGTTCTGGCGGCGATCACGCTTGGGGACAGGACGGTTGAAGCGCCGGATTTGATCTTGGAAAGGATCGGCTGATGGGACGTGCATTCTTGGTCGTGATCGATTCCGTCGGCATCGGCGGCGCGCCGGACGCGGGGGATTTCTTTAACGGTGATCTGCCCGATACCGGGGCTAATACGCTGGGCCATATCGCGCAGGCCTGTGCGGCGGGAGAGGCCGAAGAGGGGCGCAGCGGGCCGCTGGCCCTGCCCAATCTCGACCGGTTGGGTCTGGGGGCCGCGCTGAAGCTTGCCAGCGGGATGGAGGGGCCGGGGCTGGGTGCTGCGCCCGAAGGCCGCTGGGGCGCCGCGACGGAGGTTTCGCAGGGCAAAGACACCCCCTCGGGCCATTGGGAATTGGCCGGGCTGCCGGTGCCTTGGGCATGGCATTATTTCCCGGATGAGACGCCTGCCTTTCCCGCAGACCTGATCGCAGAGGTCGCGCGGCTGGCGGGCACCGATGGCATCTTGGGCAATTGTCACGCCTCTGGGACGGCGATCATCGAACGGCTTGGGGCGGAGCATTGCGAAAGCGGCTGGCCGATCTGCTATACCTCTGCCGACAGCGTGTTCCAGATCGCCGCGCATGAAGAGACCTTTGGCCTCGACCGCCTTTTGAAGCTTTGCCAAGACATCGCGCCGCGCTTGCATGAGATGAAGGTGGGCCGTGTCATCGTGCGGCCCTTCACTGGCGAACCGGGCGCATTCCAGCGCACCGCGAACCGGCGCGACTATGCCATCACCCCGCCGAAACCAGTGCTCACCAATTGGGTGCAGAACGCCGGAGGGCGGGTCTATGCGGTGGGAAAGATCGGCGATATCTTTACCATGCAGGGCATCGACGAGCTGCGCAAAGGGCCGGATGCCAAGCTGATGGACCATCTGCATGATCTGGTGGATGAAGCCGAAGACGGCAGCCTGACCTTCGCCAATTTCGTGGAGTTCGACAGCCTTTACGGCCACCGCCGCGATGTCTCGGGCTATGCCCGCGCGTTGGAGTGGTTCGACGCCGAGATCGGCAAGGTGATCGCCGCGCTGCGGACGGGCGACATGTTGGTCGTGACGGCGGACCATGGCAATGATCCGACATGGGCAGGCAGCGATCACACCCGCGAAAGGGTGCCGGTGCTGGTTGCGGGGACCGGGGCAGGGGCATTGGGGCAGATCGGCTTTACCGATGTCGCAGCCTTCGTCGCCGGGCATCTGGGGGTAGAATTGCCACGCTAGCCGCGCAGCCTTTGCTTGCGAGCGAGGCGCTTGTGCGGCTAGAAGCAGGGCAAATAAAGGAGCCTGCCGCATGACCGATACCCCCAATCACCTGACGATCGTCGACCATCCGTTGGTGCAGCACAAGCTGACCATCATGCGCGACAAAGCCACCTCGACCGCCGCCTTCCGGCAGTTGCTACGCGAGATCAGCCAGCTTCTGGCCTATGAGGTGACGCGCGGCCTGCCGATGACGACCAAACGGGTCGAGACCCCGATGCAAGAGATGGACGCGCCAACGCTCGACGGCAAGAAACTGGCGCTGATCTCGATCCTGCGGGCGGGCAACGGGCTGATGGATGGGGTGCTCGAATTGATCCCCTCGGCGCGGGTCGGCTTTGTCGGTCTCTACCGTGACGAAGAGACCCTCCAGCCGGTGCAGTATTACTTCAAAGTGCCCGAGGCGATGGAAGACCGTTTGGTCATCGCCGTGGACCCGATGCTGGCCACCGGCAACTCCTCGGTCGCGGCGATCAATCTGCTGAAAGAGGCAGGCGCCACCAATATCATCTTCCTTTGCCTGCTGGCTTCGCCCGAGGGGGTCGCCACGATGAAAGCCGCGCATCCGGATGTGCGCATCGTCACGGCCTCGCTGGATGAGGCGCTGAACGAAAAGGGCTATATCATCCCCGGTCTGGGCGATGCGGGCGACCGGATGTTCGGCACCAAGTGATCGGGTAAGTTTCGCTAATCGGCGCGCGGTGCTTTACTCAGGCCGCGCGCTGATGCATCGTTCTACCAGATAGTGTGGGGGCATTAGATGACACTTACCAGAAGTATTGCCATGGCGATGATCGTCGCGGCCTTGGGTATCGGCGGATCGCAGACCCAAGCGCAGGACAGCCGCAGCCAACCGGCAGAGTTTCCGCCGTCCTCTTACAAGGGCAAGCAATATGTCGACAGCGCGGGATGTGTGTTCATCCGCGCGGGCATCGACGGCAATGTGTCATGGGTGCCCCGGATGAGCCGCGCGCGCCAGCAAATCTGCGGGTTCCAGCCCACGAATGGCGTGACAGTGACAGAGGCCAAGGTCGAGGCGGCGCAGCCCAAGGTCGACCCCGCCCCGGCCAAGAGGCCCCCCGCCCGTGTCGCCGAAGCGCCCGCGCCGAAGGCGAAACCGAAAGCCCCCGTGGCCCGGCCCGCGCCGCAGAAGGTGGTGCGCCGTGTCGCGCCAGCCCCGGCCCGGAGCACTGTCCCCAAGGTCGTGCGCGAGACCGCGCCGCGCCCCGTGCCCGTGGTGCCCAGCAAACCCGTCGCACTGGCCGCCCCGGCACCGGCTGGCTTCGTCACCGCGTGTCCCGGCGCGTCGCCCCTGTCGCAGCGCTACATGCGGCGCGGGGATGGCTATAGCGTGCGCTGCGGTCCGCAGGCGGAGCCGATTGTAACTGGGCGTCTTGCCCCTTCGAGCCCGCAGCGCGGCACCGCACCGCAGCCCTACCGCAGCGCGGGCGTGATGCCCGGCGTTGCCGCCGCACCCGCGCGGATCGTGGCCCCTGCCGCCGTGGCCGCCCCGGTGGTCAGCGCCAAACCCGCCCGCGCGGTGGGCACGCAGACGCGGATCGTGCCGAAACATGTGGCGATCAACCGGGTGAACACCACCAATGTGAAAGTCCCGAAAGGATACCGAAAGGTTTGGGAAGACGACCGTCTGAACCCGCACCGGGCCGAGCAAACCTTGGAAGGCCGCGCCGACATGCTATTGGTCTGGACCCAGACCGTGCCGCGCCGTTTGGTGAACAAGGCCACCGGCGAAGACGTGACCGCCAAAGTGCCGCTGATCTATCCTTATCTCGATATCGAGACACAGCGCCGTAAACTGGGGCGGGTCAAGATTGTCGAGCGGGATGGCCAAGTGGTAAAACGGGTGCTGCGCTACCGCAATGCCGCGCCGATCCACCGGGATGCCCGTCCGATCAAGACAGCGCCCGTCTATTCCAGCCGCTCGGCCCCGGCGGCGCAGCCCAGCACCAAGGCGGGCTATGTGCAGGTCGGTGTCTTCGGCAGCCCCGCCAATGCGAAGCGCGCGGCGCGGCAGATCGCGGCCTTAGGCTCAGGACTCATAGCCAGTAGATGACAGTGGCGGCGAGAGCGATGGCTGAGAGGAAGACCTTTGGGCATCGGT